>NZ_JASTTJ010000009.1:0-312010 GCF_032248645.1 Streptomyces zaehneri
CCGGCTCAAGAACTCCCGTGCCGTCGCAACCCGTTACGACAAGAGGGCCTACGTCTTCCATGGCACCGTCACCGCAGCAGCGATCCGCTTATGGCTCCGATCATGATCCGTCGGACACTCCCTAGGCGTCCCGGCGGACCTCCACCACCCGGAAGCGGTTGGCGACGAACGCGCCGTCGGTGAGGGCCGCGTTGGCCGCCGGGTTGCCGCCCGAGCCGTGGAAGTCGGAGAACGCGGCCGTCTGGTTGACGTAGACCCCGCCGGTGAGGTTGAGGGACAGCTGGGCGGCCTCCTCCAGGCAGACCTCCTCGATCGCCCGCTCGACCTCCGCGTCGGTGGTGTACGCGCCGACCGTCATCGCGCCCTTCTCGCGCACCGTGCGCCGCAGCAGGGCGACCGCGTCGGCCGCGGAGTCGACGGCGACGGCGAAGGAGACCGGGCCGAAGCACTCGCCCATGTAGGCGGCCTCGTCGTCCGCGCCGTCCCAGTACTTCCGGGCCCCGTCGAGCTTGACGAGCACCGGGGTGCGCACGATCGCGTCCGGGAACTCCGGGTTGCTCACCTCGCGGGAGGCGAGGGCGACCTCGCCGAGGCCCGCGGCGGCCTCCAGGCGGGCTTTGACGTCCGGGTTGACGATCGCGCCGAGCAGCGCGTTCGCGCGGGCGTCGTCGCCGAGGAGGCCGTCGACCGAGCGGGCGAGGTCGGCGACGACCTCGTCGAAGGTCTTCGCGCCCTCGTCGGTGCGGATGCCGTCGCGGGGGATCAGCAGATTCTGCGGGGTCGTGCACATCTGGCCGCTGTACAGGGAGAGCGAGAACGCCAGGTTGGCGAGCATGCCCTTGTAGTTGGCGGTGGACTCCACGATCACCGTGTTGACGCCGGCCTTCTCGGTGTAGACCTGCGCCTGGCGGGCGTTGGCCTCCAGCCAGTCGCCGAAGGCGGTCGAGCCGGTGTAGTCGACGATCCGGATCTCGGGGCGGGTGGCCAGGGTCTTGGCGATGCCCTCGCCGGGGCGCTCGGCGGCCAGCGCGACCAGGTTCGGGTCGAAGCCGGCCTCGGCGAGCACCTCGCGGGCGACGCCCACGGTCAGCGCGAGCGGAAGCACCGCGCGCGGGTGGGGCTTGACCAGGACCGCGTTGCCCGTGGCCAGGGAGGCGAAGAGGCCCGGGTAGCCGTTCCACGTCGGGAAGGTGTTGCAGCCGATGAGCAGGGCGATCCCGCGCGGGACCGGGGTGAAGTGCTTGGTCATCGCGAGTGGGTCGCGCTTGCCCTGGGGCTTGCTCCACTCCGCCGTGCCGGGCGTGCGGACCTGCTCCGCGTACGCGTACGCCACCGCTTCCAGGCCGCGGTCCTGTGCGTGCGGGCCGCCCGCCTGGAAGGCCATCATGAAGGCCTGGCCGGAGGTGTGCATGACCGCGTGGGCGAACTCGTGCGTCCGGTCGCTGATCCGCTTGAGGATCTCCAGGCAGACCACCGCGCGCAGTTCCGCGCCCGCGTCCCGCCAGGCGCCCTGTCCGGCCCGCATGGCGGGCAGCAGCGTGTCCACGTCCGCGTGCGGGTAGGTCACGCCCAGTTCGACGCCGTACGGCGACACCTCGCCGCCCACCCAGTCGTCGGTGCCGGGCTGGCCGAGGTCGAGGCGGGTGTGCAGAACGGCGTCGAACGCGGCCTTGCCTGCCGCGGCGTCCAGGCTGCCGTTCTCCCCGTAGGCCTTGGGGTGTTCCGGGTGCGGGGACCAGTACGCGCGGGTGCGGATCGCTTCCAGGGCCTGGTCGAGGGTGGGCCGGTGCTGGGCGATCAGAGCGTGCGCGGTCGGTTCGGCGGCGGCCATGCGGGACCAACTCCTCGTCTTGAGAACTCTCCGTCGAGCTCATGACCTGGCGGAAACCTGGGCAGGAACAGCCAGTCAGGGTTAGAGTAACCGAACGATCGGTCGGGACAAGGGGGCCTGCCGCATCTGTGGAAAACCCCGTGCGGGAGGATCGCGCACATGACAGCTCTCGACCTCAGCAGCCCCGTGGCCGTCGTCGGCACCGGCACCATGGGCCAGGGCATCGCCCAGGTCGCGCTCGTCGCCGGTCACCCCGTGTGGCTGTACGACGCCGTGCCCGGCCGTGCCCGCGAGGCGGCCGCCGCGATCGGCACCCGTCTGGACCGGCTCGTCGAGAAGGACCGCCTCGCCGCCGGCGACCGGGACGAGGCACGGGCCCGCCTGCGGCCCGCGGAGAGCCTCACCGACCTCGCCGACTGCTCCCTGGTCGTCGAGGCCGTCGTGGAGCTCCTGGAGGCCAAGCAGGAGCTGTTCCGGCAGCTGGAGGACGTCGTCGGCGAGGACTGTCTGCTCGCGACGAACACCTCGTCCCTGTCGGTGACCGCCGTCGGGGGCGCCCTGCGCAACCCGGGCCGCCTGGTGGGCCTGCACTTCTTCAACCCCGCCCCGCTGCTGCCGCTGGTCGAGGTCGTCTCCGGGTACGCCACCGACGTCACGTCGGCCACCCGCGCGTACGAGACCGCCCGTTCCTGGGGCAAGACGCCGGTCGCCTGCGCCGACACCCCCGGCTTCATCGTCAACCGCATCGCGCGGCCCTTCTACGCCGAGGCGTTCGCCGTCTACGAGGCGCAGGGCGCCGACCCGGCCACCATCGACGCGATCCTGCGTGAGTCGGGCGGGTTCAAGATGGGCGCCTTCGAGCTGACCGACCTGATCGGACAGGACGTCAACGAGTCGGTCACGCACTCCGTGTGGCGGTCCTTCTTCCAGGACGTGCGCTTCACGCCCTCGCTCGCCCAGCGGCGTCTGGTCGAGTCGGGCCGCCTCGGCCGCAAGACCGGCCAGGGCTGGTACGACTACTCCGCCGGTACCGGGGCCCCTGAGGCGGCCGAACCGCACACCGCGGAGAAGGCCCAGCCGCCCGCGTACGTCGTCGCCGAGGGCAATCTGGGCCCCGCCTCCGAACTGCTCGCGCTGATCCGCGAGGCGGGCATCCAGGTCCGCGAGGAGGAGGAGGACCACGGCACCCGCCTGGTGCTGCCCGGCGACGGCCAACTCGCCCTCGCCGACGGCCAGACGTCCGTGGAGTTCCGGGACGTCGTCTACTTCGACCTCGCCCTGGACTACCGCAAGGCCACCCGTATCGCCCTGTCCGCCTCCCAGGACACCTCCACGCAGACGATGTCCGAGGCGATCGGCCTGTTCCAGGCGCTCGGCAAGGACGTCAGCGTCATCGGCGACGTCCCGGGCATGATCGTCGCCCGTACGGTCGCGCGGATCGTCGACCTCGCGCACGACGCCGTGGCCAAGGGCGTGGCCACCGAGGAGGACATCGACACCGCGATGCGGCTGGGCGTCAACTACCCCCTCGGCCCCTTCGAGTGGAGCCGCAGGCTGGGCCGCACCTGGGCCTGCTCCCTCCTGGACGACCTGCACGAGCGCGACCCCTCCGGCCGCTACGCGCCGTCCCTCGCGCTGTACCGCCACTCCTATGCCACCGAGAAGCGGGAGGGCGCCTCGTGACCACCGCCAAGCGCGACACGTACACCCCGGAGACCCTGCTCTCCGTCGCCGTCCAGGTCTTCATCGAGCGCGGTTACGACGGCACCTCGATGGAGCACCTCTCCAAGGCGGCCGGCATCTCCAAGTCGTCGATCTACCACCATGTCGCCGGCAAGGAGGAACTGCTGCGGCGGGCCGTCAGCCGGGCCCTGGACGGCCTCTTCGGGATCCTCGAGGAGGAGCACGCGCGCGTGGGGGACCCCTCGGAGCGCCTGGAGTACGTCGTGCGGCGCATGGTCGAGGTGCTCATCGGCGAACTGCCGTACGTGACACTGCTGCTGCGCGTGCGCGGCAACACCGACACCGAGCGGTGGGCCCTGGAGCGGCGCCGCGACTTCGACCACCGGGTCGCCGACCTGCTGAGGGCGGCCGCCGCCGACGGGGACATACGCGGTGACATGGAGGTACGGCTCGCCACCCGGCTGGTCTTCGGGATGATCAACTCGATCGTCGAGTGGTACCGGCCGGGCGGTCGGGGGATGGTCGAGAGCGAGGTCGCCGACGCGGTGGTGCGGCTGGTCTTCGAGGGGCTGCGCACGGCCCCGTAGGGCTCACCCCTGCGGCTCCAGGTCCTCCTCCTCGAACACCAGCAGCGTGCGCGTGCTGAGCACCTCGGGGATCAGCTGGAGCCGGGTGAGCACCACCTCGCGCAGCGCCCTGTTGTCCGGGGTGTGCACCAGGAGCAGGACGTCGAAATCGCCTCCCACGAGGGCGATGTGGGAGGCGCCGGGCAGCAGCCGCAGCTGCTCGCGCACCGTCCGCCAGGAGTTCTGCACGATCTTCAGCGTGATGTAGGCGCTCGTGCCCTGCCCGGCGCGCTCGTGGTCGACACGGGCGCCGAAGCCGCGGATGACGCCGTCCTCGATGAGCCGGTTGATCCGCGCGTAGGCGTTGGCGCGCGAGACGTGGACCCGCTCGGCGACCGACCGTATCGAGGCGCGGCCGTCCGCCTGGAGTATCTGCAGGATGTCCTGATCGATGGCGTCCAGGGGGCGCGGCGGCGGCAGCGGGGCGCCGCCCGGTGACGGGGCGCTGCTCGGCGACAGGACACCGGTCGGCGGCGGAGGGTTGCCCGGAGGCGGCACGGTGCCGTTCTCCGGCCCTTCGGCCATTTGTTCAGGTGCCATGTCCCCCTGCCTCCCTGTCATGGACGTAGTGCACCCATCTCAGGTTGTGGAGAACCGTTTGTCCACAGCCTGAGGGGCCCTGTAGCCAAAATGTGCCGACGACCGAACAATCGGTAGGTGAGGCGCATCACAACCGACGCGTCTCCCGTAGCCACTCCTACGAGGAGGTGCCGTCATGACGGTCATGGAGCAGCGGGGCGCCTACCGGCCGACTCCGCCGCCGGCCTGGCAGCCCCGTACCGACCCCGCGCCGCTGCTGCCCGACGCGGAGCCGTACCGCGTCCTCGGCACCGACGCGGCCGCGCAGGCCGACCCGGAGCTGCTGCGCCGGCTGTACGCCCAGCTGGTGCGCGGCCGCCGTTACAACGTCCAGGCCACCGCCCTCACCAAGCAGGGCAGACTCGCCGTCTACCCCTCCAGCACGGGCCAGGAGGCCTGCGAGGTCGCCGCCGCGCTCGCTCTCCAGGAGCGGGACTGGCTCTTCCCCAGCTACCGCGACACCCTCGCCGTCGTCGCACGCGGCGTGGACCCCGTCGAGGCCCTCACCCTGCTGCGCGGCGACTGGCACACCGGCTACGACCCCTACGAGCACCGGGTGGCGCCGCTGTCCACGCCGCTCGCCACCCAGCTCCCACACGCCGTGGGTCTCGCGCACGCCGCCCGCCTCAAGGGCGACGACGTGGTCGCGCTCGCCATGGTCGGCGACGGCGGCACCAGCGAGGGCGACTTCCACGAGGCGCTGAACTTCGCCGCCGTCTGGCAGGCCCCGGTCGTCTTCCTCGTGCAGAACAACGGCTTCGCGATCTCCGTACCGCTCGCCAAGCAGACCGCCGCTCCCTCGCTGGCCCACAAGGCCGTCGGATACGGCATGCCGGGGCGCCTGGTCGACGGCAACGACGCGGCCGCCGTGCACGAGGTGCTGACCGACGCCGTGCGGCGCGCGCGTGAGGGCGGCGGTCCCACCCTCGTGGAGGCGGTGACCTACCGCATCGAGGCGCACACCAACGCCGACGACGCCACCCGCTACCGCGGCGACGCCGAGGTCGAGACCTGGCGCGAACACGACCCGATCCAGCTGCTGGAGCGCGAACTCACCGCGCGCGGGCTGCTCGACGAGGACGCGAAGCAGTCCGCGCGGGAGGCCGCCGAGGCGATGGCCGCCGACCTGCGCGCCCGTATGAACCAGGACGCGGTCCTCGACCCCATGGACCTGTTCGCCCACGTGTACGCCGAACCCACCCCCCAACTGCGCGAGCAGCGGGACCTGCTGCGGGCGGAGCTCGAGGCGGAGCACGCCGACCAGGAGGGTACGCACCGATGACCACCGTCGCCCTCAAGCCCGCCACCATGGCGCAGGCCCTCACCCGCGCGCTCCGGGACGCGATGGCCGCCGACCCGACCGTGCACGTCCTGGGCGAGGACGTGGGCACCCTCGGCGGCGTCTTCCGGGTCACCGACGGGCTCGCCGCGGAGTTCGGCGAGGACCGCTGCACGGACACCCCGCTCGCCGAGGCCGGCATCCTCGGCACGGCCGTCGGCATGGCGATGTACGGACTGCGGCCGGTCGTGGAGATGCAGTTCGACGCCTTCGCCTACCCGGCGTTCGAGCAGCTCATCAGCCATGTCGCCCGGATGCGCAACCGCACCCGCGGCCGTATGCCCCTGCCGATCACCGTCCGGGTGCCCTACGGCGGTGGCATCGGGGGCGTCGAGCACCACAGTGACTCCTCCGAGGCGTACTACATGGCGACCCCGGGCCTCCATGTCGTCACGCCGGCCACGGTCGCCGACGCCTACGGTCTGCTGCGCGCCGCCATCGCCTCCGACGACCCGGTCGTCGTCCTCGAACCCAAGCGTCTGTACTGGTCCAAGGACTCCTGGAACCCGGAGGAACCGCAGAGTGTCGAGCCGATCGGCCGCGCGGTGGTGCGGCGTCCGGGCCGGAGCGCCACGCTGATCACCTACGGTCCTTCGGTGCCGGTCTGCCTCGAAGCCGCCGAAGCGGCGCGCGCCGAGGGCTGGGACCTCGAGGTCGTCGACCTGCGCTCGCTGGTGCCCTTCGACGACGAGACGGTCTGCGCCTCGGTGCGGCGGACCGGCCGCGCGGTCGTCGTGCACGAGTCGGGCTCCTTCGGCGGCCCGGGCGGCGAGATCGCGGCCCGCGTCACGGAGCGCTGCTTCCACCACCTGGAGGCACCGGTGCTGCGCGTCGCCGGGTTCGACCTTCCGTACCCGCCGCCGATGCTGGAGCGCCACCACCTGCCCGGCGTCGACCGGATCCTGGACACCGTGGCGCGGTTGCAGTGGGAGGCGGACAACTGATGGCACAGGTGCTGGAGTTCAAGCTCCCCGACCTCGGGGAGGGACTCACCGAGGCGGAGATCGTCCGCTGGCTGGTCCAGGTGGGCGACGTCGTCGCCGTCGACCAGCCGGTCGTCGAGGTCGAGACGGCCAAGGCGATGGTCGAGGTGCCCTGCCCCTACGGCGGTGTGGTCACCGCGCGTTTCGGCGAGGAGGGCACCGAACTGCCCGTCGGCGCCCCGCTGATCACGGTCGCGGTCGGTGCGCCGGCCTCCGGCGGCCCGGAGGTCCTCGCCAAGGATGCCGAGGGGTCGGGCAACGTGCTCGTCGGCTACGGCACCTCGGAGGCACCCGCGCGCAGGCGCCGGATCCGGTCGGCCCGACCGCAACCAGCCGCTTCCGTGACCGTCGCCGCCCCCACCGCGGCTGTCCCGGTTGCCCCGGCTGCCCCGGCTGTCGCGGACGGAAAGCCCGACGGCCCCGTCCCCGTGATCTCCCCCCTGGTGCGCAGACTCGCCCGGGAGAACAACCTGGACCTGCGGGAGCTCACGGGCTCCGGGCCCGAGGGGCTGATCCTGCGGGCGGACGTGGAGAACGCGCTGCGGGGGGCCGCCCCGCGGGACCAGACGGCACAGCTGTCGCCCGCGTCCTCCGCGCCCGCCGGAAGCCGCCGCGTCCCGCTCAAGGGCGTGCGGGGTGCCGTCGCAGACAAGCTCTCGCGCAGCCGCCGCGAGATCCCCGACGCCACCTGCTGGGTGGACGCCGACGCGACGGAGCTGATGCGGGCCCGGGCAGCCATGAACGCGTCCGGCGGGCCGAAGATCTCCCTCCTCGCGCTGCTCGCCCGTATCTGCACCGCGGCGCTGGCCCGCTTCCCGGAGCTGAACTCCACCGTGGACCTGGCGGCCCGGGAGGTCGTCCAGTTCGACCATGTCCACCTCGGCTTCGCCGCGCAGACCGAGCGGGGACTCGTCGTGCCCGTCGTCCGCGACGCGCAGGCCCGGGACGCCGAGGGACTCACCGCGGAGTTCGCCCGGCTCACCGAGCTGTCCCGGGACGGCCGCCTCACCCCCGCCGACCTGACCGGCGGCACCTTCACCCTGAACAACTACGGGGTGTTCGGAGTCGACGGCTCCACGCCGATCATCAACCACCCCGAGGCGGCGATGCTCGGCGTCGGCCGGATCATCCCCAAGCCGTGGGTGCACGAGGGCGAGCTGGCGGTGCGCCAGGTCGTCCAGCTCTCGCTCACCTTCGACCACCGGGTGTGCGACGGCGGAACGGCGGGAGGCTTCCTGCGCTACGTGGCGGACTGCGTGGAGCAGCCGGCGGTGCTGTTGCGCACCCTGTGATTGCGGGCGCGCCCCGGCGATTCGCGTGTTTCCCGTGATCCGGCGGGCCCGCATCCCCGGGGTGGCCCGCATACTCGGGGGGTGACCTCGAACGAGCCCGCCGCCCACGACGCCGTCGTGCTCGCCGGTGGCGGCGCCCGCCGGCTCGGCGGCGCCGACAAGCCCGGCGTGCGGGTGGGCGGGCGCGCGCTGCTCGACCGGGTGCTCGGCGCCTGCGCCGACGCGCGCACCACCGTCGTCGTCGCCGATCCCCGCCCCACCGCGCGACCCGTGCGCTGGGCGCGCGAGGACCCGCCCGGCGCGGGGCCCGTCGCCGCGCTCGACGCCGGGCTGCGCCACACCGCGGCGGACGACGTCCTCGTCCTCTCCGCCGACCTGCCCTTCCTCGCGGCGGACACCGTACGGCGACTGCTGACCGCCCTGCGCGCCGGCGCGGCCGAGGGTGTGCTGCTCACCGACGTCGACGGCCGTGACCAGCCTCTCGTCGCCGCGTACCGCACGGCCGCCCTGCGCCGCGAACTGGCGGTGCTCACCGCCGGCGAAGGCGGCCTCACCGGACTGCCGCTGCGCCGGTTGACCGCCGGACTCGACCTCACCCGCGTCCCCGACCCGGTCGCGTCGTTCGACTGCGACACCTGGGACGACATCGCCGCCGCCAGAGCACGTATCAGGGAGCATGACCACGTGTTGGATGAATGGATTTCCGCAGTCAAGGACGAGCTGGGCATCGACCTCGACGTCGACACCGGCGCCCTCCTCGATCTGGCCCGCGACGCCGCCCACGGTGTGGCCAGGCCCGCGGCCCCGCTGACCACTTTCCTGGTCGGCTATGCGGCAGCTCAGGCCCAGGGAGGCCCCGAAGCCGTAGCCGAGGCGGCCCGCAAGGCCGCCGCGCTCGCGCTGCGCTGGGCGGAGGAGGCCGAGCAGGAGAAGGCCGAGCAGGAGAAAGCAGAGCAAGGGAAGGCCGACAAGCCCGGCGGCTCCGGACCGGACGCCGGATGACCGCCCGCGGTACCCGGCAGGGCCTCGACGCCGAGGACCTCGACGTCGAGGAGGCACTCGCCCTGGTGAAGGACGGCAACGGCACCGCCCGCCCGCCCGGCGGCCACAGGCCCGCACAGCGCGGGGGCAGCGGCGACGGTACGCCGCCCTCCTCTTCCCCCTCCTCCCCGGCCCGGAGCCCGGAGACCGGTCACCGGGCCGACGCCGGCGAGCACCGCCACCGGGCGACGTCCTGGCCCGAGGCCCGGACGATCGCCGCCCGTGCCGCCCGTGCCGCCCGCTCCGGTGCCGCCCGCCTCGCCCCCGTCTCCGTGACCCTCGACGATGCCCTCGGCCTCGTTCTCGCGGCTCCGCTGACGGCCCTCACCGACCTGCCCTCCTTCGACACCTCGGCGATGGACGGCTGGGCTGTCGCGGGTCCCGGCCCCTGGCACGTACGGGAGGAGGGCGTGCTGGCCGGCAGCTCGGCTCCCGCGCCCCTGGCCGACGGCGAGGCCGTACGGATCGCCACCGGCGCCCGGATCCCCCCGGACACCACCGCGGTACTGCGCAGCGAGCACGGCCGGACCGACGACAACGGCCGGCTGCACCCGACCCGCGAGATGCAGCACGGCCAGGACATCCGCCCCCGGGGCCAGGAATGCCGCAGCGGGGATCAGCTGCTGCGGGCCGGGGCGGTGGTGACCCCGGCCGTCCTCGGCCTCGCCGCGGCCGCCGGGTACGACACCCTGGCCGCCGTCCCCAGACCCCGGGTCGAGGTGCTCGTCCTGGGCGACGAACTGCTCACCGAGGGCCGCCCGCACGACGGCCTCATTCGGGACGCGCTCGGTCCGATGCTGCCCCCGTGGCTGCGGTCGCTGGGCGCCGAGGTCACCTCCGTACGCCGGCTCGGCGACGACGCGAGGGCCCTGCACAAGGCCATCACCGCATCCGGCGCCGATCTCATCGTCACCACCGGGGGCACCGCCTCGGGGCCCGTCGACCACGTGCACCCCACCCTGCGCCGGCTCGACGCCGAACTCCTCGTCGACGGCGTCAAGGTGCGCCCCGGTCACCCGATGCTGCTGGCCCGCCTCAAGGAGGACCAGCACCTCGTCGGCCTGCCCGGCAACCCTCTCGCGGCCGTCTCCGGCCTGCTCACGCTCGCCGAGCCGCTGCTGCGCGCCCTCGCCGCCCGGCCGGCTCCCGAGCCGTACGCGCTGCCGGTGCGGCAATCCGTGCACGGGCACCCGCACGACACCCGGCTCATCCCGGTCGTCCTGCGACGTGACCACGCCGTGCCGTTGCACTACAACGGCCCGGCGATGCTGCGGGGTATCGCGGCGGCCGACGCCCTCGCTGTCGTGCCGCCGGGCGGTGCACGCGCGGGTCAGGAGACGGAGCTTCTCGACCTGCCGTGGGCGACGGCCGGGATCGACGCCTGTTTCACGTGAAACAGGCCTGGTCCACCCGTGTTTCACGTGAAACGGTCTCGGCTTGCTCCGACTCGCCTCCGCTCGCTCCGGGTTTCACGTGAAACATCGTCATGCCTGCTCAGGCGCCGGTACGGCGCGGCTGACCGTGATCACGCGGTCTCCCAGTTGGAGCCGAGAGAGCCGGGAATCGGCGTAGTCCAGCAGTTCCTTGCCCCGGACGACGGCCACGACCAGGTCGGCGCAGCTGCGGGGCGCCGCGCCGACCTCCGCCTTGCTGACCGGCCGCTCGATGAGGTCCAGGCCACTGCCGAGGGTCATCAGGTTCTCCAGGGTCCTGGCCACGGTCGGGCTGACCATCGAGACGCCGAGCAGCCGGCCGGCGGAGCTGGAGCTGGTGATCACGGTGTCCGCGCCGCTCTGCTTGAGCAGCGGCACGTTCTCGTCCTCACGGGCGGCCACCACGATCGTCGCGCGCCGGTTCAGCTGCCGGGCGGTGAGGGTGACCAGGGCGGCCGTGTCGTCGCGTTGCGGGGCGACGATCACCCGGGAGGCGGTCTGGACCTCGGCCTTGAGGAGCGTCTCCGAGCGGGTGGCGTCCCCGGTCACCGACACCAGTCCGTCGTCGCCGGCGGCGAGCGCGGACTTGCGCTGGGCGTCCACGATGACGATCCGGTCCTTGGCGATGCCCTGCCCGACGAGGGTCTCCACCGCGTGGCGGCCCTTCGTGCCGTATCCGACGACCACGACGTGATTGCTGGTGCGCACCCGCCAGCGGTGGACGCGGACCTGCTGACGGGTGCGCTCGGTGAGGACTTCCAGGGTGGTGCCGACCAGGATGATCAGGAACAGCACGCGCAGTGGCGTGATGACGAGGATGTTGACGAGCCGGGCTGTTTCACTGACCGGGGTGATGTCGCCGTAGCCGGTGGTGGAGAGTGTGACGGTGGCGTAGTAGGCGGCGTCGAGGAGGCTGACGGAGCCGTCCGAGTTGTCGTTGTAGCCGTCGCGGTCGACGTAGACGATCAGCGTGGTGACGGCCAGTACCAGCAGGCCCATGGCGAGGCGCCGGAGTACCTGCAGGAGCGGAGGGACGGCGATGCGCATGGGCATCGTGATGGAACGGCCCGCCTCGGCGTCGTCGCGGGCTTCGGTGCGTGAGCGGTACCAGAGGGACCTGAAGAGGGAGAGTCTGGCCGGGCCGGCCGGCTGTCGTTCGTGGTCCTTCATCGTGTGCCCCCTGTGACGGTGATCCGATCGGTGGGCACCATGGTTCCCGGCGGGCGCCTGCCCGTCATGAAGCAACACGTGTCCATGAGTCCACAGATATCCATGATCCCGGAGGTCCCCCTTGCGCGACCACACTGTCGTCGTCGGCTTCGGCACGAAGGGACGGTCCGCGATCCGGACGGCCTGTACGGCGGGCCTGCGCAAGGAGCAGGTCGTGGTGATCGATCCCAGTGCGAAGGTGATCGACGCGGCGACGGCCGAGGGCTACGAGGGCGTGGTCGGGGACGCCACCCGCAGTGACGTGCTACGGCGGGCCGAGGTGCAGCGGGCGGGACGGATCGTCATCGCGACCCAGCGGGACGACACGGCCGTCCTGGTGGCGCTGACGGCCCGCCAGCTCAACCCCAGGGCGAAGATCGTGGCGGCGGTCCGCGAGGAGGAGAACGCCCCGCTGCTGAAGCAGTCGGGCGCCGACGAGGTCATCACCAGCGCCGGTGCGGCCGGCCGGCTCCTCGGCCTGTCCGTGCTCAGTCCGGCGGCGGGCCGGGTCATGGAGGACCTCATCCAGCAGGGTGACGGGCTCGACCTAGTCGAACGGCCCGTCACCAAGGCCGAGACGGGCCGCGGACCGCGTGAGACGGACGACCTGGTGGTGAGTGTCGTCCGGGGGCACCGCGTCCTCGACTACGACGATCCGGCGATCGGCATGCTGGAACCGACGGACCGGGTGGTCACGATCGTGCGGATGGGCCCGGACCGTTCCCGGGCCCCCCTGGGGACCCCCGGCATGCCCGGGGTCCCGCCGCTCCCGCCGGCCTGAGGCACATGCTCTCGGGCGCCGCCCGAAGGTGCTGCTCGCGGTTGCAGCCGCAGCAGCGTGGCGAGCATCTTCACGGTGGTCGTCCTGTCGGCGCCGTTCGGACCGATGACGCCGTAGACCGTGCCGGTGGGGACGGCGAGATCGACGCCGTCCACGGTCCTGGTCTCGCCGAACGTCTTGACCAGGTCCGCGGTCTCGATCACCGGGCCGCCGGAGGGTGGTGCGGGAGAACCGTAGGGGTTCCTGCCGCGTACTCGGGCTGCGCACGGGGAGACCTGTGCCCGCCCGAACGCATCGGTGATCGCAGCTCGTCCCTTTTTCCCGCTCCCTCCGTTTCCGCCGCGACCATGATCGGGAGCGAGGAGGCGGGAGGAGTAGCGTCCCCTTCATGCATGCGATCACGATTCCCGAACCTGGTGGTCCCGAGGCGCTGGTGTGGGACGAGGTCCCCGATCCCGTACCCGGCGCGGGCGAGGTCCTGGTCGAGGTGGTGGCCGGCGCCGTCAACCGGGCCGACATCCTTCAGCGGCAGGGCTTCTACGATCCGCCGCCCGGCGCGTCCCGCTACCCCGGCCTGGAGTGCTCCGGCCGGATCGTCGAGGTCGGCCCCGGCGTCTCCGGCTGGGCCGTCGGTGACGAGGTGTGCGCGCTGCTCGCGGGCGGCGGGTACGCGGAGAAGGTCGCCGTGCCGGCCGGGCAGCTGCTGCCTGTACCGGACGGCGTCGATCTGCGGCGGGCCGCCGCGCTCCCCGAGGTGACCAGCACCGTCTGGTCGAACGTCTTCATGATCGCCCACCTCCGTCCCGGCGAGACGCTGCTCGTGCACGGCGGCTCCAGTGGCATCGGGACCATGGCGATCCAGCTGGCCAAGGCCGTCGGCGCCAGGGTCGCCGTCACCGCGGGCACCAAGGAGAAGCTGGACCGGTGCGCCGAGCTGGGCGCGGACATCCTGATCAACTACCGCGAGCAGGACTTCGTGGCCGAGCTGAGGCAGGCCACGGACGGCGCGGGCGCCGATGTCATCCTCGACAACATGGGCGCGAAGTACCTGGACCGCAACGTCCAGGCGCTCGCCGTCAACGGCCGCCTCGCGATCATCGGTATGCAGGGCGGCATCAAGGCCGAGCTGAACATCGGCGCGCTTCTCCGCAAGCGCGCCGCGATCAGCGCGACCTCGCTGCGGGCCCGTCCCCTGGAGGAGAAGACGGCCATCGTGGCGGCCGTACGCGAACACGTCTGGCCACTGCTCGCCGCCGGCCAGGTCCGCCCCGTCGTCGACCGCGAGGTCCCGATGAGCGACGCGGCCGAGGCCCACAGGATCGTCGAGGCGAGCAGCCATGTCGGCAAGGTGCTGCTGGTCACGGCCTAGGCCGGGCCCTGACGCGGCGGCGGCCTCAGGCGCGGCGCAGCCGCAGGGCGGCCAGGGCGAGGGCGATGCCGAGGCCGATGAGGACGAGACCGCTGCCGAGCGGCAGGATCTGCAGGACGGGGCCGTCTGACCCCTCCGGCTGAGCCACGGGGCGCCGCACGGGGTCCCGTGGCTCGCCCGAGGGCACGGGGGCGGCGGCCTCAGGAGACTCGGACGCGGCGGTGTCGTCGGAGAGGTCGCCGTCGTCGCTCCCCTCGCCCGCGTCCTCGGCCTCCTCGTCGGCGTCCTCGTCGGCCTCCTCCTGCGCGTGGTCGCCCGCCCGGCCGGGCCGCTGGCGTCCCTCGCCCGCCCGGCTGCCGGCCCGGTCCGGTGCGGAGGAGGAGGGGGCGGGCGTGGCGGACGCCGACACGGCGGGGTACGACGCGACGGCCGCGTATGAGGAGACGCCCCCGCAGGGCAGTACGAGCACGCCCAGCACGACCGCTCCGACGCCCACGCCGGCCCGCGTCGCGCACCACGCCTGCTGCCATGGAGCCACGTCCGTGACCCCCTCCCGGTGCCGGTCGCCAAGAAAAGACGCAACAAGCCTCACATCGGGGAACTGTCATCGCATTCCGGACTCCGCCGAACGGAAACAGTGGATCACCTTTCCCGGGGGGTGCCACGGTGATGAGGTGGGGACGTGCGAGAGAATGACGGCATGGAGATGCCGAGGAACGAAAGGTCGCCGGAGAACGCCCAGAAGATCCTGGTCGTAGGTCAGGACGGCATGGCGCTCGGTGACATCGAGGCTGACGACGACTCCCGTGAGATCCCGGTGACCGAGCAGGTCGAACAGCCGGCGAAGGTCATGCGGATCGGCAGCATGATCAAGCAGCTGCTCGAGGAGGTGCGCGCGGCTCCTCTGGACGAGGCGAGCCGGGTCCGGCTGAAGGAGATCCACTCCAGCTCGGTGAAGGAGCTGGAGGACGGCCTGGCGCCGGAGCTGGTCGAGGAGCTGGAGCGGCTCTCCCTGCCGTTCAACGAGGAATCGACGCCGAGCGACGCGGAACTGCGCATCGCGCAGGCCCAGTTGGTCGGCTGGCTGGAGGGCCTCTTCCACGGCATCCAGACCACCCTCTTCGCCCAGCAGATGGCCGCGCGTGCCCAGTTGGAGCAGATGCGCCGGGCGCTGCCGCCGGGCGCGAGTCACGAGGGCGTCGACGATCCGCGCGCGGCGGGCGGCCGTACGGGCGGGCCGTACCTCTAGAGCGCCGGACAGTCATCAGCAGCCGTACACACGAGAAGGGCCCGGCGTTTCGGCGCCGGGCCCTTCTCCCATGACGTCAGACGGTCACGACGCCGGGTTGCCCGTGGAGACCTTGATCTCGATCTCGGGCATGTCCTTCGGGTCGACGTCCGTCCCGGCGGAGGGGAACTGGTCCATGACCGCCCCGTCGCCGTAGGTGTTCTCGTCCACCTTCGTGATCTTGTACTGCCAGCCGGCTGCCTGGAAGCACTCCTTGACCGAGCCGATGTACTTGAACTTGAAGTTCGGCACCCGGATCTTGTCGGGGTCGTTGTACGACTCCTGCGGCTCGGAGCACTCCGTCGACTCGATCGTCTTGGACGTGTCCGGCGCCCGGTAGTCCGCGGCCTTCGTCGCCGACGGCGAGGAGCTGGAGGTACCGCCCTTGGCGTCGTCGTCGCCTCCGCTCGTCGCGAGGCTGGCGAGGAGTCCGCCGACCACGACCACGGCGACGACGGCCGCGCCGATGAGCACCGGCTTGCCGTTCCGGCGGCCGCCGCCCGAGGACACCGTGGTGGACGGCTGCGGGCTGACGTTGTACGCGGGCGGGGTGTGCGGGGCCTGCTGGTGGCCGTAGGCCGGAGCGGGCGTCTGGTAGCCCTGCTGCGGATAGCCGTAGGAGGCGGGCGGCGTCGGGGTGCCGTACGGGTTCGGGGTCGGCGCGGGCTGGTACGGCGTCTGGACGCCGGCCTGCGGCGCCGGGGTGCTCTGGCCGATGGGCGGGAACACCGCGGAACCGACGCCCGCGCCGCTCGACGTCTGCGCGCCCGGGACGATGCTCGGCGGGGCAGGCTGGAAGGAGGCGGCGACCCGCAGGCACTCGTCGCGCATGGCGACGGCGGTCGGAAAGCGCTCGTTCGGGTTCTTCTTCAGCGCGCGGGCGATCAGCGCGTCGACGGCCGGCGGCAGCGCCCGGTTGATCGAGGAAGGAGCCACCGGCTCCTCCTGCACGTGCGCGTACGCGATCGCAAGCGGCGAATCGGCCTCGAACGGCAGCCGCCCGGTGACCAGTTGGAACAGCATGATGCCGACCGAGTACAGGTCGGACCGGGCGTCCACCGCACGCCCCAGGGCCTGTTCGGGCGAGAGGTACTGCGGGGTGCCGACGACCATGCCGGTCTGCGTCATCGAGGTGACCCCGGACTGCATCGCGCGCGCGATGCCGAAGTCCATCACCTTGACCACGCCGCGCTTGGTCATCATCACGTTGCCGGGCTTGATGTCGCGGTGGACGAGCCCCATCTCGTGGCTGATCTCCAGCGCCGCCAGCACGTCCGCGGTGATCTTCAGCGCCTTGTCGGCGGGCATCGCGCCCTGCTGCCGCACGTCCTCGTCGAGCACCGAGCCGAGCGGGCGGCCCTCGATGTACTCCATGACGATGTACGGAGTCGTCAACCCCTCGACGTCGTCCTCGCCGGTGTCGAAGACGGAGACGATGTTGGTGTGCGTGAGCTTGGCCACGGCCTGGGCCTCGCGGCGGAAGCGCTCGCGGAAGGCCTGCTCACGGCCGAGTTCGGTGTGCAGGGTCTTCACCGCGACCTGACGGTCGAGCACGGCGTCGTAGGCGAGGTGCACCGAGGCCATGCCGCCCTCGCCGAGCAAGTCGCGCAGCTGATACCGGCCGGCGGCGAGCGCCCGCCCCGCATACCGGCCCTGCGCGCCGTCCTGGCTCATCTTCTGCGTCCCCCGTAGGCCCTCAGGCGCCGTTGACTGTCGTTGATCGATAGTGCTATTCCCGGCCAAGTCTGCCGTAGGGCACTGACACGTCAAGCTCGGTGCCCGTTCCGTGACCCTACGAGAAAGAAGCGTCGCGGAAGCGTTACAGGTGCCGTACGGCCGGTACACAGAATTTGCACGTCGGTACGGAGTGCAGGTTTGATGGCCGGTCCGTCGCGGACCGGCGTCCGGGCTCGCCCCGGGCGGTGTTCCGGGGATCGTCCCGGGCCGGAGGCTTGCGCGGAGGCTGTAGCGTGGCCGACGGAGACCGTAACAACACCGCGCGTTCCGCGGGCAGAAACGACGGCGAGGACTGATGGCACAGCAGCGCGCTCAGGGCCCGTCCGACCCCGAGGCGACTGGCGGCGGTATGTCAGATGCGCCGGAGAACTGGGGCAACGGCGGACTGGTCGGGGACGGCCGATACCGGTTGACCCGCAGACTCGGCCGAGGTGGCATGGCCGAGGTGTTCGCGGCCGAGGACGTACGCCTCGGACGCACCGTCGCGGTGAAGCTGCTGCGCGCCGATCTCGCCGAGGACCCCGTGTCCAAGGCCCGCTTCACGCGCGAGGCCCAGTCGGTGGCCGGCCTCAACCATCATGCGATCGTCGCCGTGTACGACTCCGGTGAGGACTTCGTGGGCGGCCAGAGCGTGCCGTACATCGTGATGGAGATCGTCGAGGGACGCACCATCCGCGACCTCCTCCTCAACGCCGAGGCGCCCGGCCCCGAACAGGCCCTGATCATCACCTCGGGGGTGCTGGAGGCGCTCGCCTACTCGCACCAGCACGGCATCGTGCACCGCGACATCAAGCCGGCGAACGTGATCATCACGCACAACGGCGCGGTCAAGGTGATGGACTTCGGCATCGCGCGCGCCCTGCACGGCGCGTCCACGACGATGACGCAGACCGGCATGGTCATGGGCACCCCGCAGTACCTCTCCCCGGAGCAGGCGCTCGGCAAGGCCGTCGACTACCGCTCCGACCTGTACGCGACGGGCTGCCTGCTGTACGAACTCCTCGCACTGCGGCCGCCGTTCACCGGCGAGACGCCGCTGTCGGTGGTCTACCAGCACGTGCAGGACATCCCGGTGCCGCCGTCGCAGACCTCGGACGGGCAGTGCCCGCCGGAACTCGACGGTCTCGTCATGCGGTCCCTGGCCAAGGACCCCGACGACCGGTTCCAGACGGCGGAGGAGATGCGCGGTCTGGTCCAGTACGGGCTCCAGATGCTGTACGACCAGGGCGGCCACACCGGCACCTGGAACACCGGTCCGGTCGGCGCGCACGACGGCCGCGGCACGCCCTCCGGCGGCTTCGCGAGCACGACCGCGCTGGCGCACGGCGCCGACGGCTCCAGCACCTCGCAGATCCCGCAGCCGATCCTGCCCACCGGCTACGGCGGCGGTGACGACGGCGGCTTCGAGGGGCACGGCAACAAGGGCAGCGGCCGCGGCAAGCTGTGGATCCTCGCCGTCTTCGCGGTGATCGCCATCGCCGCGGGTGTCGCGCTCGCGCTGAACGGCCAGGGGAAGGGCAGCGGCGGCACCGACACCTCGCCGTCGCCGTCCACCTCGCAGTCCGTGACGGACGACGCCTCCAGCGCGACCCCGAGCGACGAGGCGAGCGACACGTCCTCGGACGACACCTCGGACGACAACTCCGGTTCGAACTCCGATTCGGACTGGACGCCGTCGTACTCGCCCTCGTACTCGCCGTCCTACTCCCCCTCCGAGTCGGCCAGCAGCGAGCCGACGGACGATGAGACGCAGACCCAGCCGTCGGACGATCCGACGGACACGCAGCCTTCGGACGATCCGACGGATGTGGAGCCGAGCGACCCGGCCACCGAGGGCGGCACCCTCGGCAGCATCGGAAACTGACCGCGGTACGCCTCACGCGCGCGTGGACCCGTCACAGGGCTCCACGCGCGCGTGTCGCGTTCGTGGGGCCCGGGTCAGTCCGCGAACGCGCCGCACACCGCGTCGTACTCGCGGGTCCACCACACGGCGAGGGCCGAGGCCGCCGGGAACTGGGAGTCCGCGCGGGTGTCGCCGCGCTCGTAGTGCCAGCGCAGCATCCAGAAGTCGTTGAGGCGCTCCCACCACACCCGGTGCACGGCCGCCGCGAGTTCGGAGGGCGTGGCCCCGGCCGCGCGTCGGTACGCGCGTGCGTACTGCCTCGCCTTCGGCAGGTCGAGGGTGCCGTCGGGCCGGACGAAGAAGATCGCGGCGGCGCGCACGGCCTCCTCGGCGCGGGGCTGCACGCCGAGCCGGTCCCAGTCGACGATGGCGGCCGGGGCGTCCCCGCGGTAGAGCAGGTTGAAGGGGTGGAAGTCCCCGTGCACCCAGCCGACCGGGCCGCTGTGCGGAGGACGCCGGTCCGCGTGCTGTTCCAGCAGCGTGCGCCGTTCCAGGAGGCGGTGGCGGGCGAGTTCGTCGAAGGAGTCGGCGGGGCGGTGGCGGCGCACCCGCGCGAGGAGGTCCTCGATGAGGACGAAGGTGTCGGCGGGGTCGGGGCTCACGGCGGGGACGGCGGCCTCGACGGGCGTGCTGCGCGTGGCAGCGGTGGTCGGCCCGGCGGGAGCGGCGGCCGCGGCGCGGGCAGGGCGCCCGGACGGGGCCACACGGCCCTCAGGGGCCTGCCCCGGGGCACGGCCGGGGTCGCTTCGCGGGTCGCGCGTCGGAGGCGCCTCGCTCCCCGCAGGCGCGTTGACCCCGAGACCCCGGGGCACGTGTCCGCCACGGGCCGGGGGCAGGAGCTCGCCGTGTGCCGCCCGCATCACCTGCTCCAGGCTGGCGTGCACCACCCCCAGCAGCGCTCCCAGGCGGCCGCACTGACCAGGGGTGAGCTGGGCGCCGTGGCGGTGGCGGCCGTCGATCCAGGGGTGGAGGGCGTAGGCGTGGCCGCCGACGACGGCGACCGTGCGTCCGTCGTGGCCGGGCAGCGGGGGAGCGACCGGGACGCCGAGGTCGGCCAGTCGCTCGGTGGCCCGGTGCTGGCGGGCGATGGAGGCGGGGTCGGCGGTGTCGGGGTCGAAGTGGTGCTTGAGGAAGTAGCGGCCGCGGGTGGTGCGCAGCCGGTAGCCGCGGTTCAGCAGCCCCTCGTCGACGGGCTCACAGGTGAGCGCGGTGCCGGCGGCGTACCGGCGGAGCAGGGCGCCCAGAGGGGGCGCGTGGAGTACTAAAGGGGGTACACAGGAGCGCGGCACGCGCCCGATGCTAGGGCACGATCCGAGGCCGTGAGCTGGGCATTGTCACAGAAAGTCACTAAAGATCAACAACTGTCACGGGCGGTCGCTCCAGGTCGCCTCGTGTCGCTCCACGCCCCCTCGCGGGTCGCTTCAGGCCGTTCCCTGGCGGTGCACGGTCACGAACTGCGGGGGCGCGCGCCGGTGCTGGTCGTCTCGGCGAGGTGCAGCCCCGCGCCGATCTGGCGGTTGGTGAGGCCCTCGCCGATCAGGTCGAGGGTGATTTTTCCTTCTCGGCGCACGCGCTCGGTCTCACATACGGAGTCTTCCCGTGGACTGGGTGCGCGGGATAACGTGCCGTTGCTCCGGCCTCCTGCAAGGCTGTGACCTGGCTCTCTCCCGACTTTGCCGATTTACTTGGAAATCCAAGCAAAAACGCAGGTCAAGAGGGGTTTCACAGAAATGTGAAGCACTGGGTAACGTGATGACCGCAGGGCGCTCGCCGGGGCACCTGTCACACCTGTTCCGACCGAGTGGCACCCACCCCGTGCACGAGCGTCGGACGCAGGTGAGCCGCACTGGTACCCGGCAACCCCGGGGGCCGGACCGACGGAGGAGCACACGTGACCGTGGAGAGCACTGCCGCGCGCAAGCCGCGACGCAGCGCCGGAAGCAAGGCCGGCACCACCGGCGCCGAGCGCACCACCCGCACCACCGCCAGGAAGTCCGCCGAGCCCGAGCTCGTGCAACTGCTGACGCCGGAGGGCAAGCGGGTCAAGAACGCGAAGAACGCCGAGTACGCCAAGTACGTCGCCGGTGTGACCCCCGAAGAGCTCCGCGGCCTCTACCGCGACATGGTGCTCACCCGCCGCTTCGACGCTGAGGCCACCGCCCTCCAGCGCCAGGGCGAGCTGGGCCTGTGGGCCTCCCTGCTCGGCCAGGAGGCCGCCCAGATCGGCTCCGGCCGGGCCCTGCGCGACGACGACTACGTCTTCCCGACCTACCGCGAGCACGGCGTCGCCTGGTGCCGCGGGGTCGACCCGACCAACCTGCTCGGCATGTTCCGGGGGGTGAACAACGGCGGCTGGGACCCCAACGGCAACAACTTCCACCTCTACACGATCGTCATCGGATCCCAGACGCTGCACGCCACGGGCTACGCCATGGGCGTCGCCAAGGACGGCGCGGACAGCGCGGTGATCGCCTACTTCGGCGACGGCGCGAGCAGCCAGGGCGACGTGGCGGAGTCCTTCACCTTCTCCGCCGTCTACAACGCGCCGGTCGTGTTCTTCTGCCAGAACAACCAGTGGGCGATCTCCGAGCCCACCGAGAAGCAGACCCGGGTGCCGCTCTACCAGCGCGCACAGGGCTACGGCTTCCCCGGCGTCCGGGTCGACGGCAACGACGTCCTGGCCTGTCTCGCGGTCACCAGGTGGGCGCTGGACCGGGCCCGCGCCGGCGAGGGCCCCACCCTCGTCGAGGCGTACACGTACCGCATGGGCGCCCACACCACCTCCGACGACCCGACGAAGTACCGGGCCGACGAGGAGCGCGAGGCCTGGGAGGCGAAGGACCCGATCCTGCGTCTGCGCCGCCACCTGGAGGCGTCAAACCACACGGACGAGGGATTCTTCGCGGAACTCGAGGCGGAGAGCGAGGCGTTGGGCAGGCGAGTGCGCGAAGCGGTCCGCGCCATGCCGGACCCGGACCGCTTCGCGATCTTCGAGAACGTGTACGCGGACGGACACGCGCTCGTCGACGAGGAGCGGGCCCAGTTCGCGGCCTACCAGGCATCGTTCGCGACGGAATCCGAGAGCGGATTCGCCGCGGGTTCGGGGGGAAACTGAGATGGCGGAAACCGTGACGTCCAAGAACCTGGCCCTGGCCAAGGCGATCAACGAGTCGCTGCGCCGCGCCCTGGATGCGGACCCCAAGGTCCTGATCATGGGTGAGGACGTCGGCAAGCTCGGCGGCGTCTTCCGGGTGACCGACGGCCTGCAGAAGGACTTCGGCGAGAGCCGCGTCATCGACACCCCGCTCGCCGAGTCCGGCATCGTCGGCACCGCGATCGGGCTGGCCCTGCGCGGCTACCGCCCGGTGGTGGAGATCCAGTTCGACGGCTTCGTGTTCCCGGCCTACGACCAGATCGTCACGCAGCTCGCCAAGATGCACGCGCGCTCGCTCGGCAAGGTCAAGCTGCCGGTCGTCGTGCGTATCCCCTACGGCGGCGGCATCGGCGCGGTCGAGCACCACTCGGAGTCGCCGGAGGCCCTCTTCGCGCACGTGTCGGGCCTGAAGATCGTCTCCCCGTCCAACGCGTCCGACGCGTACTGGATGATGCAGCAGGCCATCCAGAGCGACGACCCGGTGATCTTCTTCGAGCCGAAGCGGCGCTACTGGGACAAGGGCGAGGTCAACTTCGAGGCGATCCCCGGCCCGCTCCACAAGGCCCAGGTCGTCCGCGAGGGCACGGACCTGACCCTCGTCGCCTACGGTCCGATGGTGAAGCTCTGCCAGGAGGTCGCCGCCGCGGCCGCCGAGGAGGGCAAGAACCTGGAGGTCCTGGACCTGCGTTCGGTGTCCCCCATGGACTTCGACGCGATCCAGGCCTCGGTCGAGAAGACCCGCAGGCTGGTCGTCGTCCACGAGGCGCCGGTGTTCTTCGGTTCCGGCGCGGAGATCGCCGCCCGGATCACCGAGCGCTGCTTCTACCACCTGGAGGCTCCGGTGCTCAGGGTCGGCGGCTATCACGCCCCGTACCCGCCGGCGCGCCTGGAGGAGGAGTACCTGCCGGGCCTGGACCGGGTGCTCGACGCCGTCGACCGTGCCCTGGCGTACTGAGGAGAGGGTCGTGACGACGATGACGGAAGCGTCCGTACGCGAGTTCAAGATGCCCGACGTGGGCGAGGGGCTCACCGAGGCCGAGATCCTCAAGTGGTACGTCCAGCCCGGCGACACGGTGACGGACGGCCAGGTGGTGTGCGAGGTCGAGACGGCCAAGGCCGCCGTCGAGCTGCCCATCCCCTACGACGGGGTGGTCCGCGCGCTGCACTTCCCCGAGGGCACCACGGTCGACGTGGGCATGTCGATCATTGCCGTGGACGTGTCGGGAGGAGCGGGCGGCGCCCCGGTGGCCGCCCCGGTCGCCGAGGTACCGGCCCAGACGGCCGTGCAGACGCCCGCGCAGTCCCCGGCCGCCCCGGCTACCCCGGAGAAGCAGCCGGAGGCGGCGCAGCCCGGAGCACCGCGGGCCGAGGCACCGCGGGCCGAGGCCGCCAAGCCGGTGGGGTCCGGCCGCCAGCCGGTCCTCGTCGGGTACGGCGTGGCCGCGTCCTCCACCAAGCGCCGTCCGCGCAAGGGCCCGGAGATCGCGGTCTCCCGGGTCCCGGACACGATCCAGGCGGAGCTCAACGGCCACGGCGGCGCGTCCGTCGTGCGTGAGCGCCCGCTGGCCAAGCCGCCGGTGCGCAAGCTGGCCAAGGACCTCGGCGTCGATCTCGCCACGGTGGTCCCGTCCGGCCCGGACGGCGTCATCACCCGCGAGGACGTCCACGCCGCGGTGGCCCCGGCCGCCCCGACGACCCCGGCCGCCCCGACGACCCAGGCCGCCCCGGTGGCCGAGCCGGCGCCGCAGGTGGCACAGGCTCCGGTCACGACCCCCGCGGCCGGGCCCGTGCCGTCGTACGACACGGCCCGTGAGACCCGCGTCCCGGTCAAGGGCGTCCGCAAGGCGACGGCCGCGGCGATGGTCGGTTCGGCCTTCACCGCGCCGCACGTCACGGAGTTCGTGACGATCGACGTCACGCGCACGCTGAAGCTGGTCGAGGAGCTCAAGCAGGACAAGGACATGCAGGGCCTGCGGGTCAACCCGCTCCTGCTGATCGCCAGGGCCCTGCTGGTCGCCGTCAAGCGCAACCCGGAGATCAACGCGTCCTGGGACGAGGCGGCGCAGGAGATCGTGGTCAAGCACTACGTCAACCTGGGCATCGCGGCCGCGACCCCCCGGGGCCTGCTGGTCCCGAACATCAAGGACGCGCACGCCAAGACGCTGCCGCAGCTGGCGGAGTCCCTGGGCGAGCTGGTCTCGACGGCGAGGGAGGGCCGGACGTCCCCGGCCGCCATGCAGGGCGGCACGGTGACCATCACCAACGTCGGCGTCTTCGGCGTCGACACCGGCACCCCGATCCTCAACCCCGGCGAGTCCGCGATCCTCGCGATCGGTTCGATCAAGCTCCAGCCGTGGGTCCACAAGGGCAAGGTGAAGCCACGTCAGGTGACCACGCTGGCGCTGAGCTTCGACCACCGGCTGGTGGACGGGGAGCTGGGCTCCAAGGTGCTGGCGGATGTGGCGGCGATCCTGGAGCAGCCCAAGAAGCTGATCACCTGGGGCTGACGGCGGCCAGGCCGGCCGGGCCGCGCACCCCAAGGGGTCGCGGTCCCGATCCGGTGGTCCCGGATCCGGTGGTCCCCGATGGTGGCTTCTGAGTCGGTGGTCCCGGATCCGGTGGCTCCCGACAGCGGCTTCTGAGCCGGGGCCTCTGATCCATGGCCCCGGCCCCGGCCCCGGCGGCCTCAGCCCGACGAGGCCGAGGCCGGGTCCGGACGCAGCCAGTGTCCGTCCGTCGTCCAGCCGAGAAGCAGCCGCCCGGTGCCCTCGTCGGCCCGGCCGCCCTCGGCGACCTGGTGCAGGCCGGTCAGGGCGGGGGCCAGCCGGCCCGCCACATGGCCGGGGTGCCGGGTCAGCTCCTCCGGCAGCCGGGCCAGTGCGCGGGCCCGCTCGCCGGGGGTGCACAGGGACAGGTAGAACATCAACTGCCGCCAGGCGTAGGCCACGTCCTTGATCGTGCTCAGCGGGCGCGGGTTGCCGTGCACGCGGCCGGTCAGCCGGCACACGGTGACGAAGCAGCGGCGGGCCAGGTCCGCCCAGCCCGCGGCCGGCTCGATGCCGACCCGGTGGACCAGGGTGGCCAGGTTGTGCGTGGTGAGGATCTGCGCCTGCTCGATCACCTTGCCGTTCGCGGCCACCGATCCGCCTCCGTGCCGCGACCGGGACGATCCGGCCTCGGCCCGCTCGACGCACAGCTTCGCGAACCCGGGCGAGGTCCTGGCCCCGTACGACCTCGTCAGCGCCTCGCCGGTCTCGACGATCGCCAGATTGCGGACGGCCCGGTAGTCGATGGCGTAGTAGCGCTCGTAGAGCGAGCCGCCGCCCAGCAGTTCCGCCGCGATCCGGGCCGCGGCGAGGAACTTCGGGGTGAAGGTGCCCATGAAGATGTCCGCGGCCAGCTCCTCGACCAGGGGAGCGCCCAGGTCGGCCTGGCGGGCCAGCACGGACAGCTCGCGGACCAGGGAGTTGGGCAGGAGCGTGCCGGGGAAGGCCTGCACGGCCAGCTCGCCGAGCTGCCGCAGCGCGACGGCCGACACCGCGCCCGCCTCGCCGTCCGCGCGCTGCCCGGCCACGGCCCGTACCCACGGCAGTTCCTCCGCCCGCACCTGCCGCTGGAGGTTGAGCAGCAGCAGCGAACGGCGGCCCGCGAACGCCCGGTGGTGGGCGGCCGCCAGCGTGCGCAGGGCGGGGTCGGGGTAGGCCTGTGCGGTGGTGGCGGCGACGAGCTGCGGTACGAGCTCGGCCAGCACCTCGGCCGAGGGCACCACCCCGCGTTCCACGAGCGTGCTCAGGGGCGCGCTCAGCGCGCCCTCGACGGGCCGCCGTAGGCCTGCCGGAATCACCGCGCCCGCGGGCAGCCCCGTCTCCCGAGCCTCCTCCTCGCCGACCGCGGCGACGAGCGGCGCGACCTCGGCCACGCCCGTCTGCTGGTCCAGCCCGGACAGCCGGCGCAGCACGAGCTGTGCCAGTGCGTGGTGCGAGGGCAGCGCCGCCTGCGCGGCCTGTTCCCGGCGCAGCGCGGTGAG
Source organism: Streptomyces zaehneri (assembly GCF_032248645.1). Classification (NCBI taxonomy): domain Bacteria; kingdom Bacillati; phylum Actinomycetota; class Actinomycetes; order Kitasatosporales; family Streptomycetaceae; genus Streptomyces; species Streptomyces zaehneri. The sequence continues at coordinate 26,276 of NZ_JASTTJ010000009.1, forward strand.
CTCCGCGGAGCCGGGCAGCCCGCGCCGCCGCACCATGGAGGTGACGGCGTGCCGCAGCAGCCCGAGCCGGCGCGCGTCCAGTTCGCGTCCGGCGACGGTCTCCTCCAGCGCTCCGCGCAGGATCCCCAGGTTCTCCTTCGGCTTGAGGTGCTTGGTGCAGTGGGTGTGACGGTCGGCCAGATCGCGGTAGCGGCGCAGCAGTTCCGCGCCGTGCCCGTGCCATGCGGCGTCGGGGGCGCGCGTGAGCACCCGGGCCGGCTGCCCGGCGTCGGCGGTCTCCAGCCAGTGGGCGAGCAGTTCGTCGCCGAACGGCTGCCACACGGCCAGCGCCTCCCGCTGCGTCTCCACCGCCTCGCTGGTCCGCCGCCGCGCCAGGCTCTCGCCGGCCTCGGCGACGGTCCGGCGGTGCACCGCGGCGGCATCGGCCGCCGGTCGGGTGGACGGGCGGGGCGTGAACCGCAGCCGTCCCGCGAACGGCGCGAGCTCCTCGACGAGGCCGAGCGCCGCGTCCGTCTCCCCGGCCCGCGCCAGCCAGGCCACGGTGAGCAGGGCAGCCTCCTCGGGGACGGTCACCTCGTAGCGTCCGCCGTCGAGGAGTTCGCAGAGCCGCGCCAGCCCGTCCTCGGACAGCCAGTACGCGAACAGCGCCTGCCGGTCCAGCGGCAAGCCGGCCCGGCGCGCGGCCTCGGTCTCGTACTCCGTCAGGGGCCCGCCGGCGCTCGGCGCGCCGCTGGCGAAGCCGCCCCGGAGCACCTCGGGCGTCACCCACGCGGGCAGATCCCGGACCGGTGTGCGGGAGCCGATGGTGAGCAGCCCGTTCGCCATGCCCGCCAGTACGGAGCGCCACGCGCGCTGCCGTTCCCCGGCGCGCCGGCGGGTGTCGGGGTCTTCGTGGGTGAGCGCGGTGCTGAGCGCCCCGGCCAGTTGGCCGAAGGCGTAGCCCGGGTTGGCCTCTGCGAGGTGCTGCTGGTCAGCGTCGTCGTTCATAAGCCGACGTGGCGGGTGCCGCCCCCGCGCCCTCCGGGTCCCGAGCCCGGTGCTCTGCTGCTGAGCTACACGTCGATGAGCCGACGTGGCAGGTTCCGCCCCTGCGCCCTCCGGGTGAAAAGCCCGGTGCTCTGGCTGCTGAGCTACACGTCGATGAGGCCCGACGGTAGACGTCGAACGTGCGTGCGTTCAACCGTGTTTCGGCGGCGAGGAGCCGTGAACAGCCCGCACGGCATCCGCGCCCGCACGAAACCACGCCGGCATGCCGGCCACGCCTGCACGCCGGCCACGCCGTCTGTGGCGTCTGCGCAGTCGGCGCCCTCTGGGCCGTCCAGTCGTCCGTGCCCTCTGGGCCGTCCAGTCGTCCGTGCCCACTGGGCCGTCCAGCCGTCCAGCCGTCCGTGCCCTGTTGGTCCTCCGGGTCGTCCAGCCGTCCGCGTTTTGGGCCCTGAGGCCTCAGGGCCGTCTACGCCGGTACGTGCACCGTCTCCACGCGGCTGGCCACCAGCCGCTCCCGCTCGCGCCGAGCCGCGCGGCTGCGCAGCCGCAGGATCTGGCTGACGCCGAGGGCCTGGAGGACGAAGACGCAGGAGAAGGCGATCGTGTAGTCGTCGCCGGTCGCGTCCAGCAGCACGCCGACCGCGAAGAGCGTCGTCATCGAGGCCACGAAGCCACCCATGTTGGTGATGCCGGAGGCCGTTCCCTGTCGCTCGGGCGGGTTGGCCGGGCGGGCGAAGTCGAAGCCGAGCATGGAGGCGGGGCCGCACGCGCCCAGGACCGCGCAGAGCGCCACGAGCAGCCACATCGGCGCCCGGTCGCCGGGGTAGGCGAGCGTGGCCGCCCACATCAGGGCGGTCGCGCCGACCGTGCTCAGGGCCAGCGGCAGCCGAGCTCCGTGGTGGCGGGCGACGACCTGGCCGTAGACCAGGCCCACGACCATGTTGCTCAGCACCACCAGGGTCAGGAGTTCGCCGGCCGTCGCCCGTGACAGGCCCTGCGCCTCCACCAGGAACGGCAGGCCCCACAGGAGCAGGAACACCATCGCCGGGAACTGCGTGGTGAAGTGCACCCACAGGCCGAGGCGGGTGCCCGGCTCGCGCCAGGACGCGACGATCTGGCGGCGGACGTACGCCGCGCCCCGGTGCGGGAACGGCTCGGGCTCGTGACCCTCGGGGTGGTCCTTCAGGAACAGCAGCAGGAGGACCAGGACGACCACTCCCGCGAGCGAGCTGCCCGCGAAGGCCGCCGTCCAGCCGATGCCGTGCAGGAGGCGGGCCAGGACGAGGGTCGAGACCAGGTTGCCCGCCATCCCCGCCAGTCCCGCCAGCTGAGCGACCATCGGTCCGCGGCGCGCCGGGAACCACCTGGTGCCCAGCCGCAGGACGCTGATGAACGTCATCGCGTCCCCGCAGCCGAGCAGCGCGCGTGAGGCGAGTGCCGTGCCGTAGGACGGGGAGAAGGCGAAACCGAGCTGGCCGGCCGTGAACAGCACGACGCCGATGGTCAGCACCTTCTTCGTGCCGAGCCGGTCGACCAGCAGACCGACCGGTATCTGCATGCCCGCGTAGACCAGGAGCTGGAGGATCGAGAAGGTGGACAGGGCCGAGGCGTTGACCTGGAAGCGCTCGGCGGCGTCGAGGCCGGCCACTCCGAGGGAGGTGCGGAAGATGACCGCGACGAAGTAGACCGAGACGCCGATCCCCCAGACGGCCATCGCGCGCCGCCCGCCCGGCGGATCACCCGGAAGGGTGGAGTTCAGGCTGCGGGGGCGGGGGCTCATCGGACCTCCCCGCGGGCCAGGTGCGAGAACCAGCCGACGTGCCGGTGCACGATCTCGACGGCGGCCTCGGCGTCACCGGAGCGCAGCGCCTGAAGGATCTCCTCGTGCTCGCCCAGCGTCTTGGCTATCCGGTCGGGGTGGGAGTGCATCACGGCGACGCCCATCCGCAGTTGGCGGTCACGGAGCTGGTCGTACAGCCTCGACAGGATGTCGTTGCCGCCGCTGCGGACGATCTCCGCGTGGAAGCAGCGGTCCGTCACGGCGGCCGCGGCCAGGTCGCCCGCCGCGGCCTGCTCCTTCTGCTTCGCGAGCAGCTCCTCCAGCCGCTGGATCAGCGCGGCCGAGGCGGGGACCGCCTTGCGCGCCGCGTGCTCCTCCACCAGCAGCCGGGTCTCCACCACGTCCGCGATCTCCTGTGCGGAGACCGGCAGGACCAGGGCGCCCTTCTTCGGGTAGAGCTTGATCAGCCCCTCCACCTCCAGGCGCAGCAGCGCCTCCCGTACCGGAGTGCGCGAGACGCCCACGGCCTCGGCGAGTTCGCCCTCGGTGAGGAGGGTGCCGCCCTCGTAGCGGCGGTCCAGGACACCCTGCTTGACGTGGGCGTACACGCGGTCGGCGGCGGGCGGTTGCTTCACGGGGGCGGGGGCGGGCGGGGCGGAGGACGGCATGTCCACAGGATAGATACAACACGTACGCAACGGGGTGACCGGTCCAGAATGCGGACCTGTTGCGGGGCGCGGAGGGGGCGCGGAGAGGGAGCGGGGAGCGGGGTGGAAAGCGGGGTGGAAAGCGGGGTGGGAAGCGAGGTGGGAAGCGGGGTGGGCGAGGGCCGGGTAAGAGCAGGGTCAAGTAATCGGAAATTCGGCCCAGCAAGCGCACAACTTTCTGTGCTACTTACGTGTCACACACATGCGGCCTCTTCTTCTTTCCCCTCCAACTTGGCCGCATCGCAGGGGCATTCGACGTAATCGGGGTATTTCAGTTGATAACCGCCACCAAGGGCATCCGAGTCCGCAGGGCCGCATCCGTCGCCGTCACCGTCGGCGCAGTGCTCGCGACCGGAGCCCTCACCGCGGCGCCCGCACAAGCCGTCACGACGCCCACGATCGCCGCCAAGACCGGCTACGTGATGAACAACGCGAACGGCGCCGCGCTGTACAACAAGGGCATGGACACCAAGCTGTCCACCGGCTCCACCACGAAGATCATGACGGCCAATGTCGTGCTGTCGCAGTCGAACCTGAATCTCGACACCAAGGTCACCGTCCAGAAGGCGTACAGCGACTACATCGTGGCCAAGGGCGCCTCGTCCGCGCGCCTGATCGTCGGCGACAAGGTCACGGTCCGTCAGCTGCTCTACGGGCTGATGCTGCCGTCCGGTTGTGACGCCGCGTACGCCCTGGCCGACAAGTTCGGCACCGGCACCACGCGGGCCGCGCGAGTCAAGAGCTTCATCGCCAAGATGAACAGCAAGGCGAAGGCGCTCGGAATGACGAGGACGCACTTCGACTCGTTCGACGGGATCGGCAACGGCTCGAACTACTCGACCGCCAAGGACCTGACGAAGCTCGCCAGCAACTCGCTGAAGAGCGCGAACTTCCGTGCGGTCGTCAAGACGAAGTCGTACACCGCCAAGACGATCACCAAGACCGGCTCCACCCGCACCATGGCGGCCTGGACCAACACCAACACGCTGCTGAGCAGCTACAGCGGCACCATCGGCGTGAAGACGGGCTCCGGTCCGGAGGCGAAGTACTGCCTCGTCTTCGCCGCCACCCGCAACGGCAAGACGGTCGTGGGTACGGTGCTGGCCTCCACCAGCGCGACGGTACGTGCCGCCGACGCGACGAAGCTGCTGAACTTCGGCTTCGCCAAGCTGGGCTGACACCCGCTCAACCGGTAGCGCCATCGGAACGGGCCCGTCGTGATCGTCACGACGGGCCCGTTCTGTCGAGGGGTGCTGGGTGCGCTCGTACCGGCGACCGCGGTGGCCGCGGTGGCCGAGGGGAGCGCCGCCGGCTACCGGGTGACCGCGAAGTTCCGCAGGATCGCCGCCGTCAGCTCCGGGTCGCCCTCCGCCTTCACCCGGTCGGCGACCGCCTGCGCCGTCACCCGGCCGCAGGCCAGCCGCACGTACGTCTCCCAGTCGAGGGTGAACGCGGCGGCCGGGCCGAGCGCCGGTGCCGTCTCCAGGGTGCCGCGGCCCTGGATGTCGACGCGGATGGTGCGCAGGAACTCGATCGGCCCGTGCACGTCGAAGACGACCGCGGAGCTGCGCGGGGCGTCGGCCTTCTCGGCGACGACCGCCGGGAGTTCGGCGAGCAGCGCGTCACGGGCGATGTGCGCGCCGGGCGAGTCGAGGTTGCCGGGCCGGCCGAGGGCGGCGCGCAGGTCCTGCTCGTGCGCCCACACGTTGAACGCGTGCTTGCGCATCGACTCCTCGAGCGTGAGCTCGGTGCCGAGCGGGCCGCGCACCATGGTGGTCGGCTGGCGCGACTCGTTGCGCAGCTGGCGGTTGCGGCGGATGACCGTGTACTCCAGCTCGGACGTCATCTCCGGCGCCGTGTGGTGGCGGCGGACGTCGACCTGCATCTCCATGTAGCGCTGGATGTCGTTGGTGACGTGGTACAGGTCGCGCGGCAGGGTGTGGATGGGGCGCGGGTCGCCGTACATCTCGCAGTCCAGCCCGATGACATGCGACACGATGTCGCGCACCGACCAGCCGGGGCACGGTGTCCGGCGGTTCCAGTCCGCCTCCACCAGTGGCAGCACCAGCTCGGATATCGCTTCGATGGAGTGGGTCCAGGCGTCGGCGTAGGGCTGGAGGGTGGGATGCAGACTCACGGAAACGGGACCCCTCGGCGGTCGGTACTCGGGTGGTTGTGGCGGCGTTGCCAGCGGGAGGTGGCGGTGTGGGTGGTTATCGGCGGTTATCAGCGGGTGTCGCCGGGTGTCGGCGGGTGTCTCGGAACGCTAAGTTACGCTGCTGTGAGGCACCCCGGCAGTGCTTTCGTGTGACGATCGTAGGCCCGTGTGGACGACTCGAATGCCAGGACGGTGGTAGTGTGCGCGCCTCTCTGATCCAGATCGCTGTAGAAGAGGGCGAATCGGTCGAATCGCGACGGGTGCGGGTTGCCGCACTGGTACGGGAACAGGCCGGTGCCGCCGACCTCGTGGTGCTGCCGGAGCTGTGGACGACCGGGGCGTTCGCCTACGAGGAGTTCGGCAGTGAGGCCGAGCCCCTGCGCGGGCCGACGTTCGAGGCGATGGCCAAGGCCGCGAGCGACGCGGGCGTGTGGCTGCACGCGGGCTCGATCCCGGAGCGCGCTCCGTCAGCGGGCGGTGCCTCCGTGGACGACGCCACTGAGGGCGGTGCCGCCGCGGGCGAGGGCGCGCTCTACAACACGTCTCTCGTCTTCTCCCCCTCCGGTGACCTGGCCGCCTCCTACCGCAAGATCCACCGCTTCGGTTTCGACAAGGGCGAGGCCGTGCTGATGGGCGCGGGCGAGGAACTGGTGACGGTCCGCCTCCCCGAAACGACCGTCGGTGTCGCCACCTGCTACGACCTCCGTTTCCCCGAACTCTTCCGCGGTCTCGTCGACGCCGGCGCCGAGACCCTCGTGATCCCCGCGGGCTGGCCGGAGCGCCGCCGGGCGCACTGGACGCTGCTGGCCCGGGCGCGGGCGGTCGAGAACCAGGCGTTCGTGCTTGCGTGTGGAACGGCCGGGACGCATGCCGGAGTTCCGCAGGCGGGTCACTCGATCGTGGTGGATCCGTGGGGCGAGGTACTGGCGGAGGCGGGTTCCGGCGAGGAGATCCTGACGGTCGAGTTCGACCCGTCCAGGGTCGCCACGACCCGGGAGCAGTTCCCGGCCCTCAAGGACCGGGTGCTCGGCCTGCGCACTCCCGAACGCCGGGGCTGATCACCGGGGGCCACCCCGTTCCGGGGCATCCCGCTCGGGCCGTCCGCCGGTGCCCATCCCGTCCCGGGCTCCTGGGCTCCGGGCTCCTGGGCTCCGGGCTCCGGGCTCAGGTCCCCCCGCTCCGGGTCCCCCCGCTCCGGGTCATCCCGCTCCGGGTCCCCCCCCCGCTCCGGGTTGCCGGGCTCCCGGCGCTCGGGTACCCGGACCCTGGACGCTTCTAGTCCTCGCGTTCCTTGTCCGCGAGGTGGATCACGCACACCGCCACCGCGATGAGCAGCGCGGGATCCGCGTCCTCCCGTACGACGTCGACGCCGTACGTCTCCCGTACGTGCAGCCACCGCCGGGAGACGACGGCCAGCAGTTCGCCGTCGTACTCGACCGCGAACTCCCGGTCGAGGATCTTGCCGCTGACGTCGAGTTCGGTGCGGCCGTCCGCCAGGGCCACCCGGTAGTGGTTGCGCAGCAGGGACAGCCGCTTGCGCCGGATCGTGGCCAGCGGTGCGCCGTCCCGTTCGATCACCATCGTGTCCCGCAGGGCGAACATCTTCTGGTGGATGTCGATCAGGACCCGCCCCTGGGTGTCCTTCAGCTCGAAGGTCTCCCGCAGCCGCATCGCCTTGCCGTCGACGAGGTACACCTTGTTGCCGCGGTCGTCCTCGATCCAGTAGTCGTCACCGAAGCCGAGGAGCCGGTCGCGTACGAGGAATCTCATGCGGTTACGGCTTCCCCGACGGCCGGTCCGAAACGCCGCCGGTAGGCCGATGGGCTGAGCCCGGTCTCGCGCCGCACGCGTGCGCGCAGGTTGGCGGCGGTCCCCAGTCCGCTCCTGGCCGCCACCACGTCGAGCCGCTGCTCACCCCGCTCGATCAGCCGGCAGGCGAGCGCCACCCGTTCCGCCGTCAGCCAGGCGAGCGGGGTGGTGCCGAGCTGCGCCCGGAACCGCCGATGCAAGGTCGCCGGGCTCACCGCCGCCCGTGCCGCGAGCTCCGCCACCGTCAGCGGCTCCCCCAGCCGCTCCTGCGCCCACGCGAGCAGCGGCGCCAGCGACTCGTCGGGCACGTCCGGCACCGGGCGCTCCACGAACTGCCGCTGGCCGCCGTCCCGGTGCGCGGCGAACACCAGCCGGCGGGATACGGCGTTGGCGATCTCCGCGCCGTGGTCGCGCCGTACGAGGTACAGCCCGAGATCGAGGGCCGACGCGCTGCCCGACGCGGTGAGGATGTCGCCGTCGTCGACGAAGAGCACGTCCGGTTCGAGGCGCACACGCGGGAAGCGCGCCCGGAAGGACTCCGCCCACATCCAGTGGCAGGCAGCGCGCCGCCCGTCCAGCAGCCCGGCCTCCGCCATCGTGAACGCTCCCGAGCAGAAGCCGACGAGCCGTGCGCCACGCGCGTGTGCCCGGCGTACGGCGTCCAGCACGCGTGGCGAACGCGGGGTGCCGGTGTCCGGCCGGTTCGGCACGATCAGCGTGTCCGCGTCCTCGGCCGCCTCCAGCCCGGCGACGTCGGTGAGCGTGAAGAAGCCGTCGCGCATCCGGGTGGCGGTCCCGTCCGCGCACAGCCGGAGGTCGTACAGCTCCCGGCCCAGCTCGGGCCGCCGCAGCCCGAAGATCTCGATGGCGCAGCTCATCTCGAAGGGGTTCGAGTTCTCGTCGACGACCAGGACGACCCGGTGGAGCTGAGAGGATTCTTGCGGCATGTGCGATTCCTAGCACTCGCACGGCCGCGAGGCCCACCCCACGATGAGGGAATGACCAACGAACCCGTCTCCCTCCCCGCCGCGCTCGCCTCCTTCACCGAGCGCTGGAGCCCGCGCATCGTCACCGCCGTCAACGACTACGACGTGCGCGTCACCCATGTCGAGGGCGAACACCTCTGGCACGTCCACGACGACACGGACGAGTTCTTCCTGGTCCTGGAGGGGGAGCTCCGCATCTCCCTGCGTGAGCCGGAGGGCGAGCGCACCGTGACCCTTGCCAAGGGCTCCGTCTTCACCGTTCCGCGCGGCACCGAACACAAGCCGTACGCGCCCGTGCCCACCGAGATCCTCCTGCTCGAACCGACCGGCACCTCGACGGTCGGCGATCGCCACGAGGAGGTCCCGGACCACGTGGATGCGACGACGGGACACGCACTGACGTGACGGCCGACCGGCGAGGACATCGGGGCCGTCGGATCGGCCCGGTACCGTCCGACCCGGCTGCCGGCCTCCGTCGGCCCGCCCGAGCTTGCTGCTCAAGGGCGAGGGCTGGGGCGAACACGCGGGCGCGGCCGAGAGCGTGGGGCAAGGATCCGTCCCGCCGCCCGCCGGGGCCCGGCCCGCAGGGCCGCTCGAAGGCCAGGGGGCCGCTCGAAGGCCGGCCGGGGGAGTAACGCGTCGGTCATGTCCACCGGCGGGGCCGGGGCGTTCCGGTCCGCCTCACCGAGGGCGGGGCGGACCGGTTGCCGTTGGTCCTGGCCGGACCGGACGCCTGACCCGGGTCACGGTCAGACGCCGTAGCCGCCGTTGTAACCGTCGCGCTGGTGCCGCTCTGTCTCGACCACCGTGGTCGAGGCCGGAGGCACCATCACCCGGCGGCGCCGGGCGATGCTGCTGAACGTCGTCACGCCGATCAGCCCGACGATCATCAGGATGACGCCGACCAGGTCGAGATTGACGCCCTGCATGTCCCAGTCCGTCGCGAACGTGAGGATGGCTCCCACGGCGATGAGGATGATGCATCCGCCGAGGCCCATGATGTTGCCTCCTGTCCGGTGTACCGGCCACTCCGGTTCACCACCGGATCCGGGTACCCCGGGGCCCGACTCCCATGCGCGGCGGCCGACTTGCTACCCCTCCAGGAACGCCACCAGCGCGTTGGCCAGCAGGTACGGGTCGGCGTCGCCGCACAACTCCCGCACGCTGTGCATCGACAGGATGGCCACGCCGATGTCGACCGTGCGGATGCCGTGCCGGGCCGCGGTGATCGGGCCGATGGTCGTGCCGCAGGGCATGGAGTTGTTGGAGACGAAGTTCTGGAACGGCACGCCCGCCTTCTCGCAGGCGGCGGCGAAGATCGCCCGGCCCGAACCGTCGGTCGCGTACCGGTTGTTGACGTTGACCTTGAGGATCGGGCCGCCGTTGACCCGCGGGTGATGCGTGGGGTCGTGCCGCTCCGCGTAGTTGGGGTGGACGGCGTGACCGGTGTCGGAGGACAGACAGACGGTGCCCGCGAAGGCTCTCGCCCGGTCCTCGTACGACCCTCCGCGCGCGAACACCGAACGCTCCAGCACGCTGCCCAGCAGCGGCCCGTCCGCGCCGGTGTCCGACTGCGAGCCGTTCTCCTCGTGGTCGAAGGCGGCCAGCACCGGGATGTACGGCAGTCCCTCGCCGCCGGTCGCCACGGCCGTCAGCGCGGCCGTACCTGCGTGCACGGAGAGCAGGTTGTCCATCCGGGGACCGGCCACCAGCTCCTCGTCGCGGCCCAGGTAGGCGGGCGGCTCCACGGAGTGCGCCATCAGGTCCCAGCCGGTGACCTGACCCGCGGCGAGCCCGGCCTCCTGCTCCAGGAAGGCGATCAGGTCGCCGTCGCGCACGTCGCCCGCCAGGCCCCAGACGGGCTGGAGGTGGCGCTGCTTGTCGAGCTTGAGGCCGTCGGTGTTGACCGCCCGGTCCAGGTGGATGGCGAGTTGGGGGACCCGCAGGAGCGGGCGGCCCACGTCGACCAGACGCGTCGAGCCGTCCCGCAGGGTCAGCCGGCCCGCCAGGCCCAGGTCGCGGTCCAGCCAGGAGTTGAGCAGCGGACCGCCGTAGATCTCCACGGCCACCTGGCGCCAGCCGTGCGCCCCGGTGTCGGGCAGTGGCTTGACGCGCAGGTTCGGGGAGTCGGTGTGCGCACCGATGATCCGGAACGGCGTGTGCGGCGCGGCGCCCTCGGGTACGTACCAGGCCACGATCGCGCCGCCGCGCAGCACGTACCTGCCACCGCTCCCCGTCGCGGAGGCCGCGGAGGACTCCGCGTCCCAGGCGTCCGTCTCCGAGACCTGCCGGAACCCGGCCTTCTCCAGGCGCTCGGCCGCGTTCGCCACGGCGTGGTACGGCGACGGGCTCGCCGTCAGGAACGTCATGAGGTCGTCGGTGTGGCCGCGGTCGAAGCGGGAGGGTGCGCTCATGGGGTTCACCTTAACGACGGACGAGAGCCCGCTCCCGGTGATGGGGAGCGGGCCCTCGTGAGGACAATGTGGAGTGTCGCGCGGTTGTGCGGATGCGTCCTGGAACGCGGCCTCTGCGTGCTAGAAGGCGGCCTCGTCCAGCTCCATCAGGTCGAGTTCGACGCCCGCGGCGATCTTGCGGGCCAGGGTGACGCCCGGCAGGACGTCGGCCGCGAAGAACTTCGCCGCCGCGATCTTGCCGGTGTAGAACGCCACGTCCTTCGCGGAGAGGGCCTTGGTGGCGGCCGACTCCAGCTTCTCGGCGGCGATCGCGGCGCCCTTGAGGAGCAGGTAGCCGACGATGACGTCACCGGAGGCGAGCAGCAGGCGGGTGGTGTTCAGGCCCACCTTGTAGATGTTCTTGACGTCCTGCTCGGTGGCCGCGAGGTCGGTCAGCATCAGGCCGACGATGGCCTCCAGCTCGACGGCGGCCTTGGCCAGGTGCTCGCGGGCGCCGGCCAGTTCCTCGCCGCCGGTGCCCAGCGCCAGGAACTTCTTGATGTCCTCGGCGAGGGAGTTCAGCGCGGCCCCCTGGTTGCGGACGATCTTCCGGAAGAAGAAGTCCTGTCCCTGGATCGCCGTGGTGCCCTCGTACAGGGTGTCGATCTTGGCGTCGCGGATGTACTGCTCGATCGGGTACTCCTGGAGGAACCCGGAGCCGCCGAAGGTCTGGAGCGACTGGGCGAGCTGCTCGTAGCCCTTCTCGGAGCCGTAGCCCTTGACGATCGGCAGGAGCAGGTCGTTGAGCGCGTGCTCCGTCTTCGCGTCCTCGCCGTTCGCCTCCTTCACGGCGATCGCGTCCTGGACGGAGGCCGTGTAGAGGACGAGGGCGCGCATGCCCTCCGCGTACGCCTTCTGCGTGATCAGCGAGCGGCGCACGTCGGGGTGGTGGGTGATGGTGACCTTCGGCGCGGCCTTGTCCATGAAGTTCGCCAGGTCGGGACCCTGGACGCGCTCCTTGGCGTACTCCAGGGCGTTGAGGTAGCCGGTGGAGAGCGTGGAGATCGCCTTCGTGCCGACCATCATGCGGGCGAACTCGATGATGCGGAACATCTGGCGGATGCCGTCGTGCTTGTCGCCGATCAGCCAGCCCTTGGCCGGGTGCCGGTCGCCGAACGTCATCTCGCAGGTGTTGGAGGCCTTCAGGCCCATCTTGTGCTCGACGTTGGTGGCGTAGACGCCGTTGCGCTCGCCCAGCTCACCGGTCTCGAAGTCGAAGAGCGTCTTCGGGACCATGAAGAGGGACAGGCCCTTGGTGCCGGGTCCGGCGCCCTCGGGACGGGCCAGCACGTAGTGGAGGATGTTCTCCGACATGTCGTGCTCACCGGACGTGATGAAGCGCTTCACGCCCTCGATGTGCCAGGAGCCGTCCTCCTGCTGGACCGCCTTCGTACGGCCGGCGCCCACGTCCGAGCCGGCGTCCGGCTCGGTGAGGACCATCGTGGAGCCCCACTGCCGGTCGACGGCGATCTGCGCGATCTTCTTCTGGACGTCGTTGCCCTCGTCGAAGAGGATGCCGGCGAAGGCCGGGCCGGATGAGTACATCCACACGGCCGGGTTGGCGCCGAGGATCAGCTCCGCGTACGCCCAGATCAGGGACGGCGGGGCGGTGGTGCCGCCGATCTCCTCGGGCAGGCCGAGCCGCCAGTACTCGGAGTCCATGAAGGCCTGGTAGCTCTTCTTGAAGGACGCGGGGACCGGCGCGGTGTTGGTCTCGGGGTCGAAGACCGGCGGGTTGCGGTCGGCGTCCGTGAAGGACTCCGCCAGCTCGTTCTCCGCGAGGCGGGTCAGCTCCTCGAGGATGCTTTTCGCGGTCTCGGTGTCCATCTCCCCGAACGGGCCGGTGCCGTACAGCTTGTCGCGCCCGAGCACCTCGAAGAGGTTGAACTCGATGTCGCGGAGATTCGACTTGTAGTGCCCCATGGCGACGGCTCCGTAAAGAGAGATCGGCGAGGGACTTGGATCCTCGCGCTAGTTCACGTACCAACAAGTAGCTATCGATGATGCTACCCGCCGGTAATAAGTCGCAACCCCGAACCGGCCATCTGTGACGCGTAACGCCTCCCGTGCGCCTCGGAAGGGGCCCCCGTACCGCCCCGCCCGCCGGGCGCGCTCGGTACGCTTGCGCCCATGTACGGATACGGCCAGCCCATGGACGGCGGTGCTGCACAGCAGCAGTACGCCCCGCCGCAGCAGCCGATGCCCGGCGGCCACGGCGGGTACGGTCAGCAGCCGCCGCTCTACCCGGAGCCGTCCCCGCCGTCCCTCGCGGACGCGGTGCGGGCCTTCACCACCGGTCAGCTGGCCGCGGAGGACTTCCAGCAGGTCTTCGCGACCTCCAAGGTCTACTGCCCGCGCGGTGACAACCCCGGCTTCCTCGCCCTGCACAACACCCAGCAGCCGGTGATCCCGATGTTCACCTCGCTCAAGGAGCTGCGCCGGTACGCGGGCAAGGAGTCCAAGTACTTCGTGATCACCGGCTCCGAGATGATCGACCTGCTGCCCACCGGGTACGGCTTCGTCCTGGACATGGAGGGTGAGCACCGGATGGTGTTCGACGCGAAGGCGGTCGAGCAGATGGTCGAGTTCGCGATGCGGCGGATGTACGGCTGAGGGGCTCCTCTTCCCTCTCTCCCTCTCACCCCCGTCCGCCCTTCTCGCCTCTCTCGCCTCTCGCCGTCTCCCCCTCCTTCCTCCCCTCCTTCTCCCCTTCCCTCTCCTCCTTCCGGGCTGTCCCTCGGGTGTGCGGCGGATGCCTCATGCCCTTCACAGCCATGTCATAGGGTTCCCCCGCGCCACTGCCCCTGCGCGGTCGCCGCTCCACGGGAATGTCCTGCGGGCTCCCATCGTTACGGGTAGCAGAAAGTTCAATGCTCAACTAAACTGGGACGTACGTCGCCCAAGGAGGTACGGACATGCCCGCAGTGACCGTCGAGAACCCGCTGACCCTGCCGCGCGTCACCGCATCGGCCGACGCGGTCGCACGTCCCGTGCTCACCGTCACGACCGCGCCCAGCGGTTTCGAGGGTGAGGGCTTCCCGGTGCGCCGTGCGTTCGCCGGGATCAACTACCGCCACCTCGACCCGTTCATCATGATGGACCAGATGGGCGAGGTGGAATACGCGCCGGGCGAGCCGAAGGGCACCCCCTGGCACCCGCACCGTGGCTTCGAGACCGTCACCTACATCATCGACGGGATCTTCGACCACCAGGACAGCCAGGGCGGCGGCGGCACCATCACCAACGGCGACACCCAGTGGATGACGGCCGGCTCGGGCCTTCTCCACATCGAGGCGCCGCCGGAGTCGCTGGTCATGTCCGGCGGTCTCTTCCACGGCCTCCAGCTGTGGGTGAACCTGCCGGCCAAGGACAAGATGATGGCGCCGAGGTACCAGGACATCCGCGGCGGCCACGTACAGCTCCTGGCGAGCCCGGACGGCGGCGCGCTCCTGCGTGTCATCGCGGGCGAGCTGGACGGCCACTCCGGTCCCGGCATCACCCACACCCCCATCACGATGGTCCACGCGACCCTCGCGCCGGGCGCGGAACTCACTCTTCCGTGGCGTGAGGACTTCAACGGTCTCGCGTACGTCCTGGCCGGCCGCGGTTCGGTCGGCGCCGAGCGTCGGCCGATCCACCTGGGTCAGACGGCCGTCTTCGGCGCGGGTTCCTCGCTGACGGTCCGCGCGGACGAGAAGCAGGACTCGCACACGCCCGACCTGGAGGTCGTGCTGCTCGGCGGGCAGCCGATCCGTGAGCCGATGGCCCACTACGGCCCGTTCGTGATGAACACCAGGGACGAGCTCCAGCAGGCATTCGAGGACTTCCAGAAGGGCCGGCTGGGCACGATCCCGGCGGTGCACGGGATGACGGCGGAGGGCATCTAGCCCTCCGGCCGGCCGGAAACCGCTACGGTGTGACAGGGCCCGAAGCCGCAACGTTGGTTTGCGACTTCGGGCCTGTCTCATGTCACCTCGCTACGGCAGTACGCAGATCGGGCTCCCGTCCGGTGCATGGCCTGCATGCCGCACACACCCCTGCTCGAACAGCAGCTCCAAGCAGTCGTGTACGCGCTTGTGCGACAGACCCGTGTGGGCGGTGATCTCTTCCACGCGATACCTGGCCCCGCCGTGCAGCAGCGCCGGGACCAGATAGGCGGCCACCGTGTGCACGTCCTCAGTGATGGCGAGGTTGTTCGCCCTCCACTTGGCGAGCAGTTGCTGAGGCGTCAGCTCCGGAGCCGGTGAGGGCCGGGAGCGGTCGTCGGGGCGGTTGAGAGCCGCGGCGATGTCCTGAAGGCTGTTGTTGATCTGCCGCAGCAGATCGTTTTGCTCGTCGGCGACGGCGGCCAGCTTCTCGTCCACCTGCATGTTGCGTTCTTCGAGGCGCACGATGGCGTCGACGACCTGCTCGGGCATGACGTACGCGGTGCCGCCGGCGGGGGCGGGTTGCACGGGGGCGGGTTCCAGGGAGTAGGAGCCGTCGCGCTGGAGAGTGGCGATGACACCGGCGACCCAGGTTTTGAAGGGCTGTGACTCTGGCTTGGTGCAGGAGTTGACCATGAGGACCAACCCTTGAAGGTTGACGAGTTTCATGTCTCGGCGCCACTCCCGACCTGCGGGAATGCTGAGAGTGTGCTTCAGGAGCACACTCTCGAGACTGTCCACGTTGGCTGCGTCGGCAATGTTGCGCAGAGTGGAACCGACGTGCGCGTAACCCAGGTTCTTGCACAAGTCGACAGCCGGGAACCAGTGCGTCCCGTCCGGCGTGGTGAGCCTGCGCACCCGTGCGCCGGTCGCCGCGTAGACGAAGTCACTGATCTCGATCGCGTCCTGCTGTGCCGCCGACCGGTCCGGCGGCTGTGTGTTGTTCTGCTCGTACATCGAGCATCACCTCCGCCATGAAAAATAGGCATATGCCACCGCAACTGGCCGTGCTGGCAAGGATGTTCACCCTTTAGGAGCGGACGTTCGATTCCGGGTCCGGGGCACGTGCCGTCACCCGGGCGGCCCGTCAGGTCAGGACAATCCGGCGCCTCCGTGATCCGCTGGACGCGTGCACCTGCTCCCCGTCCCCGCTCGCCGGTTCGCCGCCTGGTGCGCCGTGATTCTGCTCGCGGCGGGTGTCGGGTACGTGGGGATCCGCTTGTGCGCCGAGTTGCGTACCGCCGTCACGCCCGTGTTGCTCGCTCTGCTCGGGACCGCGCTGCTGAGGCCGCTGTACCGGAGGCTGGTGGAGGTGGGGGTGCCCCGGTCGGTGTCGGCGGGGCTGACGTGTGTCGCCGTCGTCGCCGTGGTCGGCGGGGCGGTGTACATCGTCGTCGCCGCGCTGATCGACAGCGGGGATCAGATCGTCGCCGCGCTCAGGTCGGCGGCGCGGGGTATCGCCGAGCACTTCGGGGCCGCCGGGACCTCGCTCGACGACCTCGCCTCCAACGCGAAGGAGTTGCTGACCAAGTTCGGGGGGACGGCCGCGTCCAATGTCATCAGCGGGGTGAGTGTCGTCGGCGAGAGCATCGCGATGGCCGTGCTCGCGCTGCTGCTCGTCTTCTTCTTTCTGCGCGACTCGCACCGGGCGGTCGGCGCGCTGCGTTCCGTCGCTCCACGCGGTACCGGCGACACCCTGGAGGCCATGGCCAGGCGGGCCTTCCGGGCCGTGGAGGGGTTCATGCGGGGCACGACCTTCATCGCGTTCATCGACGCCGTGTGCATCACCGTCGGACTGCTCGTCCTCGATGTGCCGGGGGCGGTCGGGCTGGGCGCCCTCGTCTTCGTCGGGGCGTACATCCCCTATCTCGGCGCCTTTCTCTCCGGGGCCGTCGCCGTGCTGGTGGCGCTGGCCGACCGGGGCTTCGTCATCGCGCTGTGGGCGCTCGGCGTGGTGCTGGCGGTGCAGGTGCTGGAGGGGCATGTGCTGCAGCCGGTGATCCAGAGCCGGACCGTGCAGATGCATCCGGCGGTGGTGATGGTGGCCATCACGGCCGGGGCGTCCGTGGCCGGGATCCTGGGCATGCTGCTCGCCGTTCCCGTGACGGCCGCCGCCTTCGGGGTGCTGCACGAACTACGGACGCGTCACGTTGCTCCCGCCGAGGGCTCGCCGAACTCGTAGAGCTCGAACCAGATGCTCTTGCCCTCACCCCGGGGAGCCACCCCCCAGGTGTCCGCGAGCAGTTCGATGAGGACCAGACCGCGGCCCGAGGACGCCAGTTCGCCGGGGCGGCGCATGTGGGGGAGGTCGTCGCCGGCGTCGGTGACCTCGATACGGAGCCTGCGTTCGCCGGGGGCGCCGGTGACCTCGGCGACGAGCAGCGCGTCCGCGTCGGTGTGGACGAGGACGTTGGTCAGCGTCTCGGAGACGAGCAGGACCGCCGAGTCGACCTGTTCCTCGCAGGTCCAGTCGTGCAGCAGCTCGCGCACTTGCTGCCGGGCCACGGCGATCCGTTCGGGCTCGGCCTGCGCGACCGTCAGCATCGACCGCCGCACGGGGTGGCGGACCGGCAGGGGACCGGTTCCCGGGCCGCAGCCGCCCTCGCCCTGGCGGCACAGGAGCAGCACGGCGATGTCGTCCTCGCGGCGGTCCGCGAAAGGGCCCGTGGTGTGGTGGGAGGAAGGGCCGTGCACCGCCTGGACCAGGGCGTCGGCCAGCTCCTCCAGATCGCCCCGGTGCGCCTCGAGGATCTTGCGGACGCGCCGCCAGCCGGTGTCGAGGTCGTGGCCGCCGGTCTCCAGCAGGCCGTCGGTGCAGAGCATCAGCGCCTCGCCGGGTTCCAGGGCGAGCCGGGTGGTGGGGTAGTCGGCGTCCGGGTCGATGCCGAGGGGCAGGCCCCCGGCGGTGGCGCGGACCAGCACGGTGCCGTCGGACATGCGGATCGTGGGGTCCAGATGTCCGGCCCGGGCGGTCTCCAGTAGCCCGGTCACCGGGTCCACCTCTATGTACAGGCAGGTGGCGAAACGCGGATCGGCCCCGGCTCCGCCGTCCGTGGCGGTGAGGCCGTGGAAGAAACCGGAGGCGCGGGAGAGGACGGCGTCGGGGCGGTGGCCCTCGGCGGCGTACGCCCGTACCGCTATGCGCAGCTGGCCCATGAGTCCCGCGGCGCGGACGTCGTGGCCCTGGACGTCGCCGATGACCAGGGCGAAGCGGCCCCTCGGCAGCGGGATCATGTCGTACCAGTCGCCGCCGACCTGAAGGCCGCCGCCGGTCGGTATGTAGCGGGCGGCGAGGGTCATGCCCGGTATCTCGGGACCGAGGGTGGGGAGCATGGAGCGCTGGAGGCCGTCGGTCAGTTCGCGCTGGGTCTCCGCCCGACCGGCGCGGGTGAGAGCCTGGGCGAGCATGCGCGCGACCGTCGTCAGCACGGACCGCTCGTCCGGGGTGAACGCCACCGGGTACGCGAAGCCGGCCATCCAGGCGCCCATCGTGCGGCCGGCCACCGTCAGCGGCAGGAACGCCCACGAGTGACGGCCGAAGTGCGCGGCCAGCGGCCAGGTGAGCGGGTAGCGCTCCTTGTACCGCTCGGGGGAGGACAGGTACACGGCCCGTCCGGTGCGTACGACCTCGGCGGCCGGATAGTCCGTATGGATGGACATATGGCTGAAAGGGTCGTCGTCGCCGGACTGGTGTCCGTGGTGGCCGATGATCGTCAGCCGTTCGCCCTCCACGCCGAAGACGGCCAGTCCGTCCGGGGTGAAGCCCGGCATGGACAGGGCCGCCGCGACTCTCAGCACCTCCTCGGTGGACCGCGCCTCCGCCAGCGCCCTGCCCGCGTCCAGCAGGAACGCCTCGCGTGAGCGCCGCCAGTCGCCGGTGACGGCGGTCCGTCCCGCGGGGGTGCCAGGCGTCGGTTCGGTCACCTCCTGGAGGGTGCCGATCAGCTCGTACGCCTTCTTGGCCGGGTCGAAGGACGGCTTGGAGCGGCTGCGCACGACCCGGACGATCCGCCCTCGGTCGTCCATGATCCGGATGCGTACCTCGGCGAGGGTGCCCTCGGCGACGGCGAGCCGGATCACCCCGGTGATCTCGTTCCAGTCGACGGGGTGGAGGCGGGCCCGGGTCTGGGCTTCGGTGAGGACGGTCTCGTCCGGGGGCAGCCCGAGCAGCCGGGCCGCCTCGGCGTCGACCGTGACCAGCCCGGTGGCGGTGTCCCAGTGCCACAGGCCGGTCGCGAGGGAGGCGAGGACCTCCCCCACGGCGGGCAACGGCTCGCCAGTGCGCATTGCCCCACTTTAGGAAGATGGGACGGAGAAGTGCCACTGATCGCCGCACCCGTATTGAGGGGAGGTGATCAGTGACTGCCCGGTACGCTGGGGGTTGTTTCACGTGAAACACGCCCCCGATCCGCGAAGACTGGATGAACGACGATGCATCGGTACAGGTCCCACACCTGCGGCGAGCTCCGCGCCTCTGACGTCGGCACCGACGTCCGGCTGAGCGGCTGGCTGCACAATCGGCGCGACCTGGGCGGCATCCTCTTCATCGATCTGCGTGATCACTACGGCATCACGCAGCTCGTCGCCCGTCCGGGCACGCCCGCCTACGAGGCCCTCGACCGGCTGACCAAGGAGTCGACGGTCCGTATCGACGGCAAGGTCGTCTCGCGCGGCTCGGAGAACGTCAACGCGGATCTGTCGACCGGCGAGATCGAGGTCGAGGTCGGCGAGGTCGAGCTGCTCGGCGCCGCCCAGCCGCTCCCCTTCACGATCAACGCCGAGGACGGGGTCAACGAGGAGCGGCGCCTGGAGTACCGCTTCCTGGACCTGCGCCGTGAGCGCATGCACCGCAACATCATGCTGCGGACGTCGGTCATCTCCGCGATGCGGCACAAGATGACGGCGCTGGGCTTCAACGAGATGGCGACGCCGATCCTGTCCGCGACCTCCCCCGAGGGCGCCCGCGACTTCGTCGTCCCGTCCCGTCTGCACGCGGGCCGGTTCTACGCCCTGCCGCAGGCCCCGCAGCAGTTCAAGCAGCTGCTGATGATCTCGGGCTTCGACCGCTACTTCCAGATCGCCCCCTGCTTCCGCGACGAGGACGCGCGCGCGGACCGCTCCCCGGGCGAGTTCTACCAGCTCGACGTCGAGATGAGCTTCGTCGAGCAGGAGGACGTCTTCCAGCCGATCGAGAAGCTCATGACGGAGCTCTTCGAGGAGTTCGGCGGCGGCCGCCACGTCACCTCGCCCTTCCCGCGCATCCCGTTCCGCGAGTCGATGCTGAAGTACGGCTCCGACAAGCCGGACCTGCGGGCTCAGCTGGAACTCGTCGACATCACCGACATCTTCGAGGGCTCGGAGTTCAAGGCCTTCGCGGGCAAGCACGTCCGCGCGCTGCCGGTGCCGGACGTCTCCGCGCAGCCCCGTAAGTTCTTCGACCAGCTCGGCGACTTCGCGGTGACGCTGGGCGCGAAGGGCCTGGCCTGGGTCCGGGTGGCCGAGGACGGCTCGCTGACCGGCCCGATCGCGAAGTTCCTGACCGAGGAGAACGTCGCCGAGCTGACCAAGCGCCTGTCGCTGGCCGCCGGCCACGCGGTGTTCTTCGGCGCGGGCGAGTACGACGAGGTCTCGAAGATCATGGGCGCGGTGCGGGTCGAGGCCGCCAAGCGTGCCGGGCACTTCGAGGAGAACGTCTTCCGCTTCTGCTGGATCGTCGACTTCCCGATGTACGAGAAGGACGAGGAGACCGGCAAGATCGACTTCTCGCACAACCCGTTCTCGATGCCGCAGGGTGGTCTGGAGGCCCTGGAGACCCAGGACCCGCTGGACATCCTGGGCTGGCAGTACGACATCGTCTGCAACGGCGTGGAGCTGTCCTCCGGCGCGATCCGGAACCACGAGCCGGAGATCATGCTCAAGGCGTTCGAGATCGCGGGCTACGACCATGAGACGGTCGAGGAGAAGTTCGCCGGCATGCTGCGCGCGTTCCGCTTCGGCGCCCCGCCGCACGGCGGTATCGCGCCGGGCGTCGACCGCATCGTGATGCTGCTGGCCGACGAGCCGAACATCCGCGAGACCATCGCCTTCCCGCTCAACGGCAACGCCCAGGACCTGATGATGGGCGCGCCGACGGAGCTGGAGGAGGCCCGGCTGAGGGAGCTGCACCTGTCGGTGCGCAAGCCGCAGCCGAAGTAGCGGCCGTCGGCGGGAGCCGACACAAGCCCGCGCAAGCGGGCGGTACGTGGAGAGTGGCCCGGAACCGACGTCGGTTCCGGGCCACTTTCGTTTTCCCCGGCAACTGACAGCCCTTCCTTATGCTCCTGACAGGTTTCGTCCCTAGCGTCCCGGCCTCATGACGGGATCCCAGAAACCACACAGCGAGCAGGACTTATCACGTCGTAAGGTCGTGGCCGTCGCCGCGGGCGGCATCGCGGCGGCGGGCCTGGGCGGCACCGCCTTCGCCGCGGGCGCCGGCGACGGGCCCGGCAGACCGGCTCGGACCGGCGCCGACCCCGACGGGGAGGTCTGCTACCGCCTGACCTCGGAGACGGTCGAGGGCCCCTACTACATCGACGCCGACAAGATCCGCCGGGACGTCACGGAGGACCGGGCGGGCATCCCGCTCCTCCTCGGCCTGAAGGTGATCGACTCGGAGACGTGCAAGCCGATCCGGGACGCGGCCGTCGACATCTGGCACTGCGATGCGGCGGGGGTGTACTCGGGTTACGAGGACCAGGGCAACGGCGGTGGCGGCGGTCCCGCTCCGACCGGGGAACCCCCGACCGGCGAACCTCCGACGGGGGCGCCCACCGGAGCGCCCCCGGGAGGCGGCCACCAGGAGCCCACGGACGACAGCCGCTATCTGCGCGGCACCTGGCGAACGGACCGGCACGGTCAGGTGACCTTCCGGACGGTCTTCCCGGGCTGGTACCGCGGCCGGTGCGTCCACATCCACGTCAAGGTGCACGTGGACGGCGAGTGGACGGACGCCGGTTACGAGGGCGGGCACACCTGCCACACCGGCCAGTTCTTCTTCGACGAGGAGTCCGTGCTCGCCTCGGCGGTGGTGGAGCCGTACGCGAGCAACACCGCGGAGCGCACGACCCTCACCGAGGACACGATCTACGACCAGAGCGGCACCCAGGGCGGTCTGCTGAAGCTGCGCTACGACAAGCGGGACATCGCGAGGGGCGTCCACGGGTCGATCACGGTCGGCGTGGACCCGGACGCGACGGAGGACGGCCAGGGCGCGCCGCCGCAGCCGAGTGCGTCGGCGTCGGCGTCCGATTCCGCCTCGGCCTCGGCCTCGGTCTCCGGCGGCTGACGGATTTCTCCGGGCCACGCCCCCCGACCTGCGCGTCGGGGGGCGTGGCTCTCTTCATGGGCCCGCGCGGCCTCCGATCCGCTCCTGGGAACCTCACCGGAGGCGCACAGGAAGCCCGAGGCGGAAGCACAGCGCCGCGTCGTCTCATAGCGGTACGCCGGCACGCGCCGACGGGCCGAGGGAGGAAGCCAGCCATGGGATCCACGGGGTTCATGTTCACGCTGTCGGTGCTGCTGATCGTCGGCGCGGTGGCGGGGGTGGTGGCCCAGCGCCGCGCGGGTCGCACCCGACGTCCGGACGGTCGGCCCGGACGTCGAGGTCGGCCCCGCGGGTCCGGCAGGTCCGGTCGGCCCGTACGTCCGGGCCGGTCCGGTGCATCGGGCCTCTCCGGACTGTCCGACCTGGACGCGGAGGCGGAGGCCAACCACTGGCTGATCCGGCTGGGCGGCGGACTCGTCCCGCCGGGCGCGCGGGCCTGGGCGGGCGCGGACGAGGCGGCGGGCCGGGCGCTGACCAGCGCGGCGGAGTGCCATCGCGCGGCGCGCGACCGGCTGTCCGCGGCCCGTACGGCGGGGGAGTACGAGGAGGTCACACGGGTGGCGAAGGAAGGGCTGGAGCATCTTCGCTCGGCACGTGCGGCGCTCGGAGAACCGGACTCGGCCGTGCTCGACGGCGAGCGCGGGACCGGGCGGGCCCGCGGCTACGGGCCCATGCCCGCACGCTGCTGACCGGTCCTTCGCCCCTCACTTCGGGCTACTTCGGGTCGCGGTCGAACAGGGACTTCGACCAGAGGTAGCCGAGCACCGCGAGTCCCAGGCACCAGGCCACGGCCAGCCAGCCGTTGTGGCCGATCTCGCTGCCTAGCAGCAGTCCGCGGAGGGTCTCGATGGCCGGGGTGAAGGGCTGGTACTCGGCGATGGGCCGGAACCAGCCCGGCATGGAGTCGACCGGGACGAAGGCGCTGGAGATGAGCGGCAGGAAGATGAGCGGCATGGCGTTGTTGCTGGCCGCCTCGGCGTTCGGGCTGGACAGGCCCATGCCGACCGCGATCCAGGTCAGCGCCGTGGCGAAGAGGACGAGCAGCCCGAAGGCCGCCAGCCACTCCAGGGGTGTGGCGTCCGTGGAGCGGAAGCCGATGGCCACTCCGACGGCCCCGGCGAGGGCCACGCTCATGACGCACTGGATCACGCTGCCGACGACGTGTCCGAAGAGCACCGACCCGCGGTGGATCGCCATGGTCCGGAAGCGGGCGATGATGCCCTCCGTCATGTCCATGGAGACGGACACGGCGGTGCCGATCGTGGTGGAGCCGATGGTCATCAGCAGCAGGCCCGGCACGAGGTAGGCGATGTACTCGGAGCGGTCGGCGCCGCCGTCGCCGATGCCCGCGCTCATCGCGTCGCCGAAGATGTAGACGAAGAGGAGCAGCAGCATGACCGGCGTGAGCAGCAGGTTCAGCGTCATCGACGGGTAGCGCCTTGCGTGCAGGAGGTTGCGGCGCAGCATCGTGGACGAGTCGCGTACGGCGAGGGAGAGGGAGCTCATCGGGCGTTCTCCTTTGGCTGGTCGGGCCGGCTGGACCGGCCCGGCACGGTGGAGGCGGTCAGGGCGAAGAAGACGTCGTCGAGGTCGGGGGTGTGCACGGTCAGTTCGTCGGCCTCGATGCCGGCCGTGTCCAGCCGGTCGAGGATGGTGCGCAGGTCGCGCTGGCTGCCGTCGCTGGGGAGCCGCAGGGCGAGTGTCTCGTCGTCGCGGGTGGCCTCGGGCAGTGCGCGGGTGGCCCTGTGGTGGGCGGCCGGGTCGGAGAAGCGGAGCCGGACGTGCCCGCCGGGGACGAGCCGCTTGAGTTCCTCGGCGCTGCCCTCGGCGGCGATCCTGCCGTCGTTCAGCACGGCGATGCGGTCGGCGAGTTCGTCGGCCTCCTCCAGGTACTGGGTGGTGAGGAAGACGGTGACGCCGTCGGAGACCAGCTCGCGGATGATCTGCCACATGTTGTGCCGGGAGCGTGGGTCGAGGCCGGTGGTCGGCTCGTCGAGGAAGATGATCCGGGGGCTGCCGACCAGGGTCATGGCGATGTCGAGTCGGCGCTTCATGCCGCCGGAGTAGGTGGCGGCGGGCTTCTTCGCGGCCTCGACCAGGTCGAAGCGCTCCAGCAGGGCGGCGGCGACGCGCCGTCCCTCGGCCCTGGACAGGTGGTGCAGGTCCGCCATGAGGAGCATGTTCTCCTCGCCGGTGATCAGCCCGTCCACGGCGGAGAACTGGCCGGTGACACCGATCGCGGCCCGCACCGCCTGCGGATCGGCCGCGAGGTCGTGCCCCGCGACCTGGGCCTGTCCGCCGTCGGCGGCGATGAGCGTGGAAAGGATCTTCACGGCGGTGGTCTTGCCGGCGCCGTTAGGCCCGAGCAACGCGAACACGGAACCCGCCGGGATGCGCAGGTCGATGCCGTCGAGGACGGTCTTGTCGCCGTACGACTTGCGCAGACCGATGGCGGAGACGGCGATCGGCGACGGGCGACCGGTGTCCCGATTAGACGTGGGCATGACAGGAGAAGGCATGGAGCCCTCCGTTCGAAGGTCTGGGGTGGTTGGGGGACGGGGCGGGTCGGGAACGCGGTGCTCAGGCCTTGGCGCGGCGGAGGTGGATGTTGCCGAACCGGGTGCGGGCGCGGATCCTCACGGTGTCCTCGGTCTTCTCCGGGGACTCGGACGCGGTGAGTGTGTTGCGCACCTGGCCGGAGCCGGAGCTGACGTCGAGCCAGGCGGCCGTGCCCTCGCGGATACCGACGTCGATGGCGCCGTAGGAGGTCTCCAACTGGACGGTCCCGCGCACCACTTCGCCCACCCTCAGGGTGCCGTGGGCGGTGGTGGCGGTGACCGAGTCCTCGGCGCGCGTGATGTCGATGTCGCCGTTGGCGCCGCTCACGCGCAGTTCGCCGGTCACGGCGCCGACCGTCGTGCTGCCGTGCGAGTTCTTCAGGTGGGCGGAGCCCTCTACGAAGCCGACGCGCATGCTGCCGGAGCTGGCGGTGATCTCGGCGGAGCCCTCGACGCGGTCCACGGTGATCGTGCCGTGCGAGGCGGTCAGCTCCAGCGGGCCCGTGGTGTCGAGGCGGACGTCGCCGGACGAGTTCTTCACACGGACCTCGCCGAGCCGGCCCTCGCCGATCACCTGGGTCCAGGCGCCGGTCGTGTCGACGCGTGAGCCCGTGGGCAGGTCGACCGTCACGTCGACGGTGCCGGTGCCGCCGAGGCCGAACAGCGTGGGCTTGGGCGTCCTGATGGTCAGTACACCGCTCGCGTAGGTGACCTCGGTCTGGGCGGCCGCCCGGGTGTCCAGGTCCTTCTCCGGGTCGCGGGGCCGCACCTCGACGACGGTGTCGGGGCGGTCGGCCGCGGTGAACTGGAGGGAACCGGCGTCCACGCGTGCGGTGACCGAGATCGGTTCGGGGGTGTCGAAAGAAGGCATGGCTGTCCCGTCCTCTTGGGTCTTCAGGGCGTCCCCGCTGGTGGGACGTGGTGTGGGTGAGGTGGTGCGGGGTGCAGTGGTGCTGGTGCTGGTGCTGGTGCAGTGGAGTGCGGGCGGGTGCGGGGCTAGCGCACCCAGCCCGTGAAGCTCTGTCCGAGGGTCTGCGTCTTCTCCGTCGTGCGCGGCGGCCGGGCGCCGCCTTCGACCGCGGCCGACACGGCACGCACCAGCCACGCGTTGACCGACAGGCCCTCGCGGGTCGCGGCCTCCTCGGCGCGGGCCTTGAGGTGGGCCGGCAGGCGCAGGTTGACGCGGGCGGTGCCGCCCTCGTCGCCCTCGGCCGGAGCCTTGAGCGGCTCGGTGGGGGCGACCGGCTCCGCGAGGGCACCGCCGTCGCCGGGCGGGAGTGTCACCACGAACTGAGGGTCGAGCCCGCGCAGCCGTACGTCGACCGAGCCGGGGGCGAGATCGCGGGTGATCTCGTCCGTGGCGGCGGAAAGCACGTGGAGCATGGTCAGCCGGGTCGCCGACTCCAGTGGAGCGGTCAGCCGCTCCGCCAGCTCGCGGGCTTCGTCACCGCCGGCTTCGGCGGCCACCGCGAGTTCGCGGCGGAGGGTGTCGACATACGGGGTGAGGTCCATGACGCCATGATGGCACCACAGTGGTGCCACATGCAAGCCGTGCGGTGGCATCTCGGGGCGATTGGCTCACGGAATCGCGCTGACCTGGGGAAATGTGATGGCGCCTGAATGGGTGACAGTGGTGCCATGTGCGCCTGGGAGCTTCTGGTGGCACCCGGTGGCACCCGGTGGCACCCGGTGGCACCTGATGGCGCCTCGCATCGCACTCCATGGCACCCCATGGCGCCCCGTGGCGCCCAGGCGGTGCCTCATGGCACCTCGTGGTGCCTCATGACGCCCAGGCGGTGCCCGGCGCCGCTCCAGGTGGCGTCGGGCATGGTCTCCGGGTGATGTCAGGCGGTGCTTCCGGGTGACGTCAGGCAGTGCTTCCAGGCAGTGTCGGACGGGGCGGAGCCGCACGCGGAGGAGCCGCACGCGGAGTCGGAGGTAAAAGTAAGGTAAGCCTCACCAATCTCCTTATCATGGGTAGGCTCAAAACAGACCCCGAGCCCGGCGCTTTTTGCCTGCCCTTGGAATTCCACAGGTCGTTCCCACGCCTCTGACAGGCCCGCCTCCTAGCTTCGCGGCCATGACGGGAAACTCAGGAAACTCAGAAAACACAGGCGGTGCGGAGAATGACCGGCAAGGCCCCAGGCACAAGCGGGATCTGACCCGACGCAAGGTGGTCGTCGCCGGTGCGGGCGCGGCCGTCGCCGTCGGGGCGGGCGGGGCGCTCGCCGCGGGCGCCTTCGCCGGGGAGAAGAGCGGGGCCGAGACCAAGGCCGCCGCTTCCGCGAGTGCCGGTGAGGTCTGCTACAAACTCACCTCCGAGACCACCGAAGGCCCGTACTACATCGACGCGGACAAGCTCCGCCAGGACATCACCGAGGACAAGGAGGGCATCCCGCTCACCCTCGCCCTCAAGGTGATCGACTCCGAGACCTGCAAGCCCCTCGCGAACGCCGCCGTCGACGTCTGGCACTGCGACGCCCTCGGCATCTACTCCGGTTACGAGAGCCTCTCCACCGGTGGAGGCGGCGGCGCCCCCACCGACGCGCCCTCCGGCACCCCGACCGGTACGCCGACCGACGTGCCGACCGGTACCCCGACCGGCGAGCCGCCGTCCGGCGGTGGCGGTGGCGGCGGGCACGAGGAGCCCACCGACGACGAGCGCTATCTGCGGGGGACCTGGAAGACCGACAGGCAGGGACGCGTCACCTTCAAGACGGTCTTCCCGGGCTGGTACCGCGGCCGCACGGTCCACATCCACACCAAGGTGCACGTCAACGGCGAGTGGACCGACGCCGGTTACGAGGGCGGCAACACCTGCCACACGGGCCAGTTCTTCTTCGACGAGGAGTCCGTGCTCGCCTCGGCCGAGGTGGAGCCGTACTCCACCAGCACCACCGAGCGCACCACGCTCACCGAGGACACGATCTACGACCAGAGCGGCGTCCAGGGCGGTCTGCTCAAGCTGAAGTACGACAAGAAGAACATCGCCAAGGGTGTCGTGGGCTCGATCACGATGGGTGTCGAACCCGACGCCACCCACGAGGGCACCGACGACGCGGTCCAGCCGGGCGCGTCCGAGACGGCGTCGGCCGAGGCGTCGGCCTCTTCCAGCTGATCCCGGCGGCGGGGGCGTCCCGTCCGCCCGTCCGTTCCGTTCCGTTCACCGTGCGTCCCGTTCACCGTGCGTCCCGTTCACCATGCGTCCCGTTCACAGTGCGGGCCGTTCACCGGGCGTCCCGGTCACTCGTCCGGTGACGCCCCCTCCTCCAGCAGCCGCTCCGCGATGTCCGTCGACCAGCTCTGGGCCCACGCACGCAGGTCCGTGAGCTGGTCCTCGGTCAGGCCGTACGCCGTGAACGCGGCGTCCGGGTAGTGGTCCGTGCCCGTCAGCCGGGTCTGGAGGGTGGGCAGGTCGAAGTCGTCCCGGGCGTGGCGGCGGGCCAGTTCCTCCAGGTCGGGGTGGGTGAAGCGGGCCGACGCGGCCCTCGCGTCGATCAGGTCGACGGCCAGACCACGGTCGTAGAGCGCCCGGACCTTCGTGCCCACCGCGTCGGGGAGGGCGAGCGTCGGACCGTACGGGGTCGGGACGGGCGGGCTCCAGAAGGTCTCCTTGTGCAGGGCCAACCGGAGGACCGTGTCCGTGGCGCGGTCCAGCACGGCCAGGTGTGCGGACAGCGGGTCCGTGTCCCGGACGGTCGCCTCGTGGCCGCCCCGTGAGGTGAGCGCCGCGCCCAGCGCCTCGGCGAGCCGGGGCATCGGCTCCGCGCTCTCGGTCGCCAAGTCCACGTTCGCGTGCGGGCGTTGAAGCAGCTCGTGCGCCTGGAGCGCGTAGCCGCCGGCCAGGGCCCAGGGAGCACCGGCGGCGGCCGCGTCGAAGACCTCGGCGAGGAGCCTGAGGTGGGGTTCGAGAAGGTCCACCGGGTAGTCGTATCAGGTGCGGTGACCGTCGTGCGGTGACCGTCGTGCGGTGACCGGGGTCGTGCCAGGTGCGGTGGCCGTCGTGCGGGGTTCGGCGGGCGGGGCGGCGCCACCGGGGAACGCGTGCTCCCGACGTCCGATGCGGCCGGGCGGGCGCCCCGGGCCCGCGGCCGTGCGGATCCGGTCACCGGTCACCCGGCCGCCACCGGGGGGTGGTGGCCGGGTGACCCGGGCTCAGATCACCCAGCCCAGGCCGTACCCGCCCAGCAGTGCCCAGTCCGGCTGGGTGAGGCCGACCGAGGGGGCCGTGAAGACGCGGCTGCGGGCGGCGGAAGGGCCGGTGGTGAAGCCGGGGAGGGTCCAGACGGCGCCGGTGGACTCGTTCTCGCCCGAGGCGCTGACGAACAGATCCGGCCTGCCGTCCCGGTTCACGTCCCCTGCCGCGACCGTCGTACCGAACTCGTCCCCCGCCTCGGAGGCGTCCGGGACGCCCGCCGTGTCCTGGGTGAAGGCGTACGAGCCGACGCCGAGGGCGCCGGTGCGGCGGCCGGGTACGACGGTCACCTGTCCGGCCAGCGCCTTGGTGCCGACCGACTCGCGCGGCGCGCCGATCACCAGGTCCGCGAGGCCGTCGCGGTTGAGGTCGGTCACCGTCAGGGCGCCACCGAAGACGTCGCCCTTCTCGCTCGCGTCGGGCACGCCGGCGGTGTCCTGCGTGATCTGCTCGGGCACGGCGTCGGGTGCGATGCCGGCCGCCGACCCGCGCCAGACGAGCACGCGACCGCCCGACGCGCCGTCCAAGCCCGCGACTTCGGGTTCGTCCGGGTCGCCGACCACCAGGTCGTCGTAGCCGTCGCCGTCGACGTCCCCGGTGGCGGCGATATGCCCGTTGCCGTGGGCGAGACGGGCCGGAAAGCCGACGTGGTCCTGGTCCTCCGGGTCGACGAAGACGAACCCGCCGGTCTCCCCGCTCTGTCCGTACGTCACGTTCACGTGCTCGGGGGAGCCGTCGCCGTCGAAGTCGCCGAGCGCGACGGAGTCCCCCCAGGAGCTGTCCGCCGCGACCGCGGAGGCGCCGTAGCCGCCGGTTCGGGTGAAGGGGCCGGTGAAGCGGACGGCGCCGCCCCAGCTCGCCACCAGGATCTCGGACCGCGCGGCCGAGGCCCCGCGGGTCGCGGCGATGTCCGCACCGTAGTGGTAGGGGACCATGCCCGCCGTCGCCGAGGCGGGCAGGTCGGTGCCCGTGGTGAGCCCGCTCCGGCTGCCCCACAGCACGGTCACGGACCCCGCTTCCTGGCCCCTCGCGGTGCTCTCGAAGGGGGATCCGACGACCAGGTCCGCGTAGCCGTCCCGGTTCAGGTCGGCGGTGGCGGTGGCGGAGCCGAACCCGTCGCCCGCCTCGGCGGTGTCCGGCACGCCCGCGGTGTTCTGCGTGATCAGCGCCCGCCGGGCGGCCGACAGTCCCGTCTTCGACCCGTACAGCACGACGACGGCGCCCGCCCGTTCCCTGCCCGCCACGTTCGCGCCCGGCGCGGGCAGTACGGCGTCGCGGTAGCCGTCCCCGTTGAAGTCACCGGGCACCGCACCGTGCACGGCGACGGCGGGCGCGGCGGGCAGCGCCGCGGCACCCAGCAGCCCGGCCAGCAGCACCACGGCCACCCGCCAACCACGCCTGAAAGCAAGCTCGTTCACGAGAATCCCCCATCCCCACGCGCGCACCCTCCGTGCGCCTGCGCCCCGCCCGCGAGTCTAGAGCGCGCCGGGAGCGCACGCCCCCGGACGAGGCCGAGGACTCGTGAACAGGGCTGTGGACGAGGGCTCGTGAACGGGAGCCGTGGCCGAGGACTCGTGAACGGGAGCCGTGGACGGGGGCCGTGAACGGGGCCGTGGACGGGGGCCGTGGACGGGGGAGCTACTTCGCCACGAACTGCGTGAGGATCGCCTGTACCTCGTAGATGTCCACGCCCTTGGTGAACGTCTTCTGGATCGGCACGGACGAGCCGGACACCCAGATCTTCAGCTCGGCGTCCAGGTCGAAGGTGCCGGCGGTCTCCACCGCGAAGTGCGTGATGCTGCGGTACGGAATGGAGTGGTACTCCGTCTTCTTGCCCGTGATCCCCTGCTTGTCGACGAGGATCAGCCGCCGGTCCGTGAAGAGGATGGTGTCGCGGATCAGCAGGAAGGCGGCTTGCACATGCTCGCCCCGGCCCAGCAGACGGGCGTAGTCCTGCTGCGCCTGCGCCGGGTCGATCGGATGCGCGTTGCCGAAGAGTGCCATGGAAGATCCCCCAGTTGACGATGACGCCGGTCCATGTGTGGTGATCCCTCCCCGGAGAGAGGTGTTCGTCCCCGATGCGCACCTTAAGGGGGAGGTGGGGGGATCGTGAAGGGCGTTTGATCGACCGGCGGAGACGGCCCCGAAAAAAGATCTCTTCATGCGGCAACTCTTCACGCGGCGGCGACCACTGACAGGACGTAAGCCCGCTCCTCCCCGTAAGGATCCCCCGTGGCAGCTCCCTCCCACCGCCGGTCCCTCCGCTCGCGCCGCGTCCTCGTCGTCTCCGCCGCCGCCGTGGCCGCGGCCGTCGGCGCCGGTGTCGTCGTGATGAACGCGAACGCCGGGACCGTCGACCTGTACCACCAGACGCTCGCCGCGAAGGACGGCTGGGCCTCCTCCGGCACGGGCACCACCGGTGGCACCAAGGCCGACGCCGCGCACACCTTCACCGTCTCCACCCGCGCCCAGCTGGTGAAGGCGCTGGGTTCCGCCTCCGACACCACCCCCCGGATCATCAAGATCAAGGGCACGATCGACGCCAACACCGACGACGCGGGCAAGAAGCTGACCTGCGCCGACTACGCGTCGGGCACGGGCTACTCGCTCTCCGCCTATCTGAAGGCGTACGACCCCTCGTCCTACGGCACCTCCAAGCTGCCCTCCGGCACCCAGGAGAAGGCCCGCGCCGCGGCCCAGACCAAGCAGGCGAAGAACATCGTCTTCAAGGTGCCGGCCAACACCAGTGTCGTCGGCGTGCCGGGCACCAACGCCGGGATCTCCGGCGGCATGCTCCAGATCCAGAACGTGGACAACGTCGTCGTCCGCAACCTGACCTTCGCCGCCACCGAGGACTGCTTCCCGCAGTGGGACCCGACCGACGGCGACGACGGCAACTGGAACTCCAACTACGACTCGGTCACGCTGCGCGGCGCGACCCACGTGTGGGCCGACCACAACACGTTCACCGACGCGCCGCACCTGGACAGCGCCAACCCGAAGTACTACGGCCGCGAGTACCAGATCCACGACGGCGCCCTGGACATCACCAAGAGCTCGGACCTGGTGACGGTCTCGCGCAACCAGTTCACCAACCACGACAAGACGATGCTGATCGGCAGCAGTGACAGCGAGCCCTCGGGCAAGCTGCGCGTCTCCATCCACCACAACATCTGGAAGGGCATCGTCCAGCGCGCCCCGCTGGCGCGGGTCGGCCAGGTGCACATCTACAACAACTACTACGACGTCACGACCCTCAACGGCTACGCGACGCAGTACAGCATCAACTCGCGTGCCAAGGCCCAGGTCGTCGCCGAGAACAACTACTGGAAGGTCCCGACCGGCGGAAAGGTCGCCAAGCTCCTCAGCGGCGACGGCACCGGCGCGGTCAAGGGCTCCGGCAACCTCGTCAACGGCACGGTCACCGACGTCGTCGCCGCGTACAACGCCGCCTCGTCGAAGGACCTGAAGACGACGGTCAACTGGACCCCGGCCCTCACCTCGGGCCTCGAGACGTCGGCGAAGAACCTGCCCACGACCCTCGCGACGACCACGGGCGCGAGCGTCCTGAAGTAGCACCCCCCAGACACGCGAGGGCCGGGTGACCACGAGCCCCCGGCCCTCGCGTTCCCCCGTCGTCAGGTGTCGTACGTGCCGTCCCAGGGTTCGGCGAAGGCCAGGCGGTCCGGGTAGAGCTCTGCCCAGGTCTCCGGCTCGCCGTCCTCGTCCTTGTCCTCGCGGATCACCAGGCCGAACAGCACGCCCTCGAAGGTGAGCCGGAAGGGGCGGACCGCGATGTCCGTGTAGGAGCGGCGGGGCAGGCTGCGCAGGAGGGTGGCCAGGCGGACGCGGGCCCGGGTGAGGACCGCGTCGTCGCCGTGCGGGTTGCGCTGCTGCTCGGCCCAGGTGCCGGCACACCAGATGTCCGAGTCGCGGTAGTTGCCCGCGGCGTCGAAGGTGTGCAGCACGGTGTAGAGGCGTTTGTGCTCTTCCCAGCCGTCGTCGAGACGGAACCCTTCGGGGAAGGCGTACGTGACCGACGCGAGGAACTGGCCGTCCGCGTACCGCCCGACGGACTCGGTGCGGTGCTTCGGCTCGTAGGCGATCGGAATGACGTTGGGGACTGCCATGGCGGAAACCATACGGCTTGGCGGGAACATGCCGGAGCCGGGGGAACCTCTACGGCTCTTTCTCTTCTCTGCTTCTTCCGACCAGGGCGGTCTTCCGATCAGGGGCCGTCATTCGACCAGGGCCGTCATCCGGCCGGGGCCGTCATTCGACCAGGGCCGTCATCCGGCCGGGGGCGGCCTTGCGGCCGGGGGCGGTCTTCCGACCGGCGGCGGCCTTCCGGCCAGGGTCCGGGAGGCGGTTCGTCCCGGACCCGTGGTCGGTGTGGTCGGTCGGCGACGCGCTACGCGGTCGGCTTCTCCTCCAGGCGCGGGAAGAGCACCGCTCCCTTGGTGACCGTCGTGCCGGCCGGAAGCGTGCCCCAGGCGCCGGCCTCCTGGACCCGCTGGTCCGCGAGAGCACCCAGGACCGCATCGGCGCCCAGCGAGTCCCAGAGCTTCTGGGAGGTGTCCGGCATGACGGGGTTCAGCAGGACGGCCACGGCGCGCAGGGACTCCGCGGCGGTGTAGAGGATGGTCGCCAGACGGGCCCGGCCCTCGGCCGAGTCGTCCTTCGCGACCTTCCACGGCTCCTGCTCCGTGATGTAGCCGTTGACCTGCTTGACGAAGTCGAACACGGCCAGGATGCCGCCCTGGAAGTCCAGCTCCTCGCCGATCTTCCGGTCGGCCACCGCGACGGCGGTCGCCAGGCCGTCGTGCAGCGCCTTCTCGGCCTCACTGTCGGCGGTGGCCGCGGGCAGGACGCCGTCGAAGTACTTGCCGACCATCGCGGCCACGCGGGAGGCCAGGTTGCCGTAGTCGTTCGCCAGCTCGCTCGTGTAGCGGGCGGAGAAGTCCTCCCACGAGAACGAGCCGTCCTGGCCGAAGGCGATGGCGCGCAGGAAGTACCAGCGGTACGCGTCCACGCCGAAGTGCGAGGTCAGGTCCTGCGGCTTGATGCCGGTCAGGTTCGACTTCGACATCTTCTCGCCGCCGACCATCAGCCAGCCGTTCGCGGCGATCTTCCCGGGCAGCGGGAGGCCCTGCGCCATCAGCATCGCGGGCCAGATCACCGCGTGGAAGCGCAGGATGTCCTTGCCGACCAGGTGGACGTCGGCCGGGAAGGTCTCTTCGAACTTCTGCTGGTTCTCGTTGTAGCCGACCGCCGTGGCGTAGTTCAGCAGCGCGTCGACCCACACGTAGATCACGTGCTTCTGGTCCCACGGGATCGGGATGCCCCAGTCGAAGGTGGAGCGCGAGATGGAGAGGTCCTGAAGGCCCTGCCGGACGAAGTTCACGACCTCGTTGCGCGCGGACTCGGGCTGGATGAAGCCCGGGTTCGCCTCGTAGAGGGCGAGGAGCTTGTCGCCGTACTCGCTCAGCTTGAAGAAGTAGTTCTCCTCGCTGAGGATCTCCACGGGCTTCTTGTGGATGGGGCACAGCTTCTGACCTGCGAATTCGCCCTCGCCGTCGAGCAGCTCGCCCGGGAGCTTGTACTCCTCGCAGCCGACGCAGTACGGGCCCTCGTAGCCGCCCTTGTAGATCTCGCCCTTGTCGTACAGGTCCTGCACGAACTCCTGGACGCGGTCGGTGTGCCGCTGCTGCGTGGTGCGGATGAAGTCGTCGTTCGCGATCTCGAGGTGCTCCCACAGGGGGCGCCAGGCCTCGTCGACGAGCTTGTCGGCCCACTGCTGGGGGCTGACGCCGTTCGCCTCCGCGGTGCGCATGATCTTCTGACCGTGCTCGTCCGTGCCGGTGAGGTACCACACCTTCTCGCCACGCTGGCGGTGCCAGCGGGTGAGCACGTCGCCTGCGACGGTCGTATAGGCGTGGCCCAGGTGAGGAGCGTCGTTGACGTAGTAAATGGGGGTGGAGACGTAGAACGCCTTGCCACCCTGCTTCTCGGTTCCAGTGGCCGCCATGCCCGAAATCCTACTGGGCCCGCGAAGATCCACTCACATGCGTTTCGGGGGGTGGACGTGATTCTCCACCCCCCGAAGGGGGCCTACGGGCGCCAGGTGGCCAGTACGCCTTCGTAGAGCTCGGCGTCCGTCAGCTCACGCGGGGTCGGGCCCGCGTGGAAGAAGGACGTGTTGGGGGTCTTCAGCTTGCGGAGGTAGTCGAAGGCCTTGTTGTCGGGCTCGCCGAAGGCGACGAAGGAGAAGAAGACGGCGGGGTGGTTCTTCGCCGCGTCCGTGAGGGACTGGGTGGCCGGGGTCTTCGCGTCCGGGGCGCCGTCCGTCTGGAAGACGACCAGGGCGGGGGTGCCCGCGGCTTCCTT
Source organism: Streptomyces zaehneri (assembly GCF_032248645.1). NCBI lineage: Bacteria > Bacillati > Actinomycetota > Actinomycetes > Kitasatosporales > Streptomycetaceae > Streptomyces > Streptomyces zaehneri. The sequence goes on from NZ_JASTTJ010000009.1 coordinate 61,585, forward strand.
CTCGTGGTGGGTGAGGACCGCTTCGACCGCCGCGTGGTAGCTGGTACGGCCCATGCGGCCGAGGCCGGCGTGCAGCTCGTCGATCTTGTTCTCGTGGTCCGTCAGGGTCAGCTCGCCGGTGCCGTCCAGTTCCGTGGAGAAGAAGACGACGTGGACCTTGGCCTCGGGGTCCAGGTGGGCGGCGAGAGCGAGGGTCTGCTCGGCGAGGGCCTGGGCGGAGCCGTCCTTGTAGTACGGGCGCATGCTCGCGGAGCGGTCCAGTACGAGGTAGAGCTTCGCTCGGGTGGCGGTGAGGTGGGTTGCCTCCAGCGCGGTGGCCGCCGCGGCGTAGGCGGTGGCGAGGCCGGCGGGCAGCGCGGGGCCGGCCGGCAGCGCGGGGCCGGCCGGCAGCGCGGGGGTGGCGTGAGTCTCGGCAGTCTCGGCCGGGGCCGCCTCGGCCTTGACCTCGTCCTCGGCTTCGCCTTCGGCCGAGTCGTTCCCACCCGCACCACCCGTGCGGCTTTCGTCGTCGGCCGCGAGTGGCCCCTGCGGGGCGTCCTCGCCGTCGGCGGCCGCGGGCTCGTCGGACTCCTCCGCGGCCGGAGCCGGAGCCGGAGCCGGAGCCGCAGTCGGAGCCGCGGCGGGCGCGGACTCCTCCGCTACGGGCTCGGTCTCCGGCTGCTCGGCCGCAGGCTCCGCGTCGGCGTCGGTGACCGCCGTGGGTTCCGCGGTCGCCGGATTGGCCTCCGCGGCCGCTTCGATCGTCGGCGTGGGCTCCTCGACCACCGCCTCGGCCGTCGGCTCGTCCACCTCGGCCTCGGCCTTCGCTTCGGCCTGCGGCTCGTCGGCTTCGGCCTTCACCTCAGCCTCGGCTTCCGCCGTCGGCTCAGTTTCGGCCTTCGGCTCAGCCTCGGCCTTGGGCTCAGCCTCGGCCTTCGGCTCAGCCTCGGCTTCCGCCTCCGGCTCGACCGTCGCCTCGGCCTCAACCGTCGGCTCGGCCTCGACCTCCGCCGCCGGCTCAGCCTCAACCGCCGGCTCAGCCTTCTTCGGCTCAGCCTCAGCCTTCGCCTCAGCCTCGACCTTCGGCTCGACCGTCGGCTCGGCCTCCGTCTTCTGCTCGGCCTCGACCTCAGCCTCGGCCTTCGCCTCGACCTTCGGCTCCGCCTCCACCGTCGGCTCGGCCTCGACCGCAGCCTTGACCTCCGCCTTCGGCTCCGCGTCCGCGTCCGCCTCAACCGTCCGCGCGGACGGCTTCGCCGTCGCAGCGGGCAGGTCCTCTGTCGACTGGGTCGGCTTGGGGACCGAGACGTTGTCGAAGGCTGCCGAGACGAGATCGTGTTCGTCCTGGGATGCCGGGCGGGGTTCCGGGACCTGGGCCGTGGCCCTCGGGGTGGGTTCGGGGGAGGGGGACGGGACCGTCGGTTCGGGCGCCGGGGTCGGCGCGGCTGCCGACGTGGGGGCAGCCCCGGTCGACTCCTGGTCCCGCTCCTCGGAGGCGGTCTGTTCCTGCGAAGGAACCTGTTCCGCACCCTCTGCCTCGGCGGCCCGCTCTTTGCGTGACCGTCCGAACGCGTTCCGCAGGAGAGTGAGAATGCCCATGTGCGCAACCCTTCGCGTGAGTTGAAGCCCGTCAATCCCTGGCCAGGACGGACACGTAAGGTTAACGGCCCCGGAGGGTGATCTTGGGCAGGGGTGAGTGTAAGGAATCCAGGTGTGTCAATACCGCCTCGGCACCCCCTCCGCGCAAGTCCAACACCCTTGTGGCTGCTGGGGATTCACTTTCCGTTCATCCCACAGCAGCGCCTCCGCACATACGTGCCCCTAACGTCACGAGCACACCAAGGGCATGCAAGGGGAGATTAAAGGTGCGCAAGCTTCTGCCGCTGATCGGAACGCCGTCCCAGTCCCATCCCGGCGGACGCTCCGCCATGACCTGCCGCTTCCGGTGTGGTGACGCCTGCTTCCACGAGGTGCCCAACACCAGCGACAACGAGTACGTCGGTGAGGTCATCGCGGGGGCGATCGGCCGCCGCGCGATGGTGCGAGCCGCCGCGGTCGTCACCGTCGCGGCCGCCGCCGGGACCGCGGGTGTGGCCGGTGCGCTGCCCGCGGCGGCAGCGTCTGCCGATACGTCCGGAAAGTCCGCCGGGAATTCCGGGCAATCCTCCGGGAATTCCGGGGGTTCCGGGGGTTCTGGGAATTCCGGGAAGCCGGCCGTCAACGGTGCTCGTGGGCTGCGTTACAGCTCCGTCGCTCCGAATACCGCCGACGCCGTCACCGTTCCGGACGGATACGGGCAGAATGTCGTCATCCGCTGGGGTGAGCCGATCCTGCGCGGGGCTCCCGCCTTCGACCCCGAGAAGCAGACCGCCGCCGCCCAGGCCGGACAGTTCGGCTACAACAACGACTTCCTGGCGCTTCTTCCCATTCCGGGTGAATGTGACCGGCAGTTGCTCGTCGCCAATCACGAGTACACCGACGAAGTGCTCATGTTCCGTGGCTACGACGCCGCCAATCCCACCCGGCAGCAGGTCGAGGTCGCCTGGGCGGCGCACGGTCTCGGCGTGGTCGTCGTGCAGGAGGACCGCAGGACCGGCAAGCTGACCGCCGTGCCCCGGCACCACCTCAACCGGCGGGTCACCGCCACCACCGAGTTCCGGCTCACCGGGCCCGCCGCCGGCTCCGACCTGCTGAAGACCTCCGCCGACCCGACCGGCACGAAGGTGCTCGGCACGCTCAACAACTGCTCCGGCGGCACCACGCCGTGGGGCACCACGCTGCACGGCGAGGAGAACTTCAACCAGTACTTCGCCAACAGCGGCCGGGCCACTGACAAGCGGTACGGGATCGGGACCGGCGCGACCGAGCGCAAGTGGGAGCGGTTCGACAAGCGGTTCGACGTCGCCCAGGAGCCGAACGAGGTGCACCGCTTCGGGTACGTCGTCGAGCTCGACCCGTACGACCCGAACTCCACGCCCCGCAAGCACACCGCCCTCGGCCGCTTCAAGCACGAGGCCGCGACCGTGCGGCTGACCGAGGACGGACGGCCGGTCGTCTACTCCGGTGACGACGAGCGGTTCGACTACTTCTACAAGTTCGTCGGCAGCAAGCGGATGAAGAAGGGATCGAGCCGGGCCGTCCGTGAGCACAACCTGTCGCTGCTCGACGAGGGCACGCTCTACGTCGCCCGGCTCACCGGCGACTCCCCCACGATCGAGATCGACGGCACGGGCAAGCTGCCCGCCGACGGTGAGTTCGACGGGAGCGGAGAGTGGATCCCGATCGCCACCGCCACCGCCAGGGGCGCCGTCTCGCACGTCGAGGGGATGAGTGCCGAGGAGGTGTTCGTCTTCACCCGGCTCGCCGGTGACAAGGTCGGCGCGACGAAGATGGACCGGCCCGAGGACATCCAGCCCTCGCCCGTCACCGGCAAGGTGTACGTGGCCCTCACCAACAACACCAACCGCGGTGTCGGCGCGAACGCCAAGGCGGACGAGGCCAACCCGCGCAACGCCAACAAGCACGGGCACATCCTGGAGCTGACCGAGCGGCGTAACCGTCCCGAGAGCACGGCGTTCGCCTGGTCGCTGTTCCTCGTCGCCGGTGACCCCGACGACCCGGCGACCTACTTCGCGGGCTTCCCGAAGGACGACGTCAGCCCGATCTCCTGCCCGGACAACGTGGCCTTCGACCCGCACGGCAACCTGTGGATCTCCACCGACGGCAGCCAGCTCGGCTCGCACGACGGGCTGTTCGGCGTCGCGACGCGCGGCTCGCGGCGCGGTGAGCTGAAGCAGTTCCTGACGGTGCCGAAGGGCGCGGAGACCTGCGGCCCGATCGTCCAGGACCGTCGGGTGCTCGTCGCCGTGCAGCACCCGGGTGAGATCGACGGCGCCACGGTCGAGAAGCCGGCGAGCACCTGGCCGGACGGCCCCGGGAAGATCGTCCGCCCGGCGGTCGTGGCCGTGTGGCGCAAGGACGGCGAGGACATCGGGGTCTAGGGCGCTTCTTTTGGATCAGCCCGGGGCCACGGCGCCCGGCACGGCACCTCGCGGCGTTGTCGCACGACCCGCGTACACCCACTACGCGGATCATGCTCCGCCTTGCGATGCACCGCACCGGACACCGCGGCCTGATCCGAACCGATCCAAAAGAAACGCCCTGGGCGCGTCGGCTATCGGCGCCGGTCGTCCGGGTGCGGTGAGGCGATCGCCCTCGCCGCCGCGACCTCCTGGCGCAGGGGCTCCAGGACGCTGCCGGGCGGGCCGGTCAGGTCGGTGCGGACGGGGTACAGCACATCCGTGTCGCGCAGGCCGTCGGCCAGTTCCCGCAGCTGGAGCGTGACATGACCGACCTCCCGCGCCGACGGCGGTCCGGCTCCGTGCTTCACCCGGACCCGGGCCGCCGTCGTCGCGTCCACGATGCGTTCCACCGCGACGACCAGCGGCCACCAGGCCGCCGCCCGGCGTCCGGTGGGCGGCGGCTCGGTCAGGGCGCGCTGGAACTCCGTACGGATGACGGACAGGTCGCGGTAGAGACGGCGGCGCATCCGGGCGCGTGCGGCGGGGTCGACGGCCGGGCCGAAGGCCGAGTCGACGTAGCGGGCCGTGTCCGCGACGGCGTCCGCCAGCCGGTCGCCGACCCTGGTGTGCCAGCTCTCCGGCCACAGCAGGTAGCCCGCCACGAGCGCGATGCCGCAGCCGATCAGCGAGTCCACCAGGCGCGGGAGCAGCAGCGCGGTGCCCTGGTGGTTCAGGACGTCCGACAGCAGCAGGATCACCGGGGTGATCGCCGCGGTCTGGTAGCCGTACCCGCGCGGGGTCAGGGCCGGGATCAGCGAGGCGAGCAGCAGCATCGCCGGCACGTCCCAGTAGCCGCGCGGCACCTGTGAAAGCACCGCCGCCGCGACCACCAGGCCGGCCACGGTGCCGAGCGCCCGCAGCAGCGCCCGGGAGAACACCGAGCCGAAGTCGGGCTTCATCACGAAGGTGATCGTCAGGGCCACCCAGTAGGAGCGCGACACCGGGACGATCGAGACCAGCACCTGGGCGAGGCCGACGCACAGGGCCAAGCGCAGGCCGTAGCGCCAGGACGCGGCGGAGAGGGCGACGTCGCGGGTGGCGCGGGCGGCGCGGACCCGCAGGCCGGCCGGACGGCCGAGCCGGTCGTCGACGCCCCGGGGGTCGGGGTCGGGGGCGGCCACCACCTCGGCGGCGTGCCGCAGGGCGTGGTCGACGGCGCGCGCGGTCTCGGAGCCGGGGTCGGGCAGCCGGAGCCCTATCGGCCCGGTGAAGCCGGTCTCCACGGCCCGTGCGAGATGGAGTACGGCCTCGGGGACCTCCGCAGGGAGCGGGCGGCCGTCCAGATGGGCCGCGGGGGCCGCCTCCACCACGGGGGTGATGGCGTTCAATTCGGCTACCAGCACGGTCAGTTCGGGGCTGCGACCGTGCTGTCCGGTACGGCGGGCGAGGACCAGGTCGTAGGACTGGTTGAGGGACTGGGTGACGGTGTGCCGGGCGTCCTCGTACGCGCCGGGGACCTCGCTGCCGCAGGCGGCCAGCAGATCGGCGACCGCGCGATAGGCGGCGGCGACCGCCGTGCGCTCCGGCACCCCGGAGCGCAGTGGCCAGGCCAGCAGGGCGAGGAGAAGCACGAGCAGCCCGCCGCCGGTCATCAGGAGCGGTGCCAGCCACCACTCCCCCGGCATCGACAGTCCGGCCCCCACCACGGAGTTGAGCAGGAGCAGCAGTCCGGACACGGACGCCACCGCGCCGATCGTCGAGATCATCCCGGAGACCAGCGCCACGCCGGTGACGGCGGCCACCGCGAGCCACCCGTGTCCGTACACGAGGGATCCCAGGGTGACGCCCACCGCACCGAAGAGCTGTGGGATCGCGATGTTCATGATCCGCATGCGGTAGGCGTCGGCGGTGTCGCCGATGACACCGGACAGGGCGCCCATGGAGGCGAGCGCGCCGTACGCGGGGTGCCCCGCGGCGAGGCCGATCAGCAGCGGCAGCGTCATGGCGAGCGCGGCGCGGGCGACGGCGGGCCGGTTGACGGCGGACTGCTGGGAGCGGAGGTTCCGGACCAGCCAGTCGGGAGGGGTGAGGCCGATGGGGAACTCGCGGGACATGCGCTCATTATGGGCACCCCGCCCCGGCTGTCGGTTCTCGGCCATCAGCCCTGGTGGAGGGTGAGGTCGACGACCGGGGCGCGGTGGTCCGTGCCGGCGAGGTGAAGGAAGCGGGCCCCGGCCGCCGAGAAGTCCTGCGGTATTGAGGAGCCGGCCTCGCGTCGACCTCATCCTGCCGAAGGCCACGCCCCGGTCTTCGCCAGGAACTCCGCCAGCCCCCTGTTGAACTCGTCCGCCCGCTCCAGGTTCGGCAGATGGGCCGCGCCCTCGACGATCCGCAGCTCGGAGTGCGGGAGAGCCGCGTGCATCGCCTGCGCGTCCGAGACGGGGGTGTACTCGTCGTCCTCGCCGACCACGACCAGGGCGGGTGCGGTGACGCGGGTCAACAGGGGCCGGTAGTCGGGGCGTTCGGCCCGGCCTCGCAGTGCGGCGGCGGCGCCCTCGGGAGGCGCGGACGTCATCATGCGGTGGACGTGGGCCTTCACCTCGGGGGCCGCGTAGGGGGCGACCATCTTCTCCAGGACCTCGTCGGCGTAGCCCCGCATGCCCTCCGCGAGCAGCCGGTCGGCCATCTCGTTGCGCGCGAGTCTGCCGCCGGGGGTCTCCGGGGCCGGGAAGGTGTCGGCGAGGACCAGGCCCCGGACACGGTCGGGGAACCGCCGGTAGACGTCCATCGCGATCTGGCCGCCCATCGACAGCCCGGCCAGCACGAACGTCTCCACCTTCAGTTCGTCCAGGAGTGCCGCGATGTCCTGGGTGAAGTCGGACAGCAGCGTGATGCCGGGGACCACCGGGGACGCGCCGTAACCGCGCAGGTCGGGGGCGATCACCCGGCGGGTGGTGGAGAACGCCTCGATCTGCGGAGCCCACATGGTGCGGTCGAAGGGGTGGCCGTGGACGAGGACGAGGGGGAGCGCCGAGGGCGTATCCGTCCCTTTGTCCTCGTATGCGAGGAAGGGTGCCATGGGAGCGACAGTAGGGCGGGCCGTCTTCTCGGTGCAATAAGATCTTTGCCTTCGGTGCAATCCCGCCCCCGGTGTGATCCCAGGTTCCAGGAGACTCCATGGCCGACTTCCGTCTCATCGCGGACCGCATCGCCGGTGACATCGTCGCCGGACGGCTGCGCCCCGGCCAACAGCTGCCCCCGCAAAGGTGGTTCGCCCGTCGGCACCGCATCGCGCCCTCCACGGCCGGACGGGTCTACGGCGAACTCGTGCGACGTGGCCTGGTGGTGGGCGAGGTGGGGCGAGGGACCTTCGTGCGGGCCGCGCCGGCCGTCGCGCAGGGGCGGGCGCTCATCGAGACGGCCACCTCCGCGCCCGTCAACCTCGAGCTCAACTACCCTTCGGCCGCAGGGCAGTCGGAGCTCGTTGCGGCCTCCCTCGCGCCGCTGCTGCGGGCCGACGTGCTGACGGAGGCCATGCGTCCGGGCGCCGCCGACGGGACCGCGGCCGCCCGGGAGAGCGCCGCCCGGCTCCTCGCCGTGCCGGGCTGGCGGCCGGACCCCGCGCAGTTGCTGTTCACCGGCAACGCCCGGCAGGCCATCGCCGCCGCCCTCGCCTCCCTGGTCCGGCCGGGCGGCCGGGTCGGGGTGGAGGAGCTGACCTATCCGCTGGTCAAGGAGATCGCCGGACGGCTGGGGGTGGTTCTCGTCCCGCTCGCGGGTGATGCGGAAGGAGTACGGCCGGACGTCCTCGCCGCCGTCCACCGGGCCGCTCCGCTCTCCGCCCTCTACCTTCAGCCGACGCTCCACAACCCGACGTCCTCGACCATGAGCGAGCGGCGGCGTGGTGAACTGGGCCACCTCGTACTCGCGTTGGGGCTGCCGGTCGTCGAGGACCGCATCTGGTCCTTTCTCCGCCCGGACGCCGCCGCCTTCGCCGCGCACGCCCCGGAGCTCACCCATGTCGTGGACGGGCTGTCCAAGCGGGTCGCGCCGGGGCTGACCGTCGGCTTTCTCGTCGTACCGCAGGGCCGGGCGGAGGCCGTGGGGGCGGCGGTGCGGTCCGGCGGGTGGAGCGCGGGACGGTTCGCGCTGGAAGCGGCCGTGCGGTGGACGGAGGACGGGGTGGTGCGCCGGCTCGTCGAGGAGAAGCGGGCGGACGCCGCCCGGCGCCAGGCCGTCCTCACCGAGCACCTGACCGCACACCGCACGGAGAACGTCACCGAGAACGTCACCGAGAACGTCACCGCGAGGCTCACCGAGCACCTCGGCGAGCGGTGCGCGGTGGGCACGGTACGGACCGATCCGTGCGCCTACTTCGCCTGGTGGGAGCTGCCCGCGCCCTGGCGGGCCGACACCTTCACCGCCGAGGCCGCCGCGCACGGCATCGCCGTGACCCCGGGGACCGCCTTCGCCGTCGACCCGCACCGCACCCCGGACGCGGTCAGACTCGGACTCGCGTCGGCTCCGCGGGAGGAGTTGGCACGGGCGCTGCGCACACTCGCCGCCGTCGCAGCAGGCGGACCGCCGGGGAGCACCGGCGGATGAGCCAGGTCGCCGCCGCCACCGTCAGGCCCAGCGCGAGCAGCAGCCAGGAGGCCGTCCGCAGGGTCGCGGTGAGGGCGTCGTACACCGCGCCCGCGGCCGGGCGGTGGGCCGCGTCGGGGAGGTCGGAGAGGGTCAGGCGGCGGGCGATCGCGACGGCGAGGCCCAGCAACGCGCCGCCCAGGGCGGTGCCGAGGGCCGTCGCCGTGACCGCGCGGCGGCGGGAGACCGCCACGGAGATACCTGCCATCGCGAAGACGACGGCTGCCAGGGGCAGCCAGAAACCGGCTACGTCGAGCACGTGGTAGCCCTTCCGGAGAGCGGCCAGTCCAGCTGGTGGGAGGAGTGCGACACGGGTGTGCTCCACCGGCACACGGTCGGCGAACGGCACGTGTTCGGCGGTCAGTTGACGCTTCAGTGGTGAGGTGACGGCCGCGAGGTCCACGGTCACCGGGTGGGAGTCGCGGTCGGCGCTCTCGTCGTTGAGCGCTCTCATCACGGCCGTGTGGGCCGCCTGGTTGCCCGCGTCCCAGGCCGTGCGGTAGGCGCGGGTCGCGGTGAAGGAGCGGACCGCGTCCCGCAGGAAGAGCGGGTTCAGCCCGGCCTCGCGTGCCACTGCGTCACCCACCGTGTCCGCGACGGCGTTCCGCACGGCGGGGTCGGAGGCGAGCGGCGCCATCGTGGCGACATAGCCGCGGGTGTCGGTGAGGCCGTACGCCGCCCAGGCCGCGAGCGCGCCGAACGGCACGAGCAGGCAGGACAGCGCGACGAGGACGGCCGAGAGGGCGGTCCGCAGGCTTGGGGACACCCTTCCAGGCAACGGGGTCCGGGCGGGGAACGCGAGCCCATGGCGGCCGTCCGGGTGGCGCCCCGCGCAGGCCTGGCGACGTGCTCCGGTGGAGGGTTCACCCGAACGGGTGTTTCCTGGTTCTGGGGAGAAGGAGGTCGATCATGCGCACCACTTTGGCCCTGCGGACTCTGGCCGCGGCCCTGCTCACCGGTGGCACCCTCGCCGGCGCGACCCTGGGGACCACGGCGGCGGCTGCTCCTGCGACCAGCGGCGGCGACGGGAACGGCTCGATCAGGGGCACCGTCGTCTCCCGCTCCGAACTGAGTGTGCGACAGGAACCCACCACCCGATCGCCCGTCGTCGCGACGCTCGCGCCCGGCAGTCACGACCGTGTGCAGTGCAGGGTCAAGGGGCAGAGCGTCAACGGCAACCCGGACTGGTACTGGCTCTTCGGCACCCAGGGCTGGGCGAGCGCCGCCTTCGTGGACACCGGCGGCGCGCGGGTGCCCGACTGCGCCGACCCGTGCCCGCGGTGGAAGAACGGCGACTGGACCAACTGGGACGACCCGTTCACCAACGGCTCGGTCGGCGTCTCGGCCTCCGTGACGTTCAGCTTCTCCGGCTCCTGGAGCTTCAGCACCACCGCGACATCAGGAACCTCATCGGGTGACTGGGAGTGGGTCCCGGTCGGCCGGTGAGTGGAGGGATGAGGGAAGGCACGGGCCCCGGCGTTACAACGCCGGGGCCCGTGTGCGTCCTGATCCGTCCTGATCCGTCCTGATCCTTCCTCGTGCGGACGCCTGTGGTGGGCGGATCAGCGGATACGTTTTCCCGCCGCGTCCTCGTGCGTGTAGAAGCGGTAGAACAGCGTCAGGAAGACGCCTGCCGAGACCGCCAGGGACATTCCCACGGAGCGCAGGACGGCCGCGCCGGTCTGGCTGTAGAGGAAGCCGAAGGCGCAGCCGGCGAACGCCGTCCACAGCAGGGCGTGCAGTTCGCGCCGCATGTGTGGGGCCAGGGCGTGGATGCCCGTCCACAGGGCCGCGAACACGATCGCGCTCACGAAGCCGAGCAGCAGGTTCCAGCCGGTGATGGGGCCTCCGGAGCGGTTGTTGGCCGCGACCCAGTAGCCGTAGACGAGCCCCAGTGCCACGGGTGTCGTCCACTCCGCGGCCCGGTGGGTCCGTTCGCTGAAGACATCGGACGTACGGGACCGTGTGGACGGTGTCCGTGCGCCTGACGCGGGTGCCGCATGAGCCATGAGAGGACTCCTCTCTCCTCGTCCCCCGCCTTCCAGGGCACACCTGGGCGGGGGCGGTGGCAAGTCGGGTGCGGCGGGTTCCTTCGTCGGCTTCCTTCGTCGGTTTCCTTTGTCGGTTTCCTGCACCGGGTTCGTCCGCCGGTTCCCGCATGCCGGGATGCCCGGATGCCCGGATGCGGGCGCTGCGCCCCCGTGTTTCGCTGATCTCATGGACGTGTCGCCGGGGGCATCTGTGTCGCCAGGGGCGTCGGAGGTGACGGGGCCGCCTGTGCCGACTGCCGACGAAGGCCCCGTAGGGGGACGTTTGCAGGCCTGAGGGTCCCCTTTGCACCCGCAGCGGTTACGGTGCTGAGGTACGTGATCGACAGGGGAGGGGACCATGCGGGAGGGGACCATGCCCGGAACCGTGCTGCTGCTCGCGGCCTCGCCCATGGGCAAGGGATGTCTGGTGGACGCGGCCTCCGTGCTCCCCGTGCTCGCGGCCGTGCCGCCTCCCGTGCTGGCCGGTACCGACACCGCGAACGTCGTCGAACTGGCCGATCCACTGGATCCGCAGGCCGTTCTCACCCGGTTGCGGGCCGCCGCGGTGGCTCCCGGGCCGCTCACCCTGTTCGTCGCGGGTCAGCTCCAGCTCGACCGTAAGCAACGGCTGCCCCACCTGGCGCTCGCCCGTACGACGCCCCCGACCGTGCGGTACACGGCGTTCCCGTGGCACTGGTTCCGTGAGGAGTTGCGGCTGCGTGCGCCCGGCTCCACGACCCTGGTGCTCGATCTGCGCGCGGACCCGGAGACCTGGGACTGGCTGCGGGGGAACACCCTGGACTGCGGGCCCGCGGTCGCCGTCTACGGGCGGATCGCGCCGCCGCCGGGCCGTCGGGCCGTCGCCACGCCGTCGTACATGAGGGCGGTCGCGACGATACTGCGCAGCGGAGGCCGTCCGGCGGTCGAGCGGTTGCACCAGGCGGCGCTGGCCCGCATCGCAGGAGACGGCGAGGTGGGCGACCTGGTACTCACCCCCTGGTCCACCCCCACCACCTCCGACGCGCCCGCCACCTCACGTGCGCCCCTGGCGTCGCCCGCCCCGGTGCCGTCCGGAGTGCCTGCCGCGTTCGGCGATCCCGGCGCTTCGCGTGCACGTCTTGAGCCGGTGGGCCCGACGGCTTCCGGCGTGTCTGCCGCGTCGGGCGGACCCGTCGTCTCGCGGACACCTCTGGCGCCGGTCGCACCGGTGGCTTCGGGTGTGCCTGCCGCGTTCGGTGAACCTGGCGCTTCGCGTGCACCTCTCGCGTCGCTTGCACCCGCCGCTTCCGGAGTACCTGTCGTGTCAGGCGTCCCCGTAGCCTCGGGCGCACTCCTTGCCTCGGAGGTGCCCGACGCTCCAGGCGTATCCACCGGCGCGGAAAAGCCTCTCACTTCGGCCGTACCCGCAGCTCGCGGCGTATCCGCCGGCCCGGGCACACCCCTCGCCCCGGCCGTACCCGCCACTTCTGCCGTACCTGCCGCCCCCGGCGTAACCGCCACCTCCGGCGCACCTGTCGCCCCCGGCGTACCCGCCACCTCCGGCGCACCCGCCACGCCCGCCGTGTCCGCCGGTCCCGCCGTGTCCGCCGGGCCCGGCATGCCTGCCGATCCGCACGTCGCCATCTCCACGGCCGTGCGGGACGGGCGGCACGGTGATGCCGATGTTCTTGCCGCCCGGCTGGAGCAGGTGGCCGCCGACTCGTGGGGGGCCGGGTCCGAGGAGGCGTTGCACTGGGGTGAGGTGCGGGCGGATCTGGCGATGTTCGCGGGGGACGCCGAGCGCAGTTGCCGTACCTGGATGGCGGTCGCCGTCGCCCGGCTGGAGGCCGGGCAGCCGGTCGACGCGCCCGCGGTGGAGGCGGCGGTCGACCGGGCGCACCACCAGTGGGGGCGGATCCCCGACGTGTCGCGGGCCCGCGCGCTGGGCCCCGAGATCGCGCGGCTGCGCGGCCGGGTGCCGGGCCGCCGCGAGGGCGCGCTGGACCACGTCCGGCAGCAGTTGCGGCAGCTTCAGACGCAGGGCTGAGCCGCCCCGGTGACGAGGCGGCTGCCTTCGACGGGCGGGCGGGGAGCCCGAGGCGCCCGGCGATACGACCCGGCGGCGCGGCACGACCTAGCGGCGCTCCGCCGTCTCGTGCCGTGCCGTCGGGGAGGCCGGACCCGCGTCCGTCGCCCTGGCGGGGCCCGCGTTGGCCGCGGTGATCAGGGCCGTCACGGTCAGGACGGCCGCGGCGACGGCCCTGACGTAGGACGCGAACGGGCGTGCGGATGGGCGTGCGGATGGGCGTCCGGGCACGGCTACCTCGCAACGTCGGCGACTGCGATACTCACGTCAGCAAGCTGTTAAGCATGCTTAACTCGCCGTTTAACCTAGAGGCTGCGATAGTCCAACGGCAAGAGGCACAGCGGTAGTTGGGGGAGCCGGGCGTGGGAGAGCGGGACGAGCCGGAGGTCGTCGGCCGCCGGGTGCAGCGGTTGCGGGTCGAACGAGGGCTGACACAGCGGCAGTTGGCCGAGCCGACCTACACCCCGGCCTATGTCTCCACGCTGGAGGCCGGCCGGGTGCGGCCCTCCGACGAGGCGCTCAAACACATCGCCGAGCGGCTGGGCGTCGACTTCGAGGAACTGGCGACCGGCCGCCCCGCCCGCCTCGTCACCGATCTGCGGCTCCGTCTCACCGAGGCCCAGCGGGCGCTGGCCACCGGGGCGGCGGAGGAGGCGGCCCTCCAGTACTCCGGGCTGCTCGCGGAGGCCGAGGAGCACGGGCTGGCGGAGGAGCAGGCCACCGCGCTGCTCGGCCTCGGGGAGTGCGGGATCGACACGGGAGACCTGGACACGGCCCTGCGCTGCTTCGAGCGCGCCGAGGCCGCTCTCGCGCAGGCGCCGCTCCCCGCCCGCGTCCCCGCCCTGCGTGGCCGCGCCGTCGCCCACTACCTCGCCGGTGAACTCCGTTACGCCGTCTACCTGCTGGAATCCACCCTCGACGAGCTCAACCGGGGCGGGCTGCACGACCCCGACGCGCTGCTCCTGCTCTACGCCTCCGTCATCGGCCCGTACATGGACATGGGCGCGCAGGCCCGCGCCGCGCAGGCCGCCGAGTTCGCCCTCGCCCTCGCGCCCCAGGTCGGCGACCCCGCCCTGGTCGCCCGTATGCACCGCTCCGTCGCCCGCACCCTGCTCGCCGAGGGCCGCCTCGCGGAGGCCGACGCCTCGCTGGCCAAGGCGTCCGAGCTCTACCGTCAGCTCCAGCTCCGTACCGAGCTGGCCAACTGTCACTGGATGCGCGGCTACGTCTACGCACAGAACGGCGAACTGGAGCGTGCCGAAGACGAGTTGAAGCAGGCCCAGGCCATGCTCTCCGCGCAGCGCGCCGCCCTCTACAGCAGCCAGGTCGCCGTCGAGCTGGCCGACGTCCTGCACCGGCGGGGCAAGTCGGAGGAGGCCGCCGCGCTGCTGCACACCGTCCTCGGGGATCTGTCGCCCGAGCGGGGCGCCGTGCACTCCGCGGGGGCGCACCGGCTGCTCGGGATCATCGCCGAGGACGCGCGGGACACGGAGGCGGCGGAGGAGCACTATGTGCGCGCTCTCAGCCTGCTGGAGCGGGCGGGTGCCGCGGGGGATCTCGCCGATCTGTGCCGGATGCTGGGGGATCTGTTGCGGCGTACGGGGCGGGTGGAGGCGGCGCTCGACGCGTATCGCACGGGGCTGGGGCACCGTACGGCGCCGGGGACGACGACTCTGGGGCCGGCGCCCGCGCAGCCGCCGCTCTAGTTTCTCCCGCCCCAGCGGCCCCTTCCCGTCCCCTCCCTGGGGTCTGCCGCCCCCGGACCCCCGCTTCGGCCCTGAACGGGCCCCGTCCTCGAGCTCGCCCGGAGGGGACACCCCCAAACGGGCTGGAAGGGGGGCTGGGGTCACAGCATTTCCACTGGTGAGGGCGTTAGCGTGCGCCGCGTGGAGAATCAACGGACGGTTGCCGACGGCCTGCGGGTCGTCGTGCGTGCGTCCGTGTACGCCGTGCTCGGCGGTGCCGCGCTCGTCGCCATCGCGACCGTCGTGTCCGTTCTCGGGCCGACGCTCGCGCTCGACCTCTACACCCCGCCGGTGGCCGCCTGGTGGACGGTGTTCACCGCCGTCGCCGTCCAGGGGGTGCCCTTCCTGCTGCTCGGTACGGTCGTCTCGGCGGCGATCGGCGCGTTCGTGCCGGAGCGGGTGTTCCGGCGGCTCCTGCCGCGCAATCCCGCGCTCGCCGTGCCGGTGGCCGGTATCGCCGGGGCCGTGCTGCCCGGCTGCGAGTGCGCCTCGGTGCCGGTGGCCGGGAGCCTGATGCGGCGCGGGGTCGCCCCGGCGGCCGCCCTCGCCTTCCTGCTCTCCGCGCCCGCGATCAACCCGGTCGTGCTCGTCGCGACCTCCATCGCCTTCCCGGGCCAGCCGAAGATGGTCCTGGCCCGGCTGCTCGCCTCGCTCGGCACCGCCGTGCTGATGGGCTGGCTGTGGGCGCGGTTCGGGCAGGAGAAGTGGCTGCGGCTCCCGGGGCGCGGCACCGCGTCGGCCCACGCCACCGGCGCCCGCGCCACCGGCGCCCGCGCCACCGGCGCCCGCGCCACCGGCGCCCGCGCCTTCCTCACCGGACTTCAGCACGACTTCCTGCACGCGGGCGGCTTCCTGGTGCTGGGCGCGGCGGCCGCGGCGACCTTCAACATCGCCGTCCCGCGCTCGGTCCTCGACCTCTTCACCGGGTCGCCCTGGCTCGCGGTGCCGCTGCTGGCCGTACTGGCCGTCGTGCTGTGCGTGTGCAGTGAGGCCGACGCCTTCGTCGCCGCCTCCCTGAGCGCCTTCCCGCCCACCGCACGGCTGGCGTTCATGGTGGTGGGCCCGATGGTGGACCTGAAGCTGCTCGCCCTCCAGGCGGGCACCTTCGGCCGGTCCTTCGCCGTACGGTTCGCGTCGGCGACCTGGGTGGTGGCCGTGGCCGCAAGCGTCCTCGTGGGGTGGTGGCTGCTGTGAGGCGGTACGGACCGGCGGCGCTGCTCCTCCTGACGGGCGGCGCGGTCCTGCGGATCACCCTCTTCGGCGATCTGTACCTGCGCTATGTGCAGGCGGGCATGCGGCCCTACCTGATCGTGTCCGGGGTCGCCCTGGTGCTGCTGGGCCTCGTGACGGCGGTCCTGCGCCACCGCACGCCCGGCCCGCACGAGGACGTCCACCACGAGTACGGCGAAGGGCGCGCCGGGCACGAGGACGGCGAAGGGCACGCCGGGTACGAGGACGACGAAGGGCACGCCGGGCACGAGGGGCATTCCCACGGCCCCGCCGGGCCCCGCGTCGCCTGGCTGCTCACGCTCCCCGCCCTCGCCCTCCTCCTCTTCCCGCCCCCGGCCCTCGGCTCCTACAGCGCCGGCCGCGAGGCCGCCCAGCGGGCCGCGCAGGGCGTCGGCGCCTTCCCGGCGCTCCCGGCGGGCGACCCGGTCGAGCTGACGGTCGCCGAGTTCAGCTCGCGCGCGATCTACGACAGCGGACGCTCGCTGAAGGGCCGTACCGTCCGCCTGACCGGCTTCGTCACCCACGGCGACGACGGCACCTGGTACGTCACCCGCCTCGTCGTGACCTGCTGCGCCGCCGATGCCACCACCGGCAAGGTCGAGATCCGGAACGCGGACGACGACGTCCTGCCCGCCGACACCTGGGTCACCGTCACCGGCGCCTGGCGGCCGAAGGGCAAGCTCGGCTCCGACGCGGCCTGGCCGCCGGTCCTGGACGCGGTCACGGTCACACAGGTGGAACAGCCGGCGGATCCGTACGAGAAGCCGTAGCCGCGGCAGGTTGTCCTGGCGGGCGGGCGGGGTACCCGGCGCACCACGGGAGGTGAGCCGGCCCGTCGACGCAGGTGATGGCAGGTGATGACCATGGACCACCGGGATCGGGACCGGATCGCCGAAGTCATCGCCGAGGAGACGCGCGGCGCCGGTCCGCGGGAGGTGCCGCAGCGGCTGTGCGACGCCGTGCTGAAGCTGCTGCCGGTGAGCGGGGCGAGCATGTCACTGCGCGGCGACGGCATTCCGGTGCCGCTGAGCGCGAGCGACGAGCGGGCCGCGTATGTGATGGAGATGCAGGTCAGCCTGGGGGACGGGCCCTGCTTCGAGGCGGTCGAGACCGGTTCGGTGGTCTCGGCCCGGGATCTGATGTCGAGCCGGGACGCCTCCCGCTGGCCGGTGTTCGCCCAGCAGACGGCGGCGCTCGGGGTGCGGTCGGTGTACGCGCTGCCGCTGGGCGACCGCGCGGTGTGCGTGGGCACCCTCGATCTCTACCGGGACGTGCCCGGCGAGCTCGCCGCCGAGGAGGTCGGCAGGGCGCGGGTGGTGGCCGAGATCGTGACGGACGCGCTGGTGGCGCTGCCGCGGGCAGAGTCGGACGACCCGGACGACCTCGGCCGCTGGCTCAGCCCGCTGGCCACCGATCACGACGACGTGTACCGGGCCGTCGGGATGGTGATGGCCCAGCTCGGGGTCGCCGCGGACGAGGCGCTGTCGCTGCTGCGCGGCCACGCCTTCGCGAGGAGCCGTACGGTGCTGGACCTGTCCCACGAGTTGGTCGCCCTGCGGACGCGCTTCGACGATGACCCGCCTCTCTGATGCCGCCTCGCTGATGCGGCGCCTCTGATCCCGCCTCTCTGCTGCGGCGCCTCAGACCTGTGCCTCAGACCTGTGCCTCAGACCTGTGCCTCAGACCTGCACCTTCCCCTGCTGCCTGACGTCGGCCAGTCGCCGGACGCCGAGCTGGACGGCCGCCTGGGTCGCCGCGTTCGGCGCGTCGTTCAGGCCGCCGTTGGTGAGGGTGAAGGAGTCCTGGCCGGCCCGGACGGCGGCGACGTCCAGGGTGAGGGCGGTCGGATCGCCGCCGGGGTTCTCCTCGGCCGTCGCCCAGATCGTCAGGGTCACGCGCAGGCCCTGGCGGACGTCGCCCACCTCCGGCAGCGGCAGCTCGGAGACCTGCGCGTCCAGCACGGTGTCGCCGGTCGCCTTGGCCGTGAACCGGGCGCACTTCTGCGGCATCGTCCTCAGCCAGGCCAGCCGGGCGTCGACGTCCGCCGGACGGCTGCCGCTGAGCTGGTAGCGCAGCTGGGCGCCGGCGTCCGGATCGTCGAGTCCGACGACCGCGCGGGCGGGGCCGCCGAGCAGTTCGTCGGCGTAGAGGGCGTCGAGGAACTTCTGACAGTCGGGGACCGAGGTGGTCGCCTTGAGCATGCCGTCGCGCCAGGTGGCGGCGCCACGGGTCGGGGTCCAGGGCGCGCCGAGGTCGGTTTCGGTGATGAGGGCGGCGCGCGCCTGCGCCTCGCTGAGGACGGGCGAGGTGGTCGGCGCGGTGGGCCTGGCCGACGACCGCTCGACGGTCGGGGTGGCCGGGGCGGCGGTCGGCGGGTGTTCCAGACCGAGGGTGGCGCAGCCGCTGGTGAGGGTGGCGACGGCGACGAGGAGGAGCGTGGAGGCGAGGAGGGGGGGACGGGCCATCGGGGTGCCTCCAGGAGTGCGCGCGCGGGTGCCTCCTCTCACGGCAACACCGCTGCCACGAGCCGACCAGCGCGGCGGGCCGTACGGGTTACCGGCGTTGGTGCGGGCGGGTGGCGCGGGCCGGCCGGCGGGGCGACGGGCGGCGGAGCGGGCGGACGGCGGGGCGGCGGACGGAGGAGAAGGTGGGTGGCGGGGCGGCGGACGGCGGAGAAGATGGCCGACGGGGGGAGAAGGCGGGTGACGGGGTGGCCGACGGGGGGAGAAGGCGGGTGGCGGGGCGGTCGGCGGGCGGGGTGGGCGGCGCGCGAAAACCGATCGCGTCGCGCGGGTTGCGTTGCTACGGTCGTCGGCATGAAGCGCGCCCAGCCGTCCCTCACGACGACGCCGGACCCCGTCCCGGCGCGCTGATCCACGAACTGGATGTCCGAAGCCCCGGGGCGAGTCCCCGGGGCTTCGACGTGCTCCGGTGGTTCCTCGCCCCTCCCCGATCGAGGGAGCCCTCATGAACGACCGGCACCGCGCCCCGGAGCACCACGATCCGGAGCCTCACGACCCGGAGCACGGCCACGGCCATGACCACCGGCGCCTGGGCCGCGAGCTCGGCCTCTTCGACACCGACCCCCTGATGGGCGCGGGCCTGCCGTACTGGCTGCCGGACGGCGCGGTCGTACGCCACGCCCTGGAGGAGTACGTACGGCAGGCCGAGCGCGCCGCCGGCTACCGGCACGTGTACTCGCCGGTCCTCGGCAAGCGCGAGCTGTACGAGATCTCGGGTCACTGGGATCACTACAGCGAGGACATGTTCCCGCCGATGGAGCTCGGGGCCGAGCAGGTCGTGCTGCGCCCCAGTCTCTGTCCCCACCACGCGCTCATCTACCGTTCCCGCTCCCGCAGCTACCGCGAACTGCCGCTCCGTATCGCCGAGTTGGGTGGCATGTACCGCTCCGAGCCGTCCGGTGTGCTCGGCGGGCTGACCCGGGTACGGGCCATCCAGCTCAACGACGCCCATATCTTCTGCACCCTGGAGCAGGCCGTCGAAGAGGCTCGGGCCGCCCTGGAACTCATCGGCCGCGCCTATGCCGACCTGGGGATCCGCCCGGCCCGGTACCGCCTCTCCCTGCCGGGCGAGGGCGGTAAGTACGTGGCCGACCCGGAGCTCTGGCGGCGGGCCACCGACCTGCTCCGGGAGGTCCTTCGGCAGGCGGGCATCGCCTACGAGGCCGTCGAGGGCGAGGCCGCCTTCTACGGTCCGAAGATCGACGTGCAGATCACCGACCGCGCGGGCCGCGAGGCGACCCTGTCCACCGTCCAGATCGACTTCCACCAGCCCGAACGCTTCGACCTGCACTACATCGGCGCCGACGGGGCCAAACACCGCCCGGTGATGGTGCACCGCAGTGTCATCGGCAGTGTGGAACGGGCCGTGGCGCATCTCCTCGAGGAACACGGCGGCGCGTTCCCCGTGTGGCTGGCGCCGGTCCAGCTGGCCGTGCTGCCGGTGTCGCAGGCGCAGGAGGAACAGGCGGCGGAGCTGGTGCGGCGGGCGGTGGCGGCGGGGCTGCGGGCGGAGCTCGCCGGGCCGGACCGGGGCAGCCTGGGGGCCCGGGTCCGGGCGGCGCGGCTGGTGCCGTACCAGGCGGTGATCGGGGAGCGGGAGGCGCAGGGCGACCTGGCCGCCGTCCGGCTGCGCGACGGCCGCCGCCCGGGGGCGCTGCCCGCCGACGAGCTGGTCCGCCGGATCGGCGAGCGGGCGGCGGCCCGTGGGACCGGACTGTGGGTGTGAACGCGCCCGCATAGGGTCGGTGGCGACGGCGACCGTGGTGCGGAAGGAGTCCCCGAGGTGACCGAGCAGCCCATCCCCGTGATCATCGACTGCGACACGGGTGTCGACGACGCCCTCGCCCTGCTGTTCGCGGTACGCCATCCCGGCCTGGACGTGCGGGCGGTGACGTGCGTGGCCGGGAACACGGACGTGGACGGCGTGGTCCGCAACACGCTGACCGTGCTGGAGTACGCGGGCGCCGGCGACATCCCGGTCGCCCGTGGCGCCGAGCGGCCACTGCTCGAACCGGTCCGCACGGCAAGCCATGTGCACGGCCAGGACGGCATGGGCGACCTCGGCCTGCCCGCCCCGACCCGCAGGGCGGTCGACGTGGACGCGGTCACGCTGCTGCGCCGGGAGATCCTCGCCTCCCCGCGCCCGGTCACCCTCGTTCCCACCGCCCCGCTGACGAACATCGCCCTGCTGCTGCGCACCCACCCGGAGGTGACCCGCAACATCGAGCGGATCGTGTTCATGGGCGGCGCGGTGACGACCGGGAACGCCACGCCGGTCGCGGAGTTCAACGTGTGGCACGACCCGGAGGCGGCGGCGATCCTGCTCACCGCCGGCGTGCCGATCACCATGTACGGGCTGGACGTCTTCAAGCGGGTCCTGGTGCCGGCGGCGGACGTGGCGCGGCTGCGGGCGAGTCCGGAGCCCCGTCTCCGGCTGGCCGGCGAACTGCTCGCCCACCGCGACCCGGCCACCTCCGGCGACCCCACGCCCACCGGTGGCCTCGGCGACGCGGGCGCGGTCTGCGCGGTGGCCGACCCGGCGGGGCTGACCACCGAGCTCCTCCCGGTGGAGGTCTCGCTGGCCCCCGGCCCGGCCCGGGGCCAGACGGTCGTCGACCGCCGCCCGCGCGCCGGCGAGTCCGAGATCCACGAGGGCGCACGCGAACAGACCCTCGTGGACGTGGGGTTGGACGTGGACGTGGAGCGCTACGTGAAGCTGTGGCTGACGGCGTTGGAAGGCTAGCCCTCCAACCCCCGAGGCTCCTCGGGCCCCAAGCTCCTCAAGCCCTTCAGCCCCTCAAAGGCAGAACGCGGGTCCGGGGGTACGTCCCCCAGACCCGCGTCACGTCGGCGGAGCCAGCTGAGTCAGCCGCTCAGCCGCTCAGCCGACTCAGTCACTCAGCCGCGCAGCGCCTTGCGGCGTCGGGTCGCGGCGACGATCGCCGCGCCGCCCGCCAGCAGTGCGGCCGCGCCGCCCGCGATCAGCGGGGTGTTGCTGTCCGCACCGGTCTCGGCGAGGTCACCGCCGCCACCGTTCGGCGTGGGGGCCGGTGCGCTCGTCGACTCGGACGCGGACGGGGTCGGCGTGCCCGACTCCGGCGCGGACGGCGACGGAGACGTGCTCTCGGACGCCGACTCGGAGGGCTCCGACGGCTCCGAGGGCTTCGACGGCTCCGACGGGGTCGAGGCGGACGGCGAGGGCGGCGACCCGTCCCCGGCCGGCGGGGACGACGGCGGCTGCTCGGTGACCGTGCAGTCCTTCGTGCCGCCGTTCCAGGCCGCGATCAGCTTGTCCTTGATGACCGGACGGTCCGGCCCCTTGGGCAGGTCCCCGTGGACGAACCCGTCCTTCGCGTCGAGCTTGCCGTCGAACTTGACCGCGCCCCGGTAGAGGTCGATCTGCGCGAAGCAGCCCGCGTCGGGCACGGCGATGTCGAGGGTGTCGGTCTGGCCGGGCTTGACCGTCACGCTGTCGAAGTCGACGAAGACCTGCTCGCCGGAGGTGCCGAAGCTGGAGCCGTGGGCGAGGTAGGAGGCGAGCGAGGCGGTGCACGTCGACGCGTCGCCGGCCGCGCGGACCTTGACGTGGATCTTGCCGTCCTCGGTCGGCCTGAGGTTCTGGTCGTCGACCCGGACCGAGTCGTAGAAGTGTGCGCCGTCGAGCGAGAACTGGCAGCGGTCGGTGCCCGTCTCGGTGCCCGCGCCCGTCCCCGGCTGGTACTGGCCGCCGGACTTCCAGCCGTCGCCACCGGGAGTGCCGGTACTGGCGAAGGCGCCGGAGGCGGCGGCGACGGAGGCGGCGCACAGGGTGAGCGAAGCGGCGCCCGTCCCCAGCAGGCGGCGCACGGTGACACGTCTCGCTATGGACATGCGTATCCCATTCTTGGCGAGTGCCAGGACTGATCGGCCAGAGCTGAATGGCCGGGGCTGATTGGTCAGATCAGAAGAAGAAACACCAGGCCCTCCGGTCACAGGGGCCACAGCGTGGGCCCATCGTCGTGCGGACCACAGACCGCTGTCAACCTGCGTCAAACCTCAGGGAGTTCAAGGTTCCGTCACATCTCCCTCACGTTCGGAATGATCCGCTCCGAACGGCTCGCACGTTCACTTTCCGGGCACAATGGACAGACTTCCGCTCATGACCGACTTCTCCTCCCACCGCCCCGACTGGTGGCGCCAGGCCGTCGTCTACCAGGTCTATCCACGCAGCTTCGCCGACGCCGACGGCGACGGACTCGGGGACCTGCGCGGTGTCACCGACCGGCTGCCCCACCTGGCCGGCCTCGGCGTAGACGCCCTCTGGCTCTCCCCCTTCTACCCGTCCGAGCTCGCCGACGGCGGCTACGACGTCGCCGACCACCGGGACGTGGACCCGCGCCTGGGATCCCTGGCCGACTTCGACGCGCTGGCCGCCGAGGCCCACCGTCTCGGTCTGAAGGTGATCGTCGACCTCGTCCCCAACCACACCTCCCACCAGCACCCGTGGTTCCGGGAGGCGCTGGCCGCCGGCCCCGGCTCCCCGGCCCGCGAGCGCTACGTGTTCCGTGACGGACGCGGCCCGAGCGGCGAACTCCCGCCCACCGACTGGCAGTCGGTCTTCGGCGGCAGCGCCTGGCAGCGCGTCCCCGACGGCCAGTGGTACCTGCACCTCTTCGCCCGTGAGCAGCCCGACCTGAACTGGGACCACGAGGAGGTCCGCGAGGACTTCCGCACCACCCTGCGCTTCTGGTCCGACCGGGGCGTCGACGGCTTCCGGGTGGACGTGGCCCACGCCCTCGCCAAGGACCTCACCGAACCCCTGCGCGACCTGGGCACACCGGAACTCGTGGGCGAGGACGTCCTCGACCGCCTGCCCCCCGGCACCCACCCCTTCTACGACCGCGACGAGGTCCACGAGATCTACCGCGACTGGCGCCGCGTTCTCGACTCCTACACCCCGCCCCGTACGGCCGTCGCCGAGGCCTGGGTCCCGGGTGCCCGACGCGCCCTCTACGCCCGCCCCGAGGAACTGAACCAGGCGTTCAACTTCGAGTATCTCCAGGCGGGCTGGGACACCGAGGAGATCCGCACGGTCGTGACCGACTCCCTGGCCACCGCCCGCGCCGTCGGAGCCTCGGCCACCTGGGTGCTGTCCAACCACGACGTCCTGCGCCACGGCTCCCGCCTCATGCTGCCGCCGGGCACGGACGACAACGCCTGGCTCCTCTCCGGCGGCCACGCCCCGCCCGTCGACGAGGCGGCCGGCCTGCGCCGGGCCCGCGCGGCGACGCTGCTGATGCTGGCGCTGCCGGGATCGTCGTACGTCTACCAGGGCGAGGAACTGGGCCTGCCCGAGGTCGCCGACCTGCCCGTGGAGGTGCTCCAGGACCCGCTCTGGGAGCAGACGGGCCGGGTCCGCAAGGGCCGCGACGGCTGCCGGGTGCCGCTGCCGTGGACGACGACGGGAGCGTCGTACGGCTTCGGCGCGTCCGGCGCCTGGCTGCCGCAGCCGCCGTACTTCGCCCGGTACGCCGTCGAGGCCCAGGAGGGCGTGCAGGGCTCCACGCTGGAGCTCTACCGCGCGGCCCTGCGCCTGCGCCGCAAACTGCTCGACGGGGAGGAGCTCGACTGGCTGCGGGACGGCACCCCGCCGGGTGTGCTGGCGTTCGCCCGCCACGACGGCTGGCGGTGCGTGACCAACCTGTCGGACGTGCCGGTGCCGCTGCCGCCGGGCGAGGTGCTGCTGAGCAGCGTTCCCCTCGACGACGACGGGCTGCTGGGCCCGGACACGACGGTGTGGCTGGCCTAGGGAGACCCGTGGTGGCTCCGGCCGGGGCGAAAGCGGAAGTGAAACATTGCGGTCCGCGCGACCTGATCCGCCGCACGGGCCGGGCCCCGTGCGGTACCGGAGCGGCCGGCCGACAGCTGTCGGCCGGCCGCTCCACCGTGTGTACGTCCGCCGGTTATCCGGCGTTGCCCGACACGGCTGCGTTCAGGTCCAGTGGGGTGGAGGTGGCGGTCGGCGGCGGAGTGAGCACGACCATGGGCTGGCCGGCGGGCGGGACCGGAGGGGTCATGTCCGACTGGGGCAGCTTCGGCGGCGTGGTCTGGTTGAACAGTGTGGTGTCGAAGTCGACCAGCCCTGTCTTCTCCATCACCGTGATGTGGTCCAGGACCGTGTCGTTGGCCTGGTCGGCGAGGGCTCGGACCAGCGTGTTCTTGGTCGTGGAACGGATCTTGGCGATCGTGTTGAAGATCGAACCGTGTGTCATCCGCAGGATGTTGGCGAAGTCGACGTCGAACTGCTTGCCGGTCTCTGCCTTCAGCTGGGTGACGAAGCCCTCCTGCTGAGGGCTGGCCACGTTGGGCAGCTGGATGTTCAGCATCGGCGCGATCTTGCGGCAGCTCTCGTCCAGTGCGCCGTGACCGTCGATCAGGTGCTCGCTGGCGGTGAGTACCGCTTTGCTCTGCCCCTTCTGGAGCCCGATCTGGCCCAGCGGGTACTCCCAGAGACCGGCGGCCCGCACCTTCACCACGAAGTCCCGGTCGCCCTCGGTCAGGGGGCCCCACTGGGTGTTGGCGATGATCCGGTCCGTCGAGGTCGACACCGTGTCAAGTCCGAGCATCGATGGGTATGCCAGCGCGCTGAGTGTCAGGGTCAGCGCACCGCCTACGAACAGGGTTCCCATCATGTTTCGCGAAATTGGCACCGTGCCTCCTGCCCGGTCGGGGATTCCGCCGATGTGTCGATGTGCTGTGTCCGGTGGGGGCGGACGCACAGGAGTACGGACGCGGGGCCGATCGTACTCACCGTCCTGGGTGAAAAGTTGATGGACGGGTCACCTGGGCAGCGGTAGGTTCCCATGAGGAACTCACTCAAGGCTCGCCGGAGCCCGTCAGAGAGTCCGCAGCTTCACCGAACTCATGGCGCGAAAAGCCGGGTTGACCGCGACGGCGTTGCAGTCGGTGGGCGGAAATGGGTACGACGGATTCGTACTGGCACTCGTGACGGACTGACGGACCGACGGACCGACGGACCGACTCACTGACTGAGTGACGGACTGACGAGGGGGCGTGGGGGCGTGGGGGACGTGGGGGACGTGGGGATGACGGTCGCGCGATTGGTCGGGATCACGTACTACCCGGTCAAGGGATGTGCGGGAACGGAGCTTTCGGAGGCGGTGCTGACGAGCACCGGGCTGCTGCACGACCGCACGTACGCGATCGCCGACGAGAAGGGCGACCTGCGCTGGCAGTGGGGCGACCCCGGGCTGGCCCTGATCACACCGGAGTCGACGGAGGACGGGCTGACGCTGCGCGCACCCGGCCGGGACCCGGTGCGGGCGGACAGCGCGGACGTGCACGACTGGCTCACGGCGGTACTGGGCGCCCCGAGCACCCTGGTCCGGTCCCCGGCCGGCGACAACGGCCGCCTGCACCTCGTCTCCCGGTCCAGCCTGGACGCCCTGAACCACCGGATCACGGAACGCGGATCCACCCCCCTCCCGATGAACCGCTTCCGGCCCAACCTGGTGGTGGACGGCTGGGACACCCCGCACACGGAGGACGGCGCCGCCCGCCTCACCATCGCCGACACCGAGCTGGCCTTCGCCGAGGACACGATCCGCTGCGCCATCACGATGGTCGACCAGCGCACCGGCCGCCGCTCGGGCCCGGAACCCCTGCGCACCCTCGCGGACTACCGCCGGGCGGACGGCGGCGGAGTCGCCTTCGGCGCCTACTTCGAGGTACGGCGCGCGGGGAAGGTGTCGCTGGGCGACGAGGTGGTGGTGAGTCCGGATGAGAGCCCGGGTGCGGGTGCGGGTTCGAAGTCGGGCTGGGCGGAGGAGCCGAAGGCGTAGGCCGGCCGACCCGGCGGCCGGTCCTGCGGCCTGTCCCTCGGCCTGTCCCTCGGTCGACCGCGCGGCCGGTCCCGAAGCCGGTCCCCAAGCCGGTCCTGGGGTCGGTCCCTCGGCCCGTCAGAGGCTGCGCAGGAAGTCCGCGACGACGGCGGTGAACTCCTCGGGCTTCTCCATGTTGGAGTAGTGCGCGGTGCCCTCGATCAGCACGGACCGGCCGTCCCGGACGCCGTCGGCCAGGCGCTGTGCCGCGGTGATCGCGTCGGAGGTGTCCAGGGCGCCGTTCACCGTGAGCACCGGGACGTCGATCTTCGGCACCCGCGACCAGGTGTCGGTGACCCGGACGAGGTGGTCCTGCTCTCCGGGGGTGTGCTTGGAGAGGGTGTTCAGGGCCATCTCGCTCAGTCGGCGCGGGATGTCCGGGTCGACCTCGTCGAGGGTGCGGTGCGGGCCGGGCACGTAGCTCAGGAACGCCTTCAGCCAGCCCTCGATGTCACCGGCGGCCAGGGCGCGGGCGATCTCGGCCTGGATCGCCCGGTGCCAGGGGTCGGAGTCCTGGAACTCGCCGGTCGAGGCGCCGCCCACGACGGCCGCGCGCACCAGCTCCGGATGTTCGAGCAGGGTGTCACTGACGATCACGCCGCCCATCGAGACGCCGACCAGCACCGCGGGGCCCGCGTCGAGGTGGCGCAGCAGCGCGGCGAGGTCGTCGGTCCAGCGGAAGGACCGGGTCGCGTTGGCGGAGGCGCCGTGGCCGCGTACGTCCGGCGCGATCACCCGGTGGGTGCGGGCCAGCGCCGGGATCACCGCGTCGAAGACACGGTGATCGACGAATCCCGAGTGGACGAGGACCACGAGTTCTCCGGCGCCGGCCTCGCGGTAGGCGAGGTCCCCGTCGGCGGAGGCGAAGTACTTC
Source organism: Streptomyces zaehneri (assembly GCF_032248645.1). NCBI lineage: Bacteria > Bacillati > Actinomycetota > Actinomycetes > Kitasatosporales > Streptomycetaceae > Streptomyces > Streptomyces zaehneri. Next base: position 88,576 of record NZ_JASTTJ010000009.1, read on the forward strand.
ATGTCCGAAGCAGCAGTCATGACAACCAAGGTGTCATCCTGCGCGATTTTTGGCAACCAAGGTGTCATGTTCTCCGGGTGCATCATGTGGGGGTGAACGACACCGACCCGTCTCTCCCCGCCGACGCCCCGCTCCCGCCCGACGAACTCGGCCACCGGCTCACCGAGGTCTTCGACCTGGTCGGCCCGCTCTACCGTCGCGCCCTGCGCAAGGTCGAACAGGGCGAGGCCGTCGAGGGCGCTTCCGTCGGGGTGCGATCCGTGCTCGATCTGCTGTGCCGCAAAGGGGACCTGACGGTCCCGCAGCTGAGCCGGATCCAGGCGCTGAGCCGGCAGTTCGTGCAGCGCATGGTCAACGACGCGGCGGCTCAGGGGTGGGTGGAGACCCTGCCCAACCCCGCGCACCAGCGCTCGTCCCTGATCCGGATCACCGAGGAGGGCCGGGCCCTGATCGCCACCGTCCTGGACCGCGAACACACGCTGAACCGCGAGGTCGGGGGCGAACTGACCGATGCCGAGGTGCGGGGCTGCGTACGGGTGCTGACGGAGATGCTGAGGACGTTCGACCACGTCGACGTCGACGACTGAGAGCCCTGCGGGGGCGCGCCCTGCCTGGATGCTCTAGATGCCCTCGATGCGCTTCATGCCCTCCATGGCCTTCAGTTGGCGGCGGGTCTGGAGGGCGCGCCGGATCGTGTGGATGCGGACGGCCGTGAACACGGCGACGGCGAGGCCGAGAGCGGCCCCGATCCACTCCTGGTCCCGGATGGCGGCATAGAAGAGGAGGCCGCTGAAGGGCACACCGACGACGACAAGCAGAGGCTCGCGCACCCAGAACGGGAGGACGCGGATTACGAGACCGATCATCGGGTCACTTCAGCAGGCGCGGCCCTGGTGGGCTGTGATGGAGGCCACAATTCCGGGAGTTCCTGTGCGTATGGCGTGCAGAAACCGAGCGAGCGGGGCCGGTGCGGTGGTGAGGACGGTGCCGGGGGTGTCGGACTCACGGAGGTGGAGCGCGGCGGGGGTGGAGGCGAGCTCTACGCAGTCGTTGCCGTCGCCCTCGCCGGAGTAGGACGACTTCTGCCAGTTGCCGGGGGTGTTCATGGGGCGCTTCAAAGCTCCTTCGCCAGCTTGTGGATGAAGTCGCGTGACCGTTCGGGTTCCAGCGAGACAGCTTCAACCTTATGGAAGCGCGTTCGATAGGCGCTGAGCTGAGCATCGGAATCGATGAAAATGGATCCATGGGGCAGGTCGCGAACCACCGTGTCGAGTTTGGGCAGCGGGCCGCCCACGTACGTCATGGTGCTCGAAGCTCTGGAAAAGCCGTCCAGGTCGAAGGGGATGACGCGCAGGGTGATGTGGTCCTTTTGGGAAAGGTCGACGAGACGTGCGAGTTGAGCACGTGAGTTGTCGCGGTCGCCGACCCTGATGCGCAGTGCCGCTTCGTGGATCACCACCTCGTAGGGGATGGTCATCCTTTGTCGGTTCAAGCGGTGCCGGACACGCAACTCAAGCTCATCGGAGGTGAGTTCAGGCACCCGTGATGAGAACACGGCTCGGGCGTAACCCTCTGTCTGTAGTAGGCCGGGCACGAAAAGGATGGCCACCTCGCGCCGGAACGACGCGTGGTGGTCCAGCTCGGACAGGTCCAGGAACGGGGTGGGCAGCAGGCCCCGGTACTCCTCCCACCAGCCGCGCGTCCGGTCCGTGGCCATGACCACCAGCGCGTCGATGAACTCGTCGTCCGTGCATGAGTAATGGGACGCGAGGCGGCGAAGTCGCTTCTCGCTCACGCCCGCGAGGCCGGACTCGATGTGAGTGATCTGGGCGGGACTCACGCCGAGCAGCGCCGCCGCTTGGCGGGCGTTGAGGTCCGCCGCCTCTCGGAGCCTGCGCAGTTCGGTCGCCACGCGCGTCTGACGTGCCGTTGGTTCGCGCCTCAAGGCTCGGCCACTCCTAGGTTCAACGCGCCTGCATGCGCGACTCGTTCGGCGTCAGATTACGCGATCGGCTTGCAGCGTCTCTATATTTAGATCTACCGTCAGTGACGTACTGAACACGCTGCGGAAGCGCACCGCTTCGTCCTGCCATGACGGCTGCGGCAATGCCACCGCGCGTAAATCCCCTCACGTCACTCGGAGTTGACGCATGTCCGATCCCTGGGAGTACTCCCTCTACATCCCCTGCGACCCCCGCGCCGTGACCGTCTGCCGCCGCACCCTGCGCCTGATCCTCACGCTGCACGGCCTGATCCACCTGGTCGACACCGCGGAGCTGCTCGCCTCGGAGCTGGTCTCCAACGCCGTACTGCACACCAAGGGCCCCGCCTGCCTGCGTCTCCGCTTCCGGGACGGCGTCCTCCAGATCGGTGCCTGGGACGCGGACCCCGAGCCGCCCGAGCCGCCGGGACGACTGGAGGAGCTGACCGACGCCGAGAGCGGGCGCGGCATGGCCCTCGTCCGGGCCTGCTCGGACCTCTGGCACTGGCAGCCGCTGTCGCGCATGGGGCATCGCGGCAAGCTCGTGTGGTGCGAACTTAACGCGGCGTAGCTCGTTGATCACGTCGGACAGAAAGGAGAGCCGATGGTCGGCTCGTCGCACGAGGCACTGCACCGGATCTTCCAGAAGGATCCGGCACTCCTGACCCGTGCTCTGCAAGAGGTATTGCACGTGCCCTTCCCGGAGCCACGTGAGTTCGCAGCGATGAACATCGACCTCACCGAGATCGAGCCCATCGAGCGGCGTGTGGACACGCTGCTGCGGGCCGAGACCGACGAGGGAAGCTACCTGCTGGTCGTCGAGTCGCAGGGCCAGCCGGACGAGAGGAAGCGTGGCAGTTGGCCGTACTACCTCGCCTTTCTCCGCGAGAAGTTCCGCTGTGAGCCGGTGTTGATCGTCGTCACGCAGAACAGTGCGACCGCCCGGTGGGCGGCGGAGCCCATCTATCTCGGGGTGCCCGGACGGCCGTCCATGGCGGTGTGGCCGTTCGTGCTGGGCCCCGACAACGTGCCAGTGATCGCAGACGTGCGCGAGGCCGCGCGGAACGTCACTCTTGCGGTGTTTTCCGCGATGACACACGGTCGCGGCCCGATGGCCGCGGGCATACTGGAATCGCTGGCAGCAGCCCTGCGGACCATCGACGAGGACAGCGCCGCGGTGCTCGTGCAGTTCGTCGACTCATGCCTGACCGACCCCAAGGCACAGCAGATGTGGAGGGACCTGATGACGACGATGCAGTACTTCTGGCGGCACCCGCTCGCCGAGCAGGTACGCGAGCAGGGCCTTGAGCAGGGCCTTGAACAGGGCCGGGTTCGGGACCGGGCCGAGATGACGCTGAACATCCTGCGCTGGCGCGGCATCGAGGTTCCGGACCACATCCGCGAACGCGTGCAGTCCTGTACCGACTTCGACCAGCTGACCGTCTGGTCCGAGCGCGCCGTCCATGCCGACACGGCCGGTGACCTGTTCGCCGATCGGCACGGCTGACAGGCGGACCCCGGTAGTTGGCGAACCGTTGACCGGCTCGACGAAACGTTGACCACTTCGCGGAGGAGTGCGGACGAACGGAAGGGCGAGTCATGAGGATCACCCGACCTAGATTCGCCGCATGTCCATGCCACAGCGGCCCCACCAGCCCGTCAGGGCTGCCGCCACGCTCCCCGTGCTTCCGTACCGCAAGCCCACCAAGGGCCGCGACTACTGGGTCGTCGACGACGTCTTCCCCGAAACCGGCATCACCGCGATCCGTGACCGGTGTCTCGCCAAGGACGACTGGGTCAAGGGGTATCCGTACACCTCCGAGAGCTGGCCCGGACTGCGCACCATGCCGGGGCTGGAAGCCGGCGAACTCGGGCGTGTGGAGCGGCTGGTGAGGAACGCGACGGGGGCCGGGAAGCTGTGGGTGCAGCGGGCGCCCGGCGGCGGGACCCTCAACCACAACTGCATCCAGGTGGTGGGGGAGGGCGAGAGCGCTCCCCGGCCGCACTCCGACTCGCGGGCACTGTGCCGGTACGCGGCCGTGCTGTACCTCAACCCGGCCGTCCCCAAGGACTGCGGCACCAGTTTCTACCGGCAGTCCCTGCCCGGCGGGCGGCTCGGCGGCAACGTCGTCCAGGCTCCGCACAACAACCTCGTCGAGGCGCTCGGCACCCGGTTCGTCGCGCCGGACGCCTTCGAGGAGGACGTACGGGTCCCCCACAAGCACAACAGGCTGCTCCTCTACAACGCCAACCTCGTGCACAGCGCGACCGGTTACTCCGGTACGACGCTGGAGGAGAAGCGGATGACGGCCGTCTTCTTCTGGATGGCGTGAGCCTCCGGATGGCGTGAGCCCCGCGGGGTTCCGCCCACCGCGGTCAGTACCGCACCGCCCTCGCCACCGCTGCCTTCACCTGGCCCGACAGTGTGCGGTTGCTGCGGGCCGTCTCCTTGCCGGTCCTGCCCGCGGCCACGTCGGAGACGGTGGCGACGACGGTGTCGAGCCGGTTGCCCGCGGAGTCGGTGAAGTCGACCTGGACGGCGAAGGACTTCGACGCGTCGGTGGTGTTGGTGACGGTGAACTCGACCGTGGCCCGGCCGTCCTGGTCCGTGTCCGGGGCGCCGAGTCTCACGTCGGACTTCACGTCGACGCCGTCCTTGATCTCGTCCAGCTTGCGGCTCGCCGACGCCGAGGCCGACGCGAACGCCGACGAGGCCTCGGAGGCGAAACCGGAGGCGAGCGAGGACGCGGCCGCGGTGGCCTCCCGGCCCAGCGACTCGGCCGCCGAGGCGGCCTTGCTGGCCGCGGACGACACCGACGAGGGGGTGTCGTCGTCCGAGCAGCCGGTGAGCACGGTGGCGCAGCAGATCACCGTCGCCGTCAGCAGCACGCCCTTGGTGCGTGGCATCTTGTCTCCTCCTGAGGGGGTCCCGCGGGCCTTCCTCCAGTGAAGGGGCGGTCCCGCCCGTCCGCATGCCGGGTCACCCGTACGGCGCACCCCCGTGGTGACGGCCCCCGTCCGGACGGATGGTCGGTGCAGTGCAGTGCAGTGCAGTGCAGTGCCGTGCAGTGGCGTGCAGTGCCGTGCAGAACACCGACACAGAGACGGGGTGGCGCCATGAGCGATCAGCCGCACTCCCAGCCGTCGCAGGGCCCCCGGGTGTGGGACCCGTCCCACCAGGGCACCGGTTCGCCGGGCCTGGGCTCGCCCCCGCCGGCGGGGGGTGGACTGGTCGCCGGCGGGGTCGTCTTCGGCGGAGTGCTCATGTTCGTCAGCGGTTTCCTCGCCGTGTTCCAGGGCATCGCCGCGATCGCCGAGGACGACGTGTACGCCCGGGTCGCCGAGTACGCCTACGAGATGAACCTCACCGCCTGGGGCTGGATCCTGGTGATCGTGGGCGTCGTGGCCGTGCTGACCGGCTACGGGCTGCTCAGCGGGGGCGAGTGGGCCGGGTGGGCCCGGATCAGCGGCATCGCGCTGGCCTCTCTGAGCCTGATCCTCCAGTTCCTGTTCCTGCCGTACGCGCCGTTCTGGGCGGTCATCCAGATCGCCATCGACGTGTTCGTGATCTGGGCGCTGGCCGCCTACCGCCCCCGGCAGACGTAGGACATCCCCGGCCAGGCTTCCCCGGTCGCGCCTCCCGGCCACGCTTCCCGGCCGTCGGCCGCGGTCAGGGCAGCACGGGCGCTCCGGTCACCTGTACGTCCTTCCGGCGCAGCCAGGGCAGGGGCGGCACCGCGGAGCCGACGTACGGGGTGATCCGCACCTCGAAGTGCAGATGCGGTCCGGTGACGTTGCCGGTCGCGCCGGAGAGGCCGATGCGCTGACCGGCCGTCACGCGCCCGCCCTTGCGCACGTCGATGCGCGAGAGGTGGGCGTACTGCGTGAAGTAGCCGTCGCGGTGACGGATCACGACCTGGTTGCCGAAGCCGTCGCCGCAGGTCGTGGCGCGGACGGTGCCGGAGCCGACGGCGTACACGGGGCTGCCGGAGTCCACGGCGAAGTCCTGGCCGGTGTGCCGGTGGGCCCAGCGGGAACCCTTGGCGGCGTAGCCCGCGGAGAGCCAGTAGCGGCGGGTCGGGGCCGTCCAGGGGTGCGCGCGCCGCTCGGGCGGCCGGCTCCGGTCACCGAACGGACAGCGGCTGTCCTGGCCGTCCGGGTCGACGGCCACCGGATCGCCGGAGTTCCTCCCGGTGGCCCACAGCAGGTCCCACAGCCCGGCGCGGACGGCCTTGCGGCGGCGTTCGGCGTCCTTGACCTCCGTGGGCGAGGCGTCGGACTCGCGCAACCGGTCGACCCGCTCGCGTGCCCGCTCGTGCGCGCGGACGGCACGGGCGGCCTCCTTGCGGAACCCGTCGCCGTGAAAGCCGTCGCCGCGGAACCCGTCGCTTTGGAAGTCGTTGCCGTGGGCCCTGTCGCCGCGAACCTCGTCGCCGCGGGCCCCGTCGGTACCGGCTCCCGCGGGCGCGGAGGCGAGCGCGAGCAGCAGGAGGGCGGACAGGGCTGCCCCGGTCGCGCCACGGAAGCGCGCCCGCGTTCGTGGGAGGCGCGCGTGGTGTTCTCGTCCCATCTTGGGATCATCAGACCGGTGGGGTGGTCGGAAGCGGCACGCGGCCCGCGTGGCGGCCGGGTTCAGCCGAACGGCCCCCCGACCAGCGCCCGGTACACGGCCGACGACCGTGGATTGCCGGAGCACCGCCACACGCCGTGCGGGCAGTAGTCGCTGATGGTCTGGTACAGCGGCCGGTGCTCGGTGAACCAGGTCAGCATGCCCCGCACGTACTCCGGGTTGTCGCCGTTGCGGTACAGCCCCCACTCCGGATACGAGACCGGCTTGCCGTGCGCCCGCGCGAACCGCACGTGCGCGGCGAGGCCGTACGGCTCGGCGACCTGTTCCTCGAAGGACATGCCGTGCGGCTGGTCGTAGGCGTCCATCCCGATGACGTCGACGTACCGGTCGCCGGGATAGCACTCGTTCCAGGGGACGGCGTCCAGCCCGCGACTGGGCGTGAACTCGAACCGGAACCGCTGCCCTCCGTCCACGGACCGCACGGCGTCGACGATCCGCGCCCAGTACCGCTTCCAGGCCCGCGGGTCGGGCCCGCACCGGTGCGTGTAGGTGATCCCGTTCATCTCCCACCCCACCACCAGCACGGCATCGGGCACCCCGAGCGCGACCAGCCGCCTGGCCAGCACCCGGAAGTGCTCGTCGTAGGCCCCGCGCGCCCCCGCCCGCAGCTCGTCCCGCACGACCTGGTCGGGCACATGTTCCTCGGTGCGCTCGAGCATCGGCACGTTGAGCACGAACATCCGGTCGGCGCGCTCCTGCCGCCACCGCGCCCAGTACTCCAGATACCCGGGCGCCCCCTCGATGTTGCTCCACCGGTCGCCCGGCAGATACGCGTGCCCGACCCGGGGCGTGGCCGCCCCGAGCCACCCGTCGAGCCCCGCGATCCGCCGCACACCGGCGTCGTCGTACCCGACGTACGCCCCGAAGGCCCCGGGCGGCGCACCGACCCCCCGGCCGACGGGTACGCAGGCGGGCCCGGCGAGCAGGGCACAGGCGACGAGGAGCGCGGTCAGCGGCGCCCGAGGGGAGCGAAGGGAGCGAAGGAAGCGAAACACCGGCTCATGATGGAGCCGCGGCCGCCTCCCCCACCCCGAACCCGCCACGGAACCACCCGGACCGGGGACGGGACCGGGACTTCGACAAGTGGATGCTCCGAGACTTCTGGCACCACCTGAAGCCCCGCTACAACCTCTGACGCTCTTCGACCTCTGACACTCTTCGGTCGGTTTCTCGCCCAACAGGCAACCCTGGCACGCCATTTACCTCTCTCACAGGTTGCTCAAAGCTCTGGCCGGAGTCCGTGGGGGTGTGTCGGACCCGGCCGGAGATCCGAGCTGTCCAGTCCGATGCCACTGACCATGGCACTCGCAGACGAGGAACCGATGACCAGATCGCAAGACCGCAAGGGCCTGAGGCGCGCGGCGTTCGCCGCCGGGGCCGCGCTCACCGTCGTGGCCGCCGTCGCCGGGTCCGCTCCCGGCGCCGGGGCCGCGCCCGCGAGCCCGGCCGGGACGCCGAAGCTCAAGCTCGTCGCCGCGTCGAAGGCCGTGACCGCCGACCGGTACGAGGGGAACTCCGGGGTCTACCTCGACCTCGGTACGTACGTCACCGTCGACAACGCTCCGCTGGAGCTGAAGGTGACCCGTAAGTCGTACAAGGACCCGATCGTCGCCCAGCAGATCCTGCGCAACGGGTCGAAGGTGACGACGAAGACGCTGCCCGCCGGGCTCGTCAAGGACTTCAGCGGCCTCCCGGACTTCCTGGAGGTCTCCATCAGGAACGCGGCCGGGGTGGAGGTGCAGAAGAGCAAGAGCAACTTCTGCCTGAACAACGCCTCCGGCCGGCTGCGTCCGGACGCCCCGGCCACCTCGCACTATCCGGAGAGCTGCTCCACCAACCCCTTCACGCTCGGCTCCGTCTGGGGCGTGGAGAAGGGCTGGGCGGCCAACACCTCCGCCTTCGACTACGACAGGCCGCTCGACCTGGCCGCGGGTGAGTACACCGTCAAGGTCGGGGTGGCCAAGAAGTACCGCGACCTGTTCGGCATCCCCGACGACCGGCCGACCATCGCGCTGACCGTCCGGGAGATCAGCGACGGCGGGGAAGGCGGAGCAGGAGGGGGCGGCGGGGCCGGCCTCACCGCCCACAGCGCCGCCACCGGTGGCGGCCATGGCTCGTCGCACGACATGGCGGGCATGGAAGGCATGGAAGGCATGGCCGGCATGGGGGGCGGTCATCACTACGGGCCCCGTGGCGCCGACGCCCCCACGCCCTCCGCGCTCTCGCACGCCCTGGAGGCCCGCGGTCTCGCCCATCACCTTGGTGACGGCTCCGGTCACACCGACGGCTCCCGGGTCGCGCCCGCGCTGAAGTCCGCCACCAAGCGGCCCACCGGGCGCGCGGGCGTACCGGCCAACGTGCCCAAGCCGGACCTGCGTTCGCTCCCCGCCTGGGACATCGCGGTCACCGACGGCGAGGACGGCGACGTGGCCGGCAAGGACTACCTCGCCTTCAGCGCCAACGTCTGGAACGCCGGCCCCGCGCCGCTCGTCGTGGACGGCTTCCGCAAGCCGGGCGCGGACCTGATGGACTCGTACCAGTACTTCTACGACGCCAAGGGCAAGCAGGTCGGCTACGCACCCGCCGGAACCATGGAATGGGACCCGCGCATCGGCCACGAGCACTGGCACTTCACCGACTTCGCCAGCTACCGGCTGCTCGCCGCCGACCAGAAGGAGATCGTCAAGAGCGGCAAGGAGGCGTTCTGCCTCGCCAACACCGACGCCATCGACTACACGGTGAAGAACGCCAACTGGCACCCGTACAACACCGATCTGTCGACCGCCTGCGGTCAGCAGAACTCCATCTCGGTGCGGGAGGTCCTCGACGTCGGTTCCGGTGACACGTACACCCAGTACCGTCCCGGCCAGTCCTTCGACATCACCGGCCTGCCGAACGGCACCTACTACATCCAGGTGGTCGCCAACCCGGCGAACCGCCTCCAGGAGACCGACACCAAGAACAACGTCTCCCTGCGCAAGGTCGTCCTGGGCGGCACCGACGGCGCCCGCACGGTCTCGGTCCCGCCGGTCGACCTGATCAACGCGCCGTAGTCGTACCTCTTCTGACCGACCGGACCGCCGCACGTCCTTCCGTCCGTCCGTCGGTCTCCGACGCCCCCGCGGTGATGCACCGCGGGGGCAACCCTTGGGTGGCTCTGTGAGTCTCCTGAGTCATCTGTGCTTTTCAGACGTATTCCTGCACGCGTGTAGGGTTCCGACGTTCGGCGGTGACCAGCGCCGACGATCCGAGCACGGTGTACGGGGTGAAGACAGCCGAGGCGGAGGAGCGAGCGCCGGTGAGCGGGACGAGGAGGCGTGGGCGTACTCCGGTGGAGGCGGCCGGCCGCGGCAGCAGGGGCAGGACCGGCGGGCCCGGTGGCAGGCCGGGTGGACCCGGCAGGACGCGGCTCACGAGGCGGGGGCGGATCCTCGCGTGGGGCGCGGGCGTCACGTCCGTCGTCGTCCTCGCGGTGGGCGGGGTCGGGGCCTGGGTCTACAACGACCTGAACAACAACATCAACTCCGCCGACGTGGACGACAAGCTGGGCGAGAACCGGCCCGAGAACCTCAGCCCCGGCTCGAAGAACATCATGATCGTCGGATCCGACAGCCGCGACGGCGCCAACGCCAAGTACGGCAAGGACCTGACCACCATGCAGTCCGACACGCTGATGGTGCTGCACATCCCGGCCGATCGTAAGTGGGCCGCGGTCGTGTCCTTCCCCCGCGACTCGTGGGTGCAGATACCCAGTTGCGAGAAGGGCGACGGCAGTTCGTCCTCCCCGCACCACTTCAAGATCAACGAGGCGTTCGCGCTCGGCGGCAGCAACGGCAAGGTCGGCGAGGCCGCCGCGTGCAGCATCAAGACCGTCGAGGCCAACACCGGTCTGCGCATAGACCACTTCATGTCGGTCGACTTCTCCGGCTTCAAGGGCATGGTCGACGCGCTGGAGGGCATCGAGGTCTGCCCGAAGCAGGCCATCCACGACGAGAAGTCCCATCTGGACATGGAGGCCGGCTGCCAGACCGTCAAGGGCGAGAAGGCGCTCGGCTACGTCCGGGTCCGCTACAGCGTGGGCGACGGGTCCGACATCGGGCGCATCGGACGCCAGCAGGAGTTCATGGACGCGCTGGCCAAGAAGGCCAAGTCCAAGCTCACGAGCCCCGACGCCATGTACGGCTTCCTCCAGTCGGTCACCAAGTCGCTCACCACCGACCCCGACATGGCGGGCATCAAGCCGCTGTACGGGCTCGCCGACGAGCTCAAGGGGATACCGAGCGACCGGCTGAGCTTCCTCACCGTGCCCAACTACGGGCGGGAGGCCGACCAGCCCACCGACAAGGCCAACGTGGTCTGGCAGTACCCGCAGGCCGCCGACCTGTTCACGTCCCTGGCCAAGGACAAGGAGGTCACCAAGCCGCAGTTGGAGGCGGCGAAGAAGAACGTGGTGTACGCCTCCAGTGTGCGGGTCCAGGTGCTCAACGGCACGGGGGTCTCCGGCCGCGCCGCCGCCGTCGCGCAGAAGCTGAAGGACGCCGGATACACCGTCACCGGCACGGGCAACGCTTCCAAGACGGTGGCCAGGACGACCGTCACCTATCCGACCGGCCTCGACAGCCAGGCCGCCGTCCTCGCCTCCCGGCTGCCCGGCCGGACGGCCACCGCCGACGCCTCGGCCGCCCCGGGCGTCGTCACCCTGGTCGTCGGACCCGAGTTGAAGGTCGGCGACGTCGCCTGAGGGGGCGTCCGGCCTGACGATGTACATAATCAAGAGCACCCCCGAGATGGGGTAAGCTTGATCTTGAGCCGGTCACCGAAGGACAAACGGTGAACGAACTCTTGCGTTGGTCGTCCAAGGAAAGACGCCCCGCTTCCTGCGGGGAAATGCAGGTGCAAGGCCTGCCCGGCGCTCCATGTGAAACGAGTCCCATCCCGTGTCAGACGGGGTGGGACTCGTTCGTTTTCCGCGTGCCCAGGGGCAGTTCGGCGACGACCTCGAAGCCCCCGCCGGGTCGGTGACCCGTACGGACCCGCCCGCCCGCCGAGCGGGCCCGCTCCCGCATGCCGATGAGGCCGTAGCCGCCGCCCGCGGAGACCGGGACCTTCGGGTGCGTGGCGCCGTCGTCCGTGACCGCCACCGTCAGCCGGTCGTCCGCGTAGACGAGGCGTACCGCCGCCGTACGGGCACCGGCGTGCTTCGTGACGTTGGTGAGGGCCTCCTGCACGATCCGGTACGCCGTGAGCTCCGCGCCGGCGGTGATCGGAGCGGGCTCGCCCTCGGTGTGGAGCGTGACCTCGAGCCCCGCCCCCTCGAAGGACGCGGCCAGCCGCGGGAGTTGGGCGAGCCCGGGGGTGGATCCCCCCGACCCGGGCTCCGGTACGTGCCGCACGTGCTCCCCGGGATGCGTCGGCTCGTCGGCGTCGCCCGTGCCCGCTCGGCGCAACAGGCCGACGGTGGACTTGAGTTCGCGCAGGGCCGAGGCGGTGGTGCCGGTCAGGTCGGCGGTGAGACGGGCGGCCTCCTCGGGTCGGGCCGGGAGATGCCGGGCCACCGCGCCGGCCTGGAGCCCGGCCAGGACCAGATGGTGGGCGACGACGTCGTGCAGATCACGGGCGATGCGCATGCGCTCCTCGGCGACCCGGCGGCGGGTCTCCTCCTCCCGGGTGCGCTCGGCGTGCTCGGCGCGGGCCTGGACGGCGTCCAGATAGGCGGCGCGCAGCCGGGTCACCGTCCCCAGCGCGGTGGGCAGCAGCAGCCAGGCGGCCGGGCCGAGCAGCTTGAGCACCAGCGGTTCGCCGGGCGGCCCGGACGGCAGACCGACGCCGACCAGCAGGGCGATGCCGGTGAAGGCGAAGGTGTTGGCGGTCCTGCGGTCGGTGGAGACGGCGAGCGAGTACAGCGCGGCCATGAGCGGCGCCAGCAGCAGCACCGTGAGCAGATATCCGAGCGCGGAGGCGGCCACGGCGCAGGCGAGGGTCACGACGACCGTGCCGCGGGGGCGGTCGCGGCGCCGGATCAGTGCCGCGCAGGAGGCGCCGGCCAGCACCACACCGGGCCACCAGGGGACGCTCAGGTCCTGGCCGGGGAAGGTGATCACGCTGCCCGGGAACGAACAGGCGAACAGGGCGGCGGCGAGGACCGCGTCGGAGGACCGGGGATGACCGCCGGCGAAGGGGAAGCCCGGGGATCCGACTCTGGCGGGCTGGGCGGGAGGCGGCGAGGGGGACTGCGACGGGGGCTGGGAGCGCATGGGAGGGGTTCCTGTTGCGGACGGGCGGCGGGTCAGCCGGTGCGGTGGCCCCAGCCGTGCCAGGCGGTGACCAGGGCGCAGGCGCCGGCCGCGGCGGCGAGGAGGAGGAAGGCGAGCGTCAGGTGGGTGGTCACGGACGGGCTCCGACCGTGGTCGCGGCGCCGTCGGGGAGGAGCGCCTGCCAGAGCGGCATGACCGTCCGGACGGGAGCGGAGGCCGGACGTACGGCACCGGCGCGGGAACCGGCAGCGCCACCGGCGCGGACGCGGACGCGGACGGGTGTCGGGCGGCGGACGCGGTGCTTGCGGGCGGGGGTGATGGTGGCGTGCGGCATGGGAGACGCTCCGGTGGCTCGTGGGTGCCCTTGGTCGGTGCTCTTAGTTGCTTGAGTTAGGCAACCATAGCGACTTACTTAAGTCAAGCAACGATCTCACCTTGCTTGAGTCAGGCAAGTATCTGTACGGTGAAAGGATGCCGATACCGCCGCCCGCAACGTCCGTGCCAGAAGATGTGATCGCCGTGGAGCAGGCACTCACCCGCATCACCTATCTGGCGACCCGCGCCCGTTGGCACGACCGGCTGATGGCGAACGCCGGACTTCCGCTGGACCGGGCCGCCGTGGCGATCCTGCGCCATCTCGCCGAGAGCGACCCGCTGCGCCCCGGGATGCTCGCCGTGCGGCTGTCCGTGGAGGCCTCCCATGTCACGCGGCAGCTACGGCAGTTGGAGAAGTCCGGCCTCGTGGTCCGCTTCCCCGACCCGGAGGACCGGCGGGCCCAGCTCATCCAGCTCACCGACGCGGGCCGGGTCGCGATCGGCCGGGTTCGGGACGTCGGCCGCCAGGGCATGACCCTCGCGCTGGCCGACTGGACGCCGGACGATCTGCGGCGGCTCGCCACCCTCTTCAACCGCCTCGTCGACGACTTCGTCGCCCACGCGGAGATGCCGGTGGACGTGCCGATGGATGTGCCGGTGGGCGTGCCGGTGGACATCACGGCGGATGTGCCGGTGGACGGGTGGGTGGAGGGCGGTCCGTCCGGCGCGTGAGGCCTTCGTGGCACTCGCCGGGGGCGGATGTCACAGGCGGGGGCCGCTGTCTCGTCCTACGGGGTGCAGGGAGGGCAAGCCCCGATCAAGGAGTGGACGATGGACCTCGCGCTGTGGATCGTCGCCGGACTGCTGGCCGCTGTGGCCCTGGCCGGTGGGGTCACCAAGACGTTCGTGCCCAAGGAGACGCTGGCCGCCGCCCCCGGTGGAGGATGGACCGCCGACGTCGGCGTCGCCTTCGTCAAGACGCTCGGTGTCCTGGAACTGCTGGCCGCGGCAGGCCTGATCCTGCCTGGCGCGCTCGGTGTCGCGCCGGTTCTGGTGCCGGTGACCGCCGTCTGCTGGATCTTGCTGATGGCCGGCGCGATGATGACCCACGGACGCCTGGGCGAGTCCGGACCGGTGGTGCTCAACCTGGTCTATCTCGCCTGCGCCGCGTTCGTCGCGTGGGGCCGCTTCGGCCTCTGATCGCGTGGGTGATGTCACGGAGGAGCCGGGATGGGCAGGACCGAGGAGTTCCAGGAGCTGCGGCCGCTGCTGTTCTCGATCGCCTACCGGATCCTCGGCGGCGTCGGTGAGGCCGAGGACGTCGTCCAGGACGCCTGGCTGCGCTTCGAGGCCTCCCCGACCCGGCCCAGGTCGGCCAAGGCCTTCCTCTCGGCCGTGGTGACCCGGCTCTCGATCGACGTGCTGCGCTCGGCCCGCGTCCGGCGGGAGGAGTACGTCGGGGACTGGCTTCCCGAGCCACTGCTCAGCGACCCCTACGAGGATCCGGCGCGGTCGGCGGAACTGGCCGACTCGGTGTCGGTGGCGGCCCTGCTGCTCCTCGAGCGGCTCAGCCCGCTCGAACGGGCGGTCTTCGTGCTGCGGGAGGTGTTCGCGTTCGGTTTCCCCGAGGTCGCGGCGGCCGTGGGGCGTTCGGAGGCGGCGTGCCGCCAGCTCGTGGTGCGGGCCCGGCGCCACATGGCCGAGGGCCGGCCACGCTTCGCGGCGGACCGCAGGGAGCGGGAGGAACTGGCGTCCGGATTCTTCGACGCCCTCCGCGAAGGCGACGTCGCCGGCCTGCGGAAGCTGCTCGCCGCCGACGTGGCGATGGTCGGCGACGGCGGCGGCAAGGCCCCGCAGCTGGCCAGGGCCGTCATCGGCGCCGAGAACGTGGCCCGGGTGCTCGCCACCGCCTGTGTCCTGGTGGCCCGGATCGACGTGACCTTCGAGCCGCACGAGATCAACGGCCAGCCCGGCGCGATCTTCCGCGACCGGGACGGCAGGGTGCTCCACACCCTGGCGCTCGACGTGCTCCACGGGCGGATCCGGGCGGTCCGGCTGGTGATCAACCCCGACAAGCTCGGGCACCTCGGCCCGGTGGCGGACGCCTGGGCCCTGGACCGCGAAGCCAGGCAGGCGCGCCGGCCCTCGCGGTGAGGGCGTGCGGGCCCGCGCCCCGGTCAGCTCGGGCTGAGCGCCGCCGTGAGCCCGCCGGTGCTGACCGGCGTCCGCCGGGGGCGGGGGAGCGTCGTCACGTCGGCCGGCTGGTGCGTGCCGGCCGTCTTCGCCGCCTTCGGCATGCTCGGCGGGTTCACCGTGTGCACCGCGCCGGTCGTCTTCGCCGTCTTCGCCGTCTCGTGGTCGGCGCCTGTCGCGAAGACGAAGAGGCGCAGGATCACGAAGCGGCCTGTGCCGGCGAGGCCCGAGGCCGAGAGGTAGACGAGCTGCTCGGTGAGCAGGCCGGGGGTCGGCTGGATCGCGTGGAGGGCGAAAACGGCCACGGAGGTCGCCGCGTAGGCGGCCGCCGCCGAACCCGCCGACTGCCAGTGCCGGCGCAGGCCCGCGCGGCGGCCGGTGCGGAAGGTGTACCGGGCGTGGAGTTCGGTGCACAGGACCGTCGAGGCGATGGTGACCAGCGCGTTCGACAGGGTCCACGGCATCAGCACCGCCAGCAGCGGGACGGCCAGGCTGGAGAGGACTCCGGTGCCGCCGCCGAAGACCACGAAGCGGGCGAAGGAGGTCAGCGACTTCACGGCGGTTCCTTCCACAGCGGGTGAACTAGCTTGCTTAACTCAGGCAACTATAAATAGCTTGCTTGACTTACGCAAGTACATCCCGAGAGGAAGGGCCCTGGTCGGCCGGGAGACCTTCCTCCCGGCCGACCAGGGCCCTGAAACCGCCAGGTCAGGCCGTCAGGCCGTCAGGCCGTCAAGCCGTCAAGCCGTCAGGTCGAGTTGGCGCTCGAACGGCCGAAGAACTCGATCTCGGCTATCGACACCTGCTTGCTCCCGGACGCCATGTACGACGACTCGATCGTGAAGCGGACCTTGGTGACCTCGCCCACGCGGAAGGCGCGCCGCTGGCCGCCCGAGCTCTGGTCCAGGGTGATCTCCCGGGTCGTCGTCTTGCCGTCCTTCAGGGTGATCGTCGCCTTGATGCGGTGCGGGAGGGCCGACTGGTTGAGCTGGTCGGGACGGACCGACGTGCCCGAGGTGATGATCAGGTCCAGCAGGCGGGTCGGCTCGTCGAAGCGGGCCTCGATCCACTCGCCCTCGCCCGACTGCGAGACGCCGGGACCCCACCAGCTGTTGTTGATCTTGTCGAAGGCCAGCTCCGGCTTGTGCCCCGGGTAGGAGCGCGAGGCCGCGAACGAGTCCGGGGCGACCGGCGCGCGCTTGGCGAAGTGGTCGCGGGTGGCCTGGATCGCCTCCGGTGTGTTCATCGCCGCGATGATCACGAGGGTGAGGACGACCGCCGCCACCACCCAGCTGAGGATGCGGTCGAACGTACGGCGCAGGCGCGGCCGGTCGCCGGCCCAGGGGGACGCGCCGTTGCGGCTGAACAGGCGGCGCCACCAGGGGAGGCGGAGCGAGGAGCGGTCCTCCAGCGTCATGGGCATCGCGCAGCGGACGCAGAAGTGCCGGTCGGGGTTGTTGGGGGTGGCGCACCAGGGGCACGCGACGCCGTACTGCTCGCCCTGGACGGGTCCGGGCGCGCGTACCTGCGGTCGGTCCGCGACCGGCCTGCCCGGCAGGACCGGGGCCACGGACGGGGGCGCGGCGGGGCGCGGCTCCGCGTCGGTGACGGGGACCAGGAGGGAGCGGGCGCGGGCGGCCATCGTGTCGCCGAGGGCGGGCGCGGGCGCGGCCGCCGGCACGGGTGTGGTGGGGGCGGTCTGGTCGGGGGCGTGAGCGTGGGCGTGTGCTTGCGCGGAGGCCGGTGCGCCTGACGGAGCGGCGGTGCCGTCCTCCGGCGGGATGACCGGCAGGGGAGTTTCCGTGGTGTCCTCGTCGTCCGGGTCGTAGTCGTCGTCGGCGGCCGGGGCGGCGGCCTGGGTCGAAGGCTCAGGTGTGGTGTGGGGCGAGGTGGGTGCCGACGCGTTCGCCCCCGCCGTACCGGAGACGGCGCCGGAGGCATGGGCCGGGGCGGCTGCGGGTGCGGGAGCGGTGGTGGCGGAGGCGGCAGCCGTACCCGAGACCGCACCGGCCTCCGGCCCCGCGGCGCCCGACGGCTCCCGCGTGCCCTCCGCGGAGTGGTACCCGGTCCCGGAGCCGCCACTCACGGCCCCGGGGTCGGCCCCGGCCGCTGCCCCGGACCCGTAAGCCGAGCCGGACCCGGACCCGGACCCGTGAGCGGACGCCGTCCCGGACCCGGAAGCCGTCCCGGACCCGTAGGGTGCCCCCGCTCCTGCCCCGTCACCCGTCGCGGACCCGGCACCGGAACCTGTACCGGCACCTGTTCCGGAGCCCGAGCCCGAGCCCGTGCCCGAGTTCGAGCCCGAGTTCGAGACCGTCCCGGCGGCGAAGCCCGTGCCGGGCCTGGAATCCGAACCGGATCCGGCACCGGCGTTCGGCCCCGAGCCCGGCCCGGACCCCGACGGGGACCCCGACCCCGACCCGGCGGTCGACCCGGTGCCCGAGCCCGACCCGGTGCCCGAGCCGGCGCGGGCCGGGGGGCGGTCCGTCCAGCTCAGTACGGCGCCGCAGGCGTCGCAGAACGACTGGCCGGGCTCGGCCCGCGTGCCGCACTCGGCGCAGTTCTGGGTGGTCATCTCTCCGGGGTCCTTTCGGCGGCGGTCACCTTGACCGTGTACGGCATGTGGGCGGGGCGGGCGGCGGCCACGAGGGTGTCCAGGCGGTGCTCGTCCGCCGGGCCGGGGTCGGGCAGCCGGATCGTGACGTGCAGGTGCGGCCGCGGTTGGCCCGGGACCGGGCCGAGCGGCCGGGCGCTCCACTCGGCGCCGCCGCTCTCGGAGATCTCCGGCTCCACGCCGAAGGCCAGCCGGACCGTCTCCGACAGCCCGCGCCGGGTGCCGCGCACCCGGTGCAGGTAGGCGGCCGCCGCGACCGCGGCCCGCAGTCTCGGTTCCGGTTCCGTGCCGTCGGTCTCCGCGCCGACCCAGCTCGCCAGCCAGCGGGTGAAGTCGACCGGGGCGAGGGCCGGGTCGAAGTACGCGGGCAGGCAGTCGAGGACGTTGAGGATGGGGGCCATCACCTCGTCCAGGCCCCCGACGAAGCGCTGTGCCAGGTCGTCGTCGGCGAACACGGCCGGCAGCATCGCGCCGATCGGCACGGAGGAGCCGAGTCCGTCCACCGAGCCCCTCAACGCCCCGTTCCCTTCGGCGAGTTCGCGCCGCTCATGCGCCGTCCCCGATCACGCGCACCCGGTGGTCGTAGGAGAACACCAGGGCCGGGGCGGCCAGGTCGATGCGGTCGGTGGCCTCGCCGCGCTTGCCCGTCAGCGGGTCGGCGGGGTGCAGCATGACCTGGTCGACCAGCTCCACTCCCGGGACGCGTTGGAGGACGGCGAACACCTCGCCCGACTGCACCGGGCGGCCGAAGGGCCAGCCCTTGCCGTCCGCGCCGCCGATCAGCGGGTCGAGGTGGCGGTAGAGGGCGTCGTGGGCCTGGCGGCGGACGCGGTCCGTGTCGACGCCCCGGAAGGCGTGCACCGTCGCCACCACCGTCACGCCCTGGTAGTACGGCGGGCCGACGGCGAGCCTGGTGCCGATCAGACGGCGTTCGTCGAGGTGGCGGGTGATGCGGTCCAGCAGGGAGTCGCCGGGCACCAGTTGCTCGAAGCGGAGGCGTCCGCCGGGGTCCGGTACGGCCTGCGGGACCACCAGCACCCGTACCGCGTAGGAGCCGTGTTCGTCGGGCCGGCCCTCCAGGCAGGTGATGCGGGCGGTCTCGGGGGCGGCACGGCGGGCGAGTTCCTCGTAGTCGCGCAGCGTCACGGCCCGCTCCTGGGCGCGCAGGGTGATCGGCGCGCGGAGTTTCGCCTCCTCCACCGTCTCGCCGTCGACTCCGCCGCGCGCGGCCTCCCGGTTGACGACCTCCGAGACGTACGGGACGGAGGTGCGGAGCACCTGGACCGCGCCCCGGGCCACGTTGCCCGCGCGGCCGCCGCCCGTGCGGTAGCGGCGGGCGCGGATGACCGAGCCCTTGGGGGCGACGGCGCCGTACTGGCGGAGTTTGCCGTCGGGTTCGCGGACGGACGGGCCGAAGGCGATCTCGCCGGTGGCCGCGTCGAGGGTGACATGGCGGTCGTCGGGGCCGGAGGCGGCGAAGTGCGGGACGACCTGCCAGTCGGACCAGCCCTCGTGCTGGGCGGTCTGGAGCAGCAGCGGCGGGTCGTCGCCGACGACGGGCGCGTGCGCGAGGGCGACGTGCTGGCCGGGCAGGCCCGTGGACTCGCCGAGGGCCTCGTCGTAGACGGTCTCGGCGTGCACGGCGGGGGCGGTGCCGCCGACCGTGAACACCTCGGCGGACCGCACGGTCGGGGAGGTCGTGTAGAAGGGCTGGCCGGGGAGGGGCTCGGTGACGCGGCAGCGCAGCCAGCCGGCCTCCTGGCCGCCGGAGCGGGACAGGACGTGGCCGCCGGTGATGTGCAGGACGACCTCGCCGGGGCGGTTGAGGCCGCCGGTGCCGTCGCGGTCGATCTCGCACTCCTGCCAGCCGTCCTCGGTCCACGCCTCCCAGACCAGCGGGGGCTGGCGGGGGTCGACGCCGACGCCGTCGACGCGGCTGTCGAGTTCCAGGACCACCGCGCAGTGCGGGACGGCGGCGCTCAGGCCGAACAGCATGCAGTCGCCGGGCTGCGGCGCCTCGGCGAAGCAGAGCAGGTCCTTGCCCTCGGCGAGGTCGGTGGTCCGGTCGGTGACCGGCTCGCCCCGGTGCTGCACGACGAGGTGGTTCAACTGGCTCGGCACGACGGTGAGTTCGCGCTCCGTCGCGAAGACGACGGCTTCCTCGCTCTCCGTGCGGACCGTCGCCACCTCGGTGCCCACCGGCAGCAGGACCGGCTCGTCCTGCGGCGCGGACAGCCAGAAGGTGACCTCCGTGCGGGCGGCGGACGGCGGGAACAGGCGGATGCCGACCAGGTCCAGGAAGGCGAGGTGGTTCTTGTCGGGGACGCGGTTGAGGCGGTAGACGATCTGGTCGGCCATGTGGGCGACCGTCTCGACGAGCGTCACGCCCGGGTCGGAGACGTTGTGGTCGGTCCACTCCGGTGCGCGCTGCTGGATGTAGCGCTTGGCGTCGTCGACGAACTGCTGGAAGCGGCGGTCGTCCAGGTTCGGGGAGGGCAGGGCCATCAGCGGTCGCTTTCGGAAGCCGTACCGGACGGACCGGGAAGACCCGGCTCGTCGTGGGACGGAATGACGTAGAAGGGGAAGACGAGACTGCGCGGATTGTTGGTGCCGCGGATCGCGTACTGGACGTCGATGAAGAGCACGCCCTGTTCGGCGCCGGCGGTGACCTCGACGTCGGTGACCTCGATGCGCGGCTCCCAGCGGTCGAGGCTGGTGTACACCTCGTGCTGGATACGCCCGGCCGTCGCCTCGTTGACCGGGGCGAAGACCAGGTCGTGGATCGCGCAGCCGTACTCCGGGCGCATGGGGCGTTCGCCCGGCGCGGTGGCGAGGATCAGCCGGATGGCCTCCTCGATCTCGCGCTCCCCGCTGACCAGGGCGATGCCCCCGGTGGGGCCGATGCGGAGCGGGAACGCCCAGCCCGATCCGACGAATTGCTCGGCCATCAGAGGGCCACCTGCCTTTTCCTGATTCTCACGGCGTGCCGTCCGCGCGTCACGGCAGCGGGTACGGCTTGGCGTTGACCATGACCATGCCCTGGAGCATGAGCGTGGCGGCCCGGATGCCCACGTTGGCGGTGGAGTTGATCTGGACGGTGGCGCCCGCGCTGAACGTGGCGGCGCCGCCCGACTTGA
Source organism: Streptomyces zaehneri (assembly GCF_032248645.1). NCBI lineage: Bacteria > Bacillati > Actinomycetota > Actinomycetes > Kitasatosporales > Streptomycetaceae > Streptomyces > Streptomyces zaehneri. The sequence goes on from NZ_JASTTJ010000009.1 coordinate 109,700, forward strand.
GGTTGAGCAGGCCCGCCGCGTCCACCGACACCATGCCCGTCATCGACCTGATGTTGATCAGGTTGCCCCGCAGGGTGATGGAGCCGCCGCTCCTGATGGCGATGTTGCGGCCCGCGGTGAGGGTGAGGTCGGTGCCCGCCTTGACGGTCACCGAGCGGCTGCCCGTGATGCTGACGGTGCCCTTGCTGTCCACGGTGATCTCGGTCTGCGCCCGGTCCAGGTTGATGACGAGTTTGTCGTCGCCGCTGGTCAGCCGCACGCCCTGCTTGCCGCCGGTCCGCTGGCTGAGCAGGTCCACCCGGTTGCCCTCGCGGTCGGACAGGGTGTGCCGGGAGGCCCGCTGCCGGGCGCCGTCGTGCAGGGGCACGTCCTTGACGGGGGTCGGCTTGTCCTTGCCGTTGTACAGGCCGCCGATGACGTAGGGGTGGTCCAGGGCGCCCCGGTCGAAGCCGACCAGCACCTCGTCGCCGACGTCGAGGGGGAAGATCGAGCCGCCGCGCTTGCCGCCCCACTGCACCACGCGCGTCCAGTCGCTGACGTAGGCGTCGTCGAGCCAGGGGAACTGGAGCTTGACGCGGCCCTGCTTGAGCGGGTCGCCGGCGTCGGTGACCAGGGCGTTGGCGGTGCCGGGGAGGTTCAGGCCGTTGGAGGCGTTGCCGCCGCCGGAGGCGAGTCCGTACAGGGACCGCCACTGCCGTCCGCTGACCGTCACCCAGGCCTCGTAGTGCTTGCCGTCGCCGAAGACGTGCCGTACGGAGGTGGCGGTGTACTTGCCCTCGAAGGGGGCGCCGACGTCGGCGAGGGTGACGGGCAGACCGGGGCGCAGCTTCGGGGTGCCGCGCGCGATGACCTCCAGCTCGGCGAAGGAGCCGGTGACGTCGTCGGCGAGGGCCTCGGCGGCGAACTTCACCTCCGACTGCCGGTCGTACGGCGTCTGCGCGTCGACCAGCTTGGCCGGCTTGAACTTGGCGGCGGCGTCGCCGGGGGTCGTGCCGATGCTGATGCCGGGATTGGTCTTGGCGGGCGCGGTCGCGGTGAGCTTCTTCTTGGTCGTCACGTCCCAGCCGCGCGCCTCGACGGTCGCGACCTGCTCGGCGGCCGTGACGGCGGCCCGCAGACGGAGGATGTCGGTGCCGGCCTCGAGGACGAAGGGGCTCTTGTCGCCGGGGGTGGAGGTGGGCGGCGCGCCGGACGCGGGGTCGGGCTTGACGAACTGGAACTTGCCCTTGGCGTCCACCGACATGACCATCTCGTTCTCGTCGGCCAGCCGGGCGAGGAAGTCCCAGTCGGTGACGTTGGCCTGGCTGATGAACTCGTAGACGGTCTTGGTGGACTGGATCTTCCCGACCGGGACGCCGTCCTGGGCGGCCAGTTTGCGGGCGATGTCGGAGGCGCTCTGGTTGCGGTAGGCGGCGACGCGGCGCTGGCGCATCAGACGGTGGCCGAAGTCGTAGCCCCGGATGACGGTGAAGCTGCCGGTGCCGTCGTAGTCGGCCTCCAGGCCGCACACCTCGCCGGTGAGGAGCGGGTCGCCCGCCCCCTTGCCGTCGGCGATCGGGGCGAGGACGACGGGGGTGCCGAACTTGACCTTCAGCTTGCCGAGGACCAGACGGCCGGGGTCGCGGAAGGTGAGCCGGAACGCGGCCGGCACCCCGAGGCCCTGGTCGACCCAGCCGTCGACGAGGAGCGGCGCGATGTCGACGGGAAGGGGACCGCCACCGAGGGTGACCTGGATGACGCTGGAGAACGCGGACTGGACCACTAGTGGCGCACCTCCTCGGCGGAGGGCATCACGAGCTCGATGCCGGTCGGCAGGCGGGAGGGGTCGTCGATGCCGTTGACCTCGGCGATGGACCGCCACGCGGAGGCGTCGCCGTACTCGCGCCAGGCCAGTGACTGCAGGGAGTCACCGGCGACGACCCGGTGCACGCGCTGCGCGGTGAGGGCGCCGGAGGTCGGGTTCTGGCCCTTCGTCTTGCTGGGGATCTCGTGCAGGCGCACCTGGCAGGTGGCGCGGATCGGGACGCCGGTCGTGCCGAAGAGCGAGTACGTGACGTCGATGCTGCTGACGTAGGAGGTGAAGCGGGCCGTGGAGAACGAGCCCCACTGGAAGACCACCCACGGCGGCGAGGGCTGCTTGGCGGCGATGCTCTTGGTGGTGACCTCGCAGCACTCCAGCAGCGACTCGACCTTCTTCAGGACGGTGTTGCTGCCGGGCTGGTCCGAGGTGTCGAGGAAGATCTCGACGGTCATCTCGCGGGGCTCCGGGCCCATGAACTCCGGTACGGAGCCGTCCCGGACGGCCGCCGTGGGCGTGACCTTCCACTGGGCCCGGCGGCCGAGCTGGAGCTGCGCCGGGTTGAAGTCGAACCCGAAGGATTTGATCAGCCCGCCGGGGGTCGTGCTCGTGCCCACCGGCGGTTCGTGGATCGCGAGGGTGGCACGGACCAGGCTCTTGCCGGCGCCGCCTTTGCTTCCCTTGGCCATGGCTTGTACTCCCTGCCTCGTCCTGGTCCTGGTCTGGTTCTCGTCCCGGTCCTCAGTCCGTGAAGCCGTGGTGGGTGATCTCCAGGACCTCCGTGGCCACCCCCGGGCTGTCCGGGCTGAGGGACGGCCCCTGCCAGCTGACCGGCAGCACGTCGATGAGCCCCCAGCGGGCGACCTCCGAACCGTCCGCGCGCAGCGCCGCGATCTGCGCGGTCGGCCGGGTCACCCCCGTGGTGACCGACGAGATCCACTTGGCGACCTTGGTGGTGTCCGGGGTGAGCGGACGGGTCAGCCGGATCGTGGAGAACGTGACCCGGGAGGGCAGCTGCCAGACGAAGCCGTTGTTGCCGCCCTCCTGGCGGTGCTCGATCTCCACCTGGGACGAGAGCCCCTCACACCCGTTGAAGAAGCCGAGGCTCTCGCCGTCGATGGTCAGGGTGAAGAAGATGGTGGAGCCCGGGTCGAGATCGGAGGGCATCGGGGCCTGGCCTTTCTGGGAGAGGGGGCGTCGGGAGCGGCGGGGGTTTCGGGGCCGGTGGCGCGGTCAGTGGCGGGGGTCGCGGAGTCTGCCGATCCGTTCGCGGTCGAGCCGCAGCTCGGTGCGGAGCAGACGGGTGATGCGACCGGTCAGGCGGTGCGTCAGCTCGTCGAGCTGGAAGTCGGTGAGCGCGCGCGGATCGAAACCGGGATGCGCCTGCGCGTGCGCGTGCGCCGGATCCGCCGCACCCTGGTCGGCGCCGGACGGGGGCCCACCGGCGCCGCGGGGCGGCTTCGGCAGTGTGGGAGGCAGTGTGGCGTGGCGCCGCTGGACCACCGGTGCGGGAGCCGTGGGAGCCGCGGGCAGCGGCCGTGGGGCGGGGGGCGGCACCGGCAGGGAGACCGGCACCGGGATGGGCGCCGCCTGGGCCGGTGGTGCGAGGGGTGACGGTGGCGCGGCGGGACGTACGGGGGCGCCGGCCGCCGCTCCCGGAGCGGGCAGTGCCCGACGCTGAAGGACCGGAGCCGGCGGGGCGGGCAGGGTCGCGGGTGCCGTCGCCGGTGCGAGCCCAGGCGTGAGGCCGGGGGCGGGGGTGGGGTACGGACGCGCCACGGGCCCGCCCGCGGTCGCGCCGGGCGTGGTGCGGCGCAACGGTACGGGCGCCTTGGCCACGTGCCGCTGCACGGGGACCGGGGACACCGGGGACACCGGGGCCACCGGGGGCCTGCCGGTGAGGGCCACGGGGTGTGCGGTGTGTGCCGGGTGGTGCTGTCCGGTCGTCGTCGTGGGACGGACCGTACGGGGCACGGGGCCCGTGGGGCCGGTGGCGGTGTCCTGGGGCGGCGCGGCCGGACGATGCGTCGGCGTGCCGGTGCCGCGGGCGGACGATGCCGTGGGCAGCGGGAGTTCGGGGGCGCCGGGCAGCGCGGCGCTGCGCTGTACGACGGGGGGCGTGAACGGCGGCAGCGCCGAGGAGACGCCGCCGGGACCGGTCGCCGCACGGGGGGCGTCGCCCTGGGGTCCGATCGGGATGCCGCTGGGTGCGTTCAGCGGTGCGGCGTCGGCGGGCCGGGTGGAGAGGGGGGCGCCCAGCGCGGGTCGCGATGCCGTGGGCTGCGTGGGCTGCGTGGGCTGCGCGGCGGCGGTGACCGGTACGGCGGCACGCTGTACGGGGGCGCCGAGAGGGGTGGAGCGTCGCAGCGGGGGCAGTGGTTCGGTGCCCGCACCCGGGGCGCCGGTGCCGTGGGCGGACGAGGCTGCGGAGGGCGTGCCGACGGGGGCCGGAGCCGCGGGAGGCGTCGGCGAGGCCGCGGGCGGGCCGAGCGGCGTCGCCGGGCCCGGTCGGCCCGAGGGAAGGCTCGTGGGGGCGCCGAGACCCGCGCGACGCCGGGGGGCGGGCGCACCGGAGGCGGCCCGCTGGACGCTCGTCGCGGAAGGGAAGGCGGGCGCGGAGGGCGCGGACACGGACCCGGGTGCGGGCGTGGTCGCAAAACCCGCTTCAGGAGCGGGGGAGTTGGCGGCGGAGCGCGCCGGAAGCGCCGGGCCGCCGTGCACCGGTACCGGTACCGGCACCGAGCCGCGCACGACGCCCGGACCGGGCGTGGCGGGTCGCGCGGGCGGGGTGACCGGAACGGGGGCCGACACGGAGCGTTGCACGTCGGTGGCTGCCGTACGAGGGCCGGTGGGCGCGGGTGTGGGCGCGGGTGTGGTCGTCGGCCGGGACGGCGTCGAGGCCGGTGTCGTCGCGGCGCGTTGCACGGTGGGGGTCGACGCGCGGCCGGCGTCGCCGGAACCCGTGGTGGGACCGGGCGCCGAGGCGGGGCCCGAGCCGGGGCCGAGAGGCGAGGGGGATGCCGTCGGGGCGCGTTGCACGCTCGGGGCGGGCGTCCGGCCACCGTCGTGCGAGGTCGCGACGGGGCCAGGCGCGGGGGCAGGGCCCGCACCGGAGGCTGCACCTGACCCGGGGCCGGGGCCGGGACCGGTGCCGGAGTTCGAGGCCGGAGCCGTCGCGGCGCGTTGCACGGCGGGCGTCGCTGTGCGGCCACCGTCACGCGAGGTCGCGGTGGGGCCCGAGGCCGAGCCCTGAGTCGCCGCCCGCTGCACGTCGGGGGCCGACGTACGACCACCGCCACCGGAGGCCGAGCCGGGACGCACGGGCGAACCGGAGCCGATGCTCGGCCCGGATCCCGAAGCGGGCCCGGATCCTCGCACAGGACCGGAGGCGGCACCGGAGGTCGAGGCGGAGGTGGAAGCGGAGCCCGAAGCGGGGGTGGCGGCCTGGCCGGGGGATGACACGGAACCGGAGCCGGGCATGCGTCCGGCCGCGGAACCGGACCCGGACCCAGGACCGGGACCGGACCCGGCACCCGAACTGCGGGCGGCCGACGACCCGGTGGGGGCGTCGGCGGTGGGCGTGGAGCTCGCGTCGGTGGCAGCACGTCTGCTCACGGTGACCGGCGCGACCGTGCCGGAGGGCGAGGAGGGCGAGGAGGGCGGGGATGACGACGAGGGCGGGGCTGTCGGGGCGGAGCGTGGAGGCGTCGCCGGGGGTGGACCTGGTGTGGACGTCGGCGACGGGCCACGTTCCGTTCCGCCCGGCCGAGGTGCGGCGGCGCCGCTGCCCGGGGAGCGCATGCCGGCGCCCCCGGGTGCCCCACCGGGGGAGGAGGACGGCGTCGTACGCGCCGGAACGGCACGCTGCACGCTGTGACCGGCGCTCGCCGAAGGGGACCCGGCGGAACCGCCCGACGGAGGGGCCGAGGGCCTCGACGCTCCTGCGGGACCCGGTGCGCCCGCGGGCCCCGAACCGGCCGACGCGGCCGGCGGCTTCGCCGGCGGCGGCAGAGCCGAACCGGCCCGCGCGATGGGCGTGTCGCCGCCCACCGCCGACGGACCGGGGACAGCCGCACCCGCGCCACCCGCGCCCGGCACCGCGCGCTGTACCCGCACCGGGGCGCCGCTGGGCGCCGAGCCCGCGGTACGGGGTACCGCCCGCTGGAGCCCGACGGGCGGGCGAGCAGCCGTACGGGACTCCCCCGCACCGGAGTTGCCTCCCGCCGCCGGTGAACTCGCGGTGGCGGCTCCTCGCGGACCCGGAGCGGGCTCCTTGCCGCTCGCCGCGTCGGCGCCGTCGGTCTCCGCACCCCGGCCGGACGCCTGAGCCGATCCGCTGCCGCCGGACGAAGCCGGGGCCGGGGCCGGGGCAGGGGCAGGGGCAGGGGCCTGGGTCGGTGCCGGGGAGGCGGACGGGGACGACGGTCGCGCGGGCAGGCTGCGCCGCTGTACCGGCGCCGACACGGACCTCGTCAGCGGGGCCGGACCCGTCGAGGGGACCGGGCTCGCCGGGGACACCCGGATGCCCCGCGCCGGGGAGGCGGCGGGAGCGGACGGCTCCGTCGGCCGGGACGGCACCACGGGCACCGTGGAGGCAGCCGGAGCCGCCGACCCGGACGGGCGCGGGGCCGCACCCGAAGCCGCAACCCCGGTAGCTCTCGTCCCACTTGAAGCACCCGGAGCACCCGAAGCACTCGAAGCACTCGCCCCACCCGGACCGGCCGTGGAGCCCGGACCGGCCGTGGAGCCCGGACCGGCCGAGGCCGGGCGCGGAACGACCGGCGAGGACGCGGGAACGGCACGCTGAAGGGGGGTCGGCCGGGGCGGTGCCGCCACCCGCTCGGGTTCGGCGACCGGTGGAGCCGTCCGCAGGCTGCTCATCAGGCCGCCCGGCGCCGCGTCGAGCACCGCCTGGAAGCCGGTGCCGGTGAAGGAGGGGTTCTGCCAGGTGGCCAGCCGGCCGCCGAACCCGGCGTCGGCGACTCCCGACGTGCTCCCGGCCGCCGCGCGCTGGATGGGCGGGAGCGTCGGCCAGGCGGCCGCGACGACGCGTGGCGTCGCACCGGCGTCGTGCGCCGGGGCGCTGCCGCCGCCGGTCGTGGCCGGCGCGGCGGTGTCGGCGGCCGGCGACGGGCCCGAGCCGTCCCCGCGCCCGCCCCCGCGGCCACTCCGGAACCGTTCCAGGAACCCCATGCCTCAGCCCTCCGCCCCGCCCCGGGTCACCAGGGACGCGATCTGGTCGGCGTAGCGGCGCCGGTCGTGGTGTTCCAGGTCCAGGATCTCGTCCTGGCCCCAGTGGAAGTGGTAGGCGACGTACGCGATCTCCTCGTGCAGCCGGTCGGTCGCGTACGTCACGATTCCCCCAGGCGGCTCCCGCCGAGTTCCACCTCGAAGGGCTCCGAGCAGTGGGGGCACTGCACCGAGGCGCGGGTGTGCCCCTCGGCGTTGACCTGACGGTAGAAGTCCTGGAGGAACGCCAGGTCGGAGGCGAACATGTTCTCCACGACGCCGTCGTGGACCAGCGGGAGGCTGCCGAGGCGGGTGATGACCCGGCCCAGCAGCACCACCGACAGGTACGCCGGGTTCTCCTGGACGCGGATGTCGCGGAGCGGGACCAGTTCGTCCCGCGCCGTCGCCAGCCGCATCACGCCGTCGCGGTGGACCGTGCCCGCCTCGTCGACGTACCCGCGCGGCAGCTCGAAGGGGAACTCCGTCTGGAGCCGGTACGGCGCGGGGGCCGGGGCGGCGGCCGCGCCCGGCGCGGAGAACGCGGACGCGGAGCCGGACAGGGATTCGGACTCGGGCACGGCGGTGGCCGGGAGCGCCTCCTGCGGCTCCCCGCTCGCCGCCGCCGCCCGGACAGCCGTGCGCCGCATTACTCGATGACCAGTTCTTCGAACGTGATCGTCACGGTCTCGGTCAGCGCGGAGGCCTCGCCGGCCTTCACCGAGCTGGTGTCGATCTTGCTGCACCAGGCGTTGCGCATGTTGTACCGCTTGACCGGGTTGTTCTGGTAGTCCATCACCATGATCGTGGCGTTCTTGCGGGCGGTGCCCATCACGCCGTTGATCGACTCGGTGATCCACTGGTTGAACGCCGCGGACTGGGTCATACCGCGCACGACCGTGCAGGTGCCCGCCTTCTTCACGCCGGGCAGCTTCTTGGTGACGGGCTTGCCCTGCGCGGAGACCTGCTGGTACTCGATGACGTCCTGTTCGAGGCTGAGGCCGCTGACCTCGGCGAGGTACTCGACCATCACGCCGTCGATCTGGAGGCCGAAATTGTGTGAAGTAAGGGCGTCACCCGGCTGGAGACTCATCTGGCTTTCCTTCTACGTGTGGTGAAGAGGGCGGTACGACGGCGGAGGGCCTGCTCCGGGCCTACTCCTCCAGCTCTCCGTTGCCGCTGGAGAACTGGGCCAGCCGGAAGATCACGAACTCGGCGGGCTTGACCGGCGCGATGCCGATCTCGCAGATCACGCGGCCGAGGTCGACCGACTCCGGCGGGTTGGACTCCTCGTCACACTTGACGTAGAACGCCTCTTCCGGGCGGGCGCCGAACAGCGCGCCCCCGCGCCACTCGTTCACGAGGAACGCCGAGACGTTGCGCCGGATCCGGGCCCACAGGGCGTGGTCGTTCGGCTCGAACACCACCCACTGGGTGCCGATCAGGATCGACTCCTCCAGGTAGTTGAAGTACCGGCGGACGTTCAGGTAGCGCCAGGCCGGGTCGGAGGAGAGGGTGCGGGCGCCCCAGATGCGGATGCCGCGGCCCGGGAACGCCCGGATGCAGTTCACGCCGATCGGGTTCAGCAGGTCCTGCTCGCCACGGGTGATCTGGATCTCCAGGTCCACCGCGCCGCGCACGACCTCGTTCGCGGGGGCCTTGTGGACGCCGCGCTCGGAGTCGTTGCGGGCCCACACGCCGGCCACGTGGCCGCTCGGCGGGATCAGCCGGGCCTTGCCCGCGGACGGGTCGAAGGACTTGATCCACGGGTAGTACAGGGCCGCGTACTTGGAGTCGTAACCGGCCGTCTCCTGGCGCCACACCCGGATCTGACGGGCGTTCAGGCCGGGCGGCGGGTCGATGATGGCGACGCGGTCGCCCATCAGCTCGCAGTGGGCGATCAGCCCCAGCTGGACGGCCTTGACCGACTCCAGGTCGATCGCGCCGCGCTGGTAGGCGGCCATCAGGTCGGGCACCGCGACCATGGACACCTCGTCGACGGCCTCCAGGCCACCGAAGCCGGTGCGGTCGGAGCTGTCGCCCAGGTACTGCGCCGGGCCGACGGGCTGCGCGGTCTCGACCGCACCGGCCGGCGCGCCGGCGGGCGGCGCGGCCAGCGCGACCGTCTGGTTGTCCGGGCGGGCCAGCTGCGCGGCGGGCGCCGCCTCGGCCACGGTGATGAGCTTGGAGCGTTCCTTGACCTGGGTGACGACGTAGGAGCGGTTGCCCTTCTTCGCCGAGACGTCGAACGTCTCGACGGCCTTGTCGCCGTCCTTGACGATCAGCTTGAAGCGCTCGGCGGGGCCTTCGCCCTCCGCGTCCGCGACCTCGACGCTCAGCGGGCCGCCGGTCTCGCCCGGCGCCACGGCCGTCACCGTGAACGTGCCGAGCTGCTTGGGCTCACCGGCCGGGAGGGCGGCCGGCGCGGAGCCGGAACCGGACACCGCGGCGGGCGACTTGGCGTCTCCGGCGGCACCCGCCGAGGTACCGCCGACGCGGACGACGTACGCCGCCGAGCCGCCGTTGTTGAAGAACCCGTAGACGGAGTGCGCCAGGTAGTAGCCGTCGGTGAAGTCACCGAACGCGGCCACGTACTGGGTCCAGTTGGTCACCAGGGTCGGCTCGTTGAGGGGGCCGGTCGGGGCGAGCCCGACGAAGGCCGCCACCGAGGTGCCCACCCCTTCGATCGGGCGGGAGCCGCTGGCCACCTCCTCGACGTATACGCCGGGCGACAGGTAGGACGGCATGCTGTGCTCTCCTCGGGGTACGCGTCAGGACGTCTTTCACCGTCACGCGCGAAGCGCGTCCGCCGAAACGGCTTCCGGTGCATGGTCCGGGGCACGGCTGTTGCCCTCGCGGGCAGCGCGGGCCGCGGGGACCCGCCCGCGCGGCCGTCGCCGCCGCCGGTGCGACGGGGTTCCCGGCGGGAGCACGGGGGCGGCTCCGGGGGCGGTGGCGGGCCGTCGGGTCCCCGCGGGCAGCCGGCCGCGGTCCGGCAGGGCACGCACCCTGCCCCGTCGCCTCTGACCCCGCCCGCCGCTCTCCCCGTAGCGTCGGCACGTGAGCCTGTGGACATCCCTCGAACCCGCCTCCGTCACCGTCGACCCCGGCAGCCGGGCGACCGTCCGGCTGCGGGTGCGCAACACCGGTGACGTCGTCGACGAGTACCGCTTCGAGCCGGTCGGCCCGACCGCACCCTGGACGACGGTGGAGCCGCAGACGCTGCGGTTGTTTCCGGGGACGACGGGCACGGTCGAGCTGACCTTCGCCCCGCCGCGCACGCCGGACGCGACGGCCGGCCCCAATCCGTACGCGGTGCGCATCACGCCGACCGAGCATCCGGAGGCGGTGACCGTCCCCGAGGGCAACCTGACGATCACGCCGTTCACCGAGGTGCGGGCGGAACTGGTGCCGCCGACGGTCAAGGGGCGGTTCCGCGGCCGGCCGCGCCTCGCCATCGACAACATCGGCAACACCAAGCTCACCGCCTCGCTGAGCGGCAGCGACCACGGCGACCGGCTGGCGTACGAGCTCCAGCCGGCCAATGTGCAGATCGAGCCGGGCCGGGCGGTGTTCGTGAACACGACGCTGCGCCCGCGCCAGATCATCTGGTTCGGCTCGAAGGAGGAGCAGCGCTACAACCTGGCGGTGCGCCGGTCGGGTGCGCAGGCGCTTGAGGTGGAGGGCACCTTCGTGCAGCGCGGGTTCCTGCCGCGCTGGCTGGCGACGGCGCTCAGTCTGACGATGGCCCTGGCGATCGCGTTCGTGATGATCTGGCTGGCGTACAAGCCCCAGGTCAACAGCAGCGCCAACGAGAAGCTCGCGGAGGCCGGCGTCAGCACCCTCGCGCCCAGCCCCTCGGCCACGCCCAGCGCCCCGGCCCTGGTGCCCACCCCGACGGCCCCCGTCGTGGTCGAGGCGCCCGCCAGCAGCCAGGCCCCGGCCGACAGCGGCAGCGGAGGCAGCGGCGGGGGCGGCGGGACCGAGTCGAAGGCCCCCGTGAAGCCCAAGCAGGAGACGGCGGCCGACGCCGTGAACAAGCTCGCGGCACGCAGCGACGGGCGGCACATCTGCTACCGCGCCTACGTGGCGGACAAGGGCTGGCAGGACCCGGTCTGTGACGGCGCGATCGCCGGTACGACCGGCAAGAACCTGCCCATCAAGGCCCTCAACATCGCCACGGCGAGGACCGGCGGCGTCGCGGGCAACGCCGCCCACGTGGTCGGGGGCTGGCTGACCGGCGACAAGTGGTCGAAGGCCGGCGACGGCGTCAACATGTGGATGGGCTCCAGCAAGCCGGCGGTCGCGGCGATGGAGGGCTACACGATCAAGACGATCGAGGGGTCCGTCTGCCAGAACGCGCACATCAAGGACCGGGGCTGGCTGGGGAACGGCTGCACCAAGGCCGGTGACTGGATCTACGGCGGCAGCCCCATGGAACAGAAGCTCCAGCTGGAAGCCGTCCGCTTCACCGTCTGACACGCGGCGGCACCCGGTCCGAAACCGGGTGAACGGGCACGGCCGCTCGGCCCTTTCGGGCAGCGGTCGTGCCCACCGGCCTCCTGACGGGCCCTCGCCCCGCGGCATAGCGTCGACAGGTGACTCTGTGGACTTCTCTGGAACCGGCCGCGGCGACCGTCGACCCCGGCGGCCGGACGACCGTCCGGCTGCGGGTGCGCAACACCGGTGACGTCGTCGACGAGTACCGCTTCGAGCCGGTGGGCGCGGTGGCACCCTGGACGGCGGTGGAGCCGCAGACGCTGCGGTTGTATCCGGGGACGACGGGCACGGTCGAGCTGACCTTCGCCCCGCCGCGCACGCCGGACGCGACGGCCGGCCCCAATCCGTACGCGGTGCGCATCACGCCGACCGAGCATCCGGAGGCGGTGACCGTCCCCGAGGGCAACCTGACGATCACGCCGTTCACCGAGGTGCGGGCGGAACTGGTGCCGCCGACGGTCAAGGGGCGGTTCCGCGGCCGGCCGCGCCTCGCCATCGACAACATCGGCAACACCCGGCTGACGGCGTCCGTCACGGGCACCGACATGGGTGACCACCTCGGATACGAGTTCCGGCCGGGCAGTGTGCAGATCGAGCCGGGCCGGGCGGTGTTCGTCGACACGACGCTGCGCCCGCGCCAGATCATCTGGTTCGGCTCGAAGGAGCAGCGGCCGTACGCGCTGAGCGTGCAGCGGTCGGGGGCGGTGCCGCTCTCGGTGGACGGCACGTTCGTGCAGCGCGGGTTCCTGCCGCGCTGGCTGGCGACGGCGCTCAGTCTGACGATGGCCCTGGCGATCGCGTTCGTGATGATCTGGCTGGCGTACAAGCCGCAGGTCAACAGCAGCGCCGGCGAGAAGCTCGCGGAGGCCGGCAGCACCGCGCTGCCCAGTCCGTCCGTCTCCGCGCCGTCGGCGCCGAAGGTGGACGCCTCCGCCGCACCGCTGCCCGAGCAGCAGACGCCCTCCGCCCCGGCGAAGGAGGAGGACGGCAGCGGTGGTTCCACGTCCGGTGGTTCCTCGGGGTCGGGCAGCGGCAGCGGTTCCGGCGGTTCCGGCGGCACGACCACGACGGCCCCGGTGCCCGGCGCCGTGATCATCGGCCAGGCCTCGGACCGGTGCATCGACATCACCGGCGCCCAGAACGGCAAGGGCAAGGACGGCACCCCGCTCCAGCTGTGGGACTGTGCCGGGTCGGCCGGCCAGAAGTGGGTGTTCCAGAGCGACGGCACCGTGCGCGCGCTCGGTCTGTGCATGGACGTCGCCTGGGGTTCGAAGGACGACGGCGCGGTCATCCAGGTGGCCAACTGCTCCGGAAACCCGGCCCAGCAGTGGGTGCTGAGCCAGGCCGGCGACCTGGTCAACCCGCAGGCCGACAAGTGCATCGACGCCAAGGACAACGGCACCGGCAACGGCACCAGGCTCCAGCTGTGGACGTGCTCGGGGACGCCCAACCAGAAGTGGCGCGCGCAGTAGCGGAGCAGCAGCCGACAGGCGGAGCCAACGGGCTGAGCCGACTTACCAGTTGGCTTCGCCCGGCACCAGGCGGCCCGCCTTGCGGTACTCGCGGCGGGCCCCCTCCAGCAGGTCGCCGTCGCCCACCGGTTCGTCGCGTCCGGCGGCGAGGTAGGCGGCGGTGACGACGGCGCTGCGGATCGAACCGCCGGCCAGTTCGAAGTCCTTGGCCAGCTGCCCGGGATCGACGTCGGCGGCGCACGGCACGTGACACAGCCCGTGCCGCCACAGCGCGAGCCGTTGCCCGGCGTCGGGGAACGGGAAGTCGACGACCAGGTCCAGGCGCCGGGTGAACGCCTCGTCGATGTTGGCGCGCAGGTTGGTGGTGAGCAGCGCGATGCCGTCGAAGGACTCCAGCCGCTGGAGCAGGTAGGCGCTCTCCATGTTGGCGTACTTGTCGTGCGCGTCCTTGACCTCCGACCGCTTCCCGAAGACGGCGTCGGCCTCGTCGAAGAGCAGCACGGCGTCGGTGCGGTCGGCCTCGGAGAAGATGCGCTCCAGGTTCTTCTCGGTCTCGCCGACGTACTTGTCGACGATCGAGGAGAGCTGGACGACGTAGAGATCGAGGCCGAGTTCGGCGGCGACGACCTCGGCGGAGAGCGTCTTGCCGGTGCCGGACTCGCCCGCGAACAGTCCGAGCACCCCTCGGCCGCGTCCGCCGCCGGCGCTGAGCCGCCAGTCGCCGAGCACCCGGTCGCGGTGCCGGGCCCGCAGGGCGAGTTCGCGCAGCTGGGTCAACGGCCGTTCGGGCAGCACGAGGTCCTGCCAGCCGACGTCCGGCCGGATCCGCCGCGCGTGCCGTTCGAGGCCGGACGCCGACTGCTGTCGCGCGGCCAGCCGCACATGGTCGGCGGTGAGCGGCCCGCCCTCGAAGGCGGCGAGGACGGAGGCGGCCCGCGCGGCACGGGCGACCCGCTCGCCGCCGAGGCGGTAGGGGGCGACGGTGGCGGCGAGGTCGAAGCCGGGGGCGGTGTCGAGGGGGCCGGCGGAGTCCAGCGCGGCCGCCCAGGCGGCCGTCCCGCCGGCCCGGCGGCGCGGCGCCTCCAGGACCAGCGGATCGTGGGTGGACCAGTGCGGGTCGTAGGGGCGCGGGTCCGTGAGCAGGACGGTGACGTCCCGCGCGTCGGCCAGCGCGCCGATCAGCGGCCCCGGCTGCTCCGGCAGCCCGGACAGCACGACCGCCCGGCCGCCGAGCCGTGCCTCGCGCAGCAGGCCGGGCACCCGGTCCTCGGGCCCGGTGAAGCGGAGGGCGTCGACTCCGGCGGCGCGCAGCGCGGAGGTGATCGCGGCGAGGCCGTCGCCCTCGCGGTGTTCGCGCAGATAGGCGGTGAGCGGGCCGCCCTCCCGCATCCGGCGCGCGAGCAGCCGGACGAAGTCCTCGTCGTCGGCGGGCAGCGGCGCGGGCAGCGGGTGCAGGTGTCCGTGCAGGGCGGCGTCCGGGGTGTCATCGCCCAGCAGATGGGCGAGCAGCCGGTCCGGTACGCGCAACGAGCGTGTCAGGAAAGGCCGTTCGGGCTCCTCGACGTCCAGCAGCCCGTACGCGCGCAGCGGCGCCCCGGAGTGGAAACGGGCGCGGGCCGCGGCCAGGTGGGCGGGCACCCCGCACAGTTCGAGGGCGAGCCCCACGGTGGCCCGCCGCCTGCTCACATCGTCGTTGAGGTAGCCGTAGAGCGGCTCGAAGTCGCGGTCCAGGTCGGGCGCGAGGGCGATGAGGAGGATCGCGGCGTCCAGCTCGGTGAGCCGGAGCCGGGCGGTGAGGGCGCTGAGCGAGTCGATCGGGTCCGCTTCCCCGGGCGGGGCCGCGACGGGACCGGCGGCGGCCTGGCCACCGGCGAGCAGGTGCCGTACCGCCTCCTCGGAGAGGTACAGGCCGCGCAGCGGATCGGCCGCCGTCGGGTCGACGGCGGCCCGCCGGTCGACCAGAGCACCGACCCGATCCCGCAGAACACCGACCCGCACGAGCAGCGCGTCGGCCCCGTCACCCCGGGTCTCGGCCGTGAAGACGTCGCCGTCGGCCGTGAAGACGTCGGCCGTGAACGCGTCGGCGTCGGCGTCGGCCGCGAATGCGTCGGTGGCGGGTTCGGGCGCCTCGGTGTCGGCTGCCGGTGCCCCGGAGCCCCGGTGCGTCGCGTGCCCCGCGGGGCCGCGCCTGGTCGCCTCGTCGGCGGCTGGGCCGGTGCCGGCTGCCGGTGCCCCGGAGCCCCGGTGCCTCCCGTGCCCCGCGGGGCGGGCCACGGCAGGGTCGGTGTCGGGCGCCGGTGCGTCGACGTCGGCTGCCCCGGTGTACGCGTCGTTCACCGCTGGTCCGGGCGGTGGGCGCCGGCCTCGCGGGCGGCGCGGGCCGCGGCCACCTGGTGGGGGCGGTGGGCGCGTTCGGCGGACTCCGGGGGGTCGCCGTCGATCCCGCGCAGGCGGACCGCCGCGCCCTCCGTGACCGGCGGTCCGGCGTCGTACTCCGGGTAGGCCGGGAAGGGGGCCGTGACCACCAGGTCCAGCGACGGCTTCAGCTCACCGCCCAGGGCGGACCAGATCTCGGCGAGGGAACGCGACTCGGTCTGGATGCCGGCCACCGTCACCGGCATCGCGAGCCCCAACGCGCGCAGGGAGCCGGGGAGCTCGTCGGCCGGCAGCATCTCGCGCGGCAGCAGTGTCGCCAACACGGCCGACAGCAGCCGGTGTTCGTCCTGCGGCGTCCGCGTCCAGGCGGTCACCAGGTACGACAGCCTGAACCAGCGCGGCGGTTGACGGCGCTTCACGACGACGTCCCGCTCGTCCCGCACCGCCATCTGGCCGCGCTGCCGGCGGGTCACGTCCTCACGGATGTCGTACAAGTAGGTGTTGATCACAGGTGCGTTGCGCCGGGCCGCCCAGTCCCGGGTCGGGGCCTCGAAGGAGACGTCGATGCCGGAGCCCGCGAGTGCGCCGCCCGAGAGCAGCTCTTTGAGGACCTCGTCCACCTCGTGGATCACCGTCGTGCTCCTCAACTTGCCGTGCCACACCCACTGTCCGACGATCGTGCCCCGGACGGCCCCGGATCCGCAGGCGCCACGGGGTCGGCGGCCGGGCAGGGCATGCTGCCCGCGTGTCCGCCTTCGATTGCCCGTTCGGTCAGATGTAGCCTTCCCGCAGGGCATATGCCACCGCGTGCGCCCGGTTGCGCAGATGCAACCGCGTCGTGAGTCCGTGCATGACGTTCTTGACAGTTCGTTCGGAGTAGGACAGCTTGCTGGCGATCTCTCCGGTGTCCAGGCCCTCGGCGACCAGCCGCAGGACGTCCACCTCCCGTGGCGCGAGCCCCAGGGAGGGGGCGCCGGGCCGGCCCGCCGCACCGCGGTGCAGCGTGCCCACCTGGCTGATGAGCCTGCCGAGCAGGTCGGCGGGCAGGTCGCCGTCGCCGCGGTGGGCGGCCAGCACCGCCTGCACCAGCCGGTGCGCGGTGGCCTCGCGGCGCCAGACGATGGCCCCGACCCCGCACTCGATGACGTCCAGGAGTTCCGTCTCGCGGATCGTGCCCACGACGAGCACCGCCCGCGCCCCCTCGCTGCGCACGATCCGCCGCAGCCGGCCCAGCGCCCCCTCGTCGAGGGTGTCCTCGATCAGCAGCGCCACCGTGCCGGCGGCGGCCGAGACCTCTTCGCGGACCTCGACCTCGGGGCGTCCGCGCAACTGGCTGACGGCGCCCTCGCGGGAGATCGGATCGGGTGCCTGGACGGCCACGGGAATCCGCCGCCGGGTGCCGATGGCGACGCCTGGAACGGCGGCGCCCATCGCGCCGATACCCGCGGTGCCGGTCTCTGGTGTCCGTGGTGAGCTGAGCAACCGTTTCCCCCAAGTTCACGGGCCCGCCGACCGATGGGGCTCGGTGACGGGTGGGTACGGACCAGACTTCTGTGACCTCCGGGGCGCGCGCAATCGTGGAGCACCACGAGGCGGACCACGAGAGCAAGCCCCCCAGCACCACGATTCACCCACATCGTCGCAGGTCAGAGTCCTTTCGGTCGTCGCACGCCGGGTCACCGTGAGCCTCGCCACAACGGCCGCGCGGACCCGTGCCGAACCGCACGACCTCTACGTGTACATGGACATGTCCGATGTGCCCGACAGCAGGAGGCAGGGATGACCGGACCGTTGCGGGAACGCGAGGACGCGCACGCGCTGCTCGCGGCGGAGGCGGAGCGGGCCCGAGCCGGCGCGGGCCGTCTCGTTCTGCTGCGCGGGGCCACGGGCACCGGCCGGTCCGCCGTCCTGGAGGCCGCCGCCGCGCACGCCACCCACCTGGGCCTGCGGGTGCTGCGCGCCCGCTGCTCGCCCGACGACATCGCGCTGCCGTTCTCCTCGGTGCTCCATCTCCTCGGCTCCGTACCCGAGTTCGCGGACGTCGGGCCGGGCGACGGCGACCGGGGGAGCGCGGCGCGGCTGTGGCGGCTGCTGCGTTCGTACGCCGACGAGTCGCCGCTCATGGTGGCCGTGGACGACGTCCACCTCGCCGACGAGGCCTCGCGCCGCTGGTTCGTGGAGGCGGCCCGCCGTATCGACCGATTACCGGTACTCCTGGTGGCCACCGAGCGCAGTCAGTACGACATCGAACCGCGGCCGGCCGGTCTCACCCACGCCCTGTCCCCGTCCGTGGTCCGCACCCACACCCTCGCTCCGCTCACCGACAACGCCTCGGCCGACCTGGTCCGGGCCGCCTTCCCGACGGCCTCCGAGCGGTGGACGGCGGACTGTGTGCGGGCCGGCGCGGGCAGCCCGCTGCTGCTGCACGCCCTCCTCGACGACCTCGACGGCGCCCCGCCGCCGACGGCCGTCCCGAGGACGTGCGCCGCGCTGTACCCGGGTTCCTACCCGGCTGCCGTCTCCTGGTGGCTGGACAGCGCGGGCCCGGCGACGGCGGAGGTGGCCCGCACCCTCGCGGCCCTGGAACAGGCGGAACGCACGGAACAGACGGAACGGGCCGTACGGGAGGAACGGGCGGCGAGCGATGTACGGGCCGCGCGGAGGGCGAGCGCCGAGCAGGTGGAGAACGCCGAGCGGGCGGAGAGCGCCGAGCGGGCGGAGAGCGCCGAGCGGGCGGAGGGCTTCGTCGCCCGCGACACCGTCCCCGTTCCCTTCTCCTTCTCCTTCCCCCTCCCCGACCCCGTCCCCGATCCCGAGAGCGACAGCTGCACGGACACCGTCACCGAAGCCGCCCAGGAAGCCCTGCCCGCCGCCGAAGCCGCCACCGACGCCCTCGCCGCGCTCGTCGCCGACGCCTCCGGCGCCGACCCCGCCCGTGTCTCCGGGTGGTTCACCGCGATGACGCGGCTCGGCGTGCTGCGACCGGACCGGGCCGGCCGCCCCCGCTACGCGCACCCGCTCCTGCGGGACGCCGTCCTCGGCGGCTGGTCCACCGCCCGCCGTCAGGACGCGCACCGGGCGGTCGCCCAGGCGATGCTGCGCCGGGGCGACCACCTCGACGCCGTGGCACGGCAGTTGCTGGGCAGCGCGCCTGCCGGCCTGACCTGGGCGCTGCGCGTGCTGCGCGACGCCGCCACCGTGGCCGCGCGCGACGCCCGCCCCGGCGACGCCGTCCGCTACCTGCGCCGTGCCCTCCAGGAGCCGTTGCCCGACGACCTGCGGCAGCGGCTGCTCACCGAACTCGGCTCCCTGGAGTACGCCTCCGCGGACAACCCGGCGGGCATCCCACGACTGGCCGAGGCGCTCGACCTGCCCGCCGAACCCCGTGACCAGGTCCGTACGGCCATCGCGCTGGGCACCGCGCTCGTGGGCCGGGGGGAGGTCCGTACGGCGGTGGAGGTGCTGCGCCGGCTGGAGGGCAGGCTGGCCGGTCACCCCGACCTGGCGCGGGCCCTGCAGACCGCGTCCGCGCTGCTCTCGGACCAGGACCAGGCGGTCCGCCGGGAGGCCTACCGCTGGCTCACCGAAACCGCCGAGCGCTCCCCGGAACTCGTCGGCGCGTCCGGGCAGGCCCTGCTCGTGCGGTACGCGGCGACCGCGGGCGACCTCCCGGCGCAGGAGGCGATGCGACGGCTGCGCACCCTCCTGACGGAACCCGCCGATCCCCTCGCCGAGCCGTTCCTGCTCGGCACGGCCGCGGCGGTGGCCCAGTGGGCCGACGAACTCGACGAGGCCGAACGCCTGGTGGAACGCGGCCTGGCCGGCCAGCATCCGAGCCTCCTGCACCCGATGGAACAGGCCCTGCTGGACACCAGGTGGGACATCGCGGCGGCGCGGGGCGCGTACGGCACGCTGCTCGCCGCGCTCCCGGAGGCGGGCCGCGCCCGGCGCATCGGCGGCAGCCCGGTCAACGCCGACGCGCACACCCTGCTCGCGCTGGTCGAGACGGGCCGTACGCCGCAGGCCCGCCGGCTGGCCGACACCTTCGACCTCCGCGACACCCCGGACTCCTGGGAGCTGAACCGGTTCCTGTACGCGCGGGGCGTGCTGCGGTTCACGGAGGGGGATGTCGCGGGCGCCCTGCACGACTTCCTGGAGTGCGGTCGGCGGCAGTCCGCCCGTGCCGTTCACAGTCCGGTCGTCACGCCGTGGCGGACGGCGGCCGCGGAGTGCCGGCTGGTGCTGGGCAACCCCCAGGAGGCGCTGGCCCTGGCGGCGGAGGAACTGCGACTGGCCCGGGTGTGGAACACACCGCGCACGACGGGACGGGCGTTGCGGGTCCTGGGCCGGGCGACCCGGGGCCGGCGGGGCCTGGAGCTGGGCGCGGAGGCGGTGGCCGTCCTGCGGGACTCCCCGGCCGAGGCGGAACTCGTGGCCTCGCTCCTCGCCCACGGCCGGCAGCTGACCGCCGCCGGTGAACGCGGGCGGGGCCGCGACCATCTGCGGGAGGGCGCCGAACGGGCCGAACGGCTGGGCAGCGTCCGCCTGCTGACCTACGCCGAGCAGGCCCTCCGCACCGCCGGCGGCCGCCGCACCACGCCCGCGCACACCGGCTCCGGATCCCTCACCGGCAGCGAGCGCCGCATCGCGGAACTCGCGGCGGACGGCCGCACCAACACCGAGATAGCGGACCTCCTGCACGTGGCCCGCCGCACCGTGGAGACCCACCTGACCAGCGCCTACCGGAAGTTGGGCATTCGGCGCCGGGGAGAGTTGCGGGGTGTGCTGGACGACTGAGGCGGCTGCGCGGCGCCGGGTCGCCACGGGCCGCCCGACCTACGATGAGGTCATGGCCGTCGACCTCTTCGCAGGCATCCCCGTCAACGACTACGCAGCGGCCCTCGCCTGGTACGAGCGGCTGCTCGGCGACCCGCCGGCGTTCTTCCCGAACGACGCTGAGGCCGTCTGGGAGCTCGCCGAACACCGCTACCTGTACATCGAGCACCGTCCGGGGCACGAGGGCCACGCCCTGAACACCCTCTTCGTCGACGACCTCGACACCCGGGTCGCCGCCATCACCGGCCGCGGTCTGACCCCGACCCGCCGGGAGACCTACGCCAACGGCGTACGCAAGGTCACCTTCCACGACCCGGACGGCAACGAGATCGGCTTCGGCGGCGCCCCCGTCTGACCGCCCGACGCCCCCGGGTCAACGCTCGAACCGGCAGTCAGCGCCCGGTTCCCGGCGCGCCGAGACCGCTGTGACAGGCCTGTGACCGCAGGAGTGGCCTCCGCCACAGCCCGCGCCGCCCCGCCCTGGTGGGGTGACCGGATGCGTACCGCACTCTCCGTACTGCGCGGCTGGCTGCCGCCGCTTCTGGTACACCTGCTGATCGGCCTTCCGACGGCCGTCGTCCTGCTGTGCGTGCGCTGGTACCTCAGCCACGGGCACTGCGCGTACGAGGACCTCGGCCGCCGCGACCTGGACCACTGCACGTACGACCAGATCGAGGACGGCGGTTTCGTGCGGATCACGCTCGTCCTGTTCGCGGTGTTCGTCGCGCTGCTGCTCGTCCTCTTCGACGGTCTGCGCCCCCTGTCGAAGGGCCGCCCGCTCAAGCCCCGGCTGCTGACCCTCCCCGCGATCCTGCTGCCCTACGCCGTGTACGCCGCCGGCGGCGGGTGAGCGCGGGCCGGCCACGAGACGGCCGGAGGCAGGTGACGCGGATCACTTCCCCGCGCCGATCACTTCTCCCTTCGGCGCCGGTCATACGGACATGACTGAAGCTGTGAAGGGCCCCGCGAGTTACTTCCCGTCGATCGAGAAGAAGTACGGACGTCCGATCGCCGAGTGGAAGACCCTGATCCGGGCCTCGCCGCTCACCCGGCACATGGAGCTCGTCGCCTGGCTGAAGACCGAGCACGGGCTGGGGCACGGGCACGCCAACGCGCTGGTCGCGCACACGCTGGCGGAGGACGCCGGCGTGTGAGCCCCCGCCGGCCCCCGGCCCGGCCTCAGCGGCCGTTCGCGGTGTTGCCGTTGCCCTTGGCGGGGGAGCGGCGACGGCCCTGGGCGGTGGGTCGTCCGCCCTGGGCGGTGGGACGGCCGTTGCCCTGGGCCGCGGGACGGCCACGGCGCGAGCGCGCGGTGGAAGCCGAGCGCGCGGGACGCTCCTCGGTGACCGCCGGAGCGAGGACGACGGGCACGCCGGAGGGCGCCTGCGCGCCGGTGATACGGCTCAGCTCGGTCTCGCCCGAGCGGACCCGGGTGGTCTGCGGGGTGATGCCGGCGTCGGCCATCAGCCGCGTCATCTCCCGGCGCTGATGGGGCAGGACCAGCGTGACGACGGTGCCGGACTCGCCGGCGCGTGCCGTACGGCCGCCGCGGTGCAGGTAGTCCTTGTGGTCGGCGGGCGGATCGACGTTGACGACCAGGTCGAGGTTGTCGACGTGGATGCCGCGGGCCGCGACGTTGGTCGCCACCAGCACCGTGACGTGGCCGTCCTTGAACTGGGCCAGGGTCCGGGTCCGCTGGTTCTGGGACTTGCCGCCGTGCAGGGACGCGGCGCGCACCCCGACCGCGAGCAGCTTCTTCGCCAGCCGGTCCGCCGCGTGCTTGGTGTCCAGGAACATGATCACGCGTCCGTCGCGGGCGGCGATCTCCGTCGTCGTGGCGTGCTTGTCCTCGTCCTCCACGTGCAGCACGTGGTGCTCCATCGTGGTGACGGCGCCCGCCGACGGGTCGACCGAGTGGACGACGGGGTCGTGCAGGTAGTTGCGCACCAGCCGGTCGACGTTGCGGTCCAGGGTGGCGGAGAAGAGCATCCGCTGGCCGTCGGGAAGCACCTGGTCGAGCAGCTGCGTCACCTGCGGCATGAAGCCCATGTCGGCCATCTGGTCGGCCTCGTCGAGGACGGTGATGGCGACCCGGTCGAGCCGGCAGTCGCCCCGGTCGATGAGGTCCTTGAGGCGGCCGGGCGTGGCGACGACGACCTCGGCGCCGCCGCGCAGGGCGCTTGCCTGCCGGCCGATCGACAGACCGCCGACCACCGTGGCGAGCCGCAGCCGCAGCGCGCGGGCGTAGGGGGTGAGGGCGTCGGTGACCTGCTGGGCCAGTTCCCGGGTGGGGACGAGGACCAGGGCCAGCGGCTGGCGGGGCTCGGCCCGCTGTCCGGCCGTACGGGCCAGCAGCGCGAGCCCGAAGGCGAGGGTCTTGCCGGAACCGGTGCGGCCACGGCCCAGGACGTCCCGGCCGGCCAGCGAGTTCGGCAGCGTCGCGGCCTGGATCGGGAACGGGGTGGTCACGCCCTCGGCACCGAGGGCGGTCAGCAGCCGCTCGGGCATGTCGAGTTCGGCGAACGACTCGACGGCCGGCAGTCCCGGGGTGAGGGTGACGGGCAGCGCGAATTCACCGCCGGACGCGGCGGGACGACTCCCGCGTCCACTCCGCCCGGGCTTGGCCGAACGGGAGGGGGCGCCCTGGCGCCGGTCCGTACGGGAGCGGACGGAGCTGTTGCGGTTCATCCGATACCTTCCTCGAAAGGGGAAAATGCCATGGGCCGGGGCCCGCACTCAGGAGTGCGGGCCCCGGCCACGTAGTCCGCGTGATGCGCAGCCGATCGCGTCAGCGTCAGCGTCAGGCGGCGTCAGGCGGTTCAGGCGGGCTGGATGTTCTCCGCCTGCGGGCCCTTCTGGCCCTGAGTGACGTCGAAGGTAACCTTCTGGCCTTCCTGAAGCTCACGGAAGCCGGACGTGGCGATGTTCGAGTAGTGGGCGAACACGTCAGCGCCGCCACCGTCCTGCTCGATGAAGCCGAAGCCCTTTTCCGAGTTGAACCACTTCACGGTGCCAGATGCCATGTTGAATCTCCCTATGGGGCAATGCCCGGACTCCGCACCTTGCGGACCCGGGTGCGGCAGGATCGGGAACGCCCCAAAAACAAAAAGAGTGCCCGTCGACGGAAGGTCGAAGAGCACTCAAAAGCCTCTGGTAACCGAAACTGCCACTTTTATCACGGTAGCACAGGTCCGGATGCGGGGCCGGGGAGCGGGAGAGCACCACCGGGACGTGTTGAGGACGTCGGCCCAGGCATATGAGTACCCGTACTCAAGAGGAACACTCCCCCAGCTCGGCAGGCTGATCGCACACCCGGTGCGGCCGTCGAGACGGCCGGCCGTCCAGCCGTGCAGAGGAGCCGACCGTGCGCAGGACCATGACCATGGCCAGGACCAGGATCATGGCCAGGACCAGGACCAGGACCAGGACCGGGAGCCGAGTGGGAGTGGGCCGCGCCCTGGCCGGTGCGGCCGTGGCGGCCGCCATGGCCGTAACGACGCTGACCGGCTGCTCCTTCGACATCGAGGAGGCGATCTGCGGCGGCGGCGAGTACCCGGTGCTGGCGGTGAACAGCAGCGGCGGTGACTGCGTGCCGGACGGCGAGGAGCCGGCGCAGGGCTGGGCCCGCTATCCGGAGGGCAAGGTCCCCGAGAAGGTCGGCGACAAGTGGGACACCTACTGGAGCACCCACACCCTCGACGAGAAGGGCGAGATCATCGCGCTCCCCGAGGGCGGGTGAACGCCCGTTGTATAACGGGATGATGATTTATCACGTCGTACCGCTCGACGACTGGAGCACCGCCCCCGAGCGGCCCTACGCGCCCGCCTCGCTCGCGGAGGACGGATTCGTCCACTGCTCGCCCGACGAGGCGACCACGCTCGCCGTCGTCAACGCGTTCTACCGGACCGGCCCCCGGCCGCTGCTGGCGCTCGTGCTCGACGAGAGCCGGCTCACCGCGACCTGCGCATGGGAGGCGGCCGCGCCCGGTCCGCCGCCCGGAGTCGCCGAAGGCACCCTGTTCCCGCACGTGTTCGGGCCGATCGACCGGGACGCGGTGACCCGCGTCCTGGAGGTCGGCTGGGACGAGAACGGCCTGGCGACCGGCCTGACGGACATCGGCTGACGGAGCGCCGGCCGACGGGCTTCAGCTGCCGGGCGTCTGCGCTGACGGCCCGGCGTCGCTGACGGCCCGGCGGTAGGAGGGTGGTGCGCGAGAACCCTACGGTTCTCCCGCACCACCCTCCGGCGGCCCGGCCGGCCGGGCGGCGCAGCCGCACCTCGCCGAGCGCGGCGACGCCGACGGGGGCGAGAGCGTGCTGAGCTCAGAGGTCGAACTCGTGCGGCGGCAGGTCGAGGGTGAAGCACGCCTCCCGTACGACGGCCTGCTCGGTCTTGTCGAAGTCGCCGTCGGCGCCGCCGATCACGATGCCGATCTGGATGACGGCCCGTGCCTCGGCCGGCTTCTTCTTCGCCTTGGCGATCTCCTGGAGAACGCTGACCTTGCCGAAGTCGAAGTCGGTGGTCAGCTTGTTGAGGTTGTCGTCGAAGCGCCGCTGGAGATCCGTGGCGTCGAAGTTCTGCAGCACCTCGTTGGAGGCGATCAGCTGCGCCACCCGGCGCCGCTCCGCGGGGTCGATGGTGCCGTCCGCCGCCGCGACCAGGGCACACATCGCCATGCTCGCGTCGCGGAAGGCGCCGCTCTTGAGGTCGTTCTTCTTCGACACGAGTTGGGTCTGCATCGTCGACGCGGACTCCTTGATGCGGTCCCACAGGGCCATGAGAACTCCAGAAGGTCGGGGCGGAGTAAGTGACTGCACAAGATCTACAGCAACGTAGAAACTAACGGCAGCCCCGATAAGTTCCCTGGGCCTCCTGGGCCTCCTGGGTCTCCTGGGTCTCCTGGGTCTCCTCAGCCCCTCCAGTCTCCTCAGTCCCCCGCGCCCGCCCCGGGGCCGGTCGCCGCGCGGTGTGGTGCGGTGCATGACGCGGTGCCGGTCGTGGTCGGGCCTGGTCGCGCCCGGCCCGGTCAGCTGAGGCAGATCAGGCCCAGCAGACAGACGTCCGAAGGCGAGGTCCCCGCGGGGGTGGTGCTCGTCGAGGAGGAGGACGAGGAGTTCGACGACGAAGAGGACGAAGAGGACGACGACGAAGAGGACGAAGAGGACGAAGAGGACGACGACGAAGTCGACGAATCCGAGGCGGAGTTCGAGGTCGACGACTCCGTGCCGTCGGTCGAGGTGGAGCCGGATGACTGCTGTCCGCTCACGCCACTCGCGCCGGTCGTGCCGGCGGCCGTGTTCGTGGTGCCGGTCGTGCCGACGGGAGCGTTGGCCGTTCCGCCGCCGGCCGAGGAACCGGTCCGCTGCCGGGGGATCGACGGCACCGTGGCGGGGGCGGAGGCCGGCGCGTCCGGATGGGCGTTCGTCGACGACGGGGTGCCGGGTGAGGGCGAGGCACGGTGCGCGCCGGAGCGGCTCACCGTCGGGAGGCTGTGTTCCAGGGTCGGTTCCTCGCCGCCCGCCGTGGTCGGGGTCTCCGGCACCGTGGCCGCCTGTGCCTGGTCGCCGGTCTGGCGGTCCAGCGCGGCGAAGGTCAGACCGCCTCCGACGAGGGCGACGGCCGTCGCGACCACGGCACGGCGCTGGTTCTTCTTCCAGCGGGCCAGCTGCCGCCGACGGGCCGCCCGCCCTTGCGGCGCGTGCGGCACGGACGGCACGGACGGCACGGACGGCACGGACGGCACGCTCTCGGAGTCGGGTGACGGGGCGGCCGACGGTGCGGTGTCCGTGTACGACGTGGTGTCCGCGTACGGCGTCGACGCAGGCGTGAGTCCCGCAGGCGTCGGATCCGGCAACGGGGCCGATATCCGTGTCGTCATCGCGACCCGGGCCGGGGCGATGCCGCGGCCGACCGTGACCGGTGCGATGTCCGGGGCGTAGGCGCCGCATCCAGGGCACACCAGGGCGCCGTTGAGATGCCGGCGACACGTGGAGCAGTAGTCCATCTGCGGTCTTCCTACGCGGGGGTCCGATGGCCGGCAACGCTAACGAGTCGTTCGAAAGACCGTGTGCAGTCTGTGTGACGCTCCTGCACGGATCCCTTGAGGAGATCGGGCGCACGCGAGCACACACCACACCTCCGTCCATAGATGTGAACAGAGAACAGGTACGCGTCTCTTGACGCGCTCACGCCACGCCCCTAACTTCCGGGAGAAAGCGCTTTCTGGTCCGGCCGACCCGCACTCGTTCCGTTCCTGGAGATGAATCATGCAGCTGAGATCCGTCATGGCCTGCGTCAGCCTGGTGGCAGGAGCGCTCGTAGCGCTGTCCGGCACCACGGCCCAGGCGGCCACCACCACCCGCTACGAGGCGGAGACCTCTCCGGCGGTCTGCGCCGGCACCATCGACTCCGACTGGACCGGCTACTCCGGCAGCGGATTCTGCAACGGCACCAACGCGACCAGTGGCTACGCCCAGTTCACCGTGAACGCGGCCGCGGCCGGCACGGCGACGCTGAACGTCCGCTTCGCCAACGGCGCCGGCACGGCCCGCCCGGCCTCCCTGGTCGTCAACGGCACGACCGTGCAGACGCCGTCCTTCGAGGCGACCGCCGCCTGGTCGACCTGGGTCACCAAGACGCTCACGGTGTCCCTCAACGCGGGCAGCAACACCGTCCGGCTCACCCCGACCACCGCGGCCGGCCTGCCCAACGTCGACTACCTGGAGGCGACGACCGCCGACAGCACCACACCCCCGGCCGGCGGCGCGCTCTACGTCTCACCGAGCGGCACGGACAGCGCGGCCGGCACCCAGTCGGCCCCGACCACCCTCACCTCGGCGATCAGCCGGGTCACCGCGGGCGGCACGATCTACCTGCGCGGCGGGACGTACGCCCAGGCGTCGACGGTCACCGTCCCGGCGACCAGCAGTGGCACCGCGAGCGCGCTGACCACGCTGTCCGCCTACCCGGGTGAGACACCGGTCCTCAACTTCTCTGCACAGAGCGAGAGTTCGACGAACCGCGGGCTCCAGCTGTTCGGCTCGTACTGGCATGTCCACGGGGTCGTGGTCGAACACGCCGGTGACAACGGGATCTACGTCGGCGGCAGCCACAACGTCATCGAGCGCACCGTCACCCGCTACAACCACGACACCGGGCTCCAGCTCGGCCGGATCGCCTCCAGCACGCCCGCCGCGCAGTGGCCGTCCGACAACCTGATCCTCTCCGCCGAGTCGCACGACAACGCCGACTCCGACGGCGAGGACGCCGACGGCTTCGCCGCGAAGCTCACCACCGGAACCGGCAACGTCTTCCGGTACGCGGTCTCCCACAACAACATCGACGACGGCTGGGACCTCTACACCAAGACCGACACCGGAGCCATCGGCCCGGTGACCGTCGAGGACTCCCTCTCCTACGACAACGGCACCCTCTCCGACGGCACCGTGAACACCAACGGCGACCGCAACGGCTACAAGCTCGGCGGCGACGACATCGCCGTCAACCACGTCGTCCGGCGCAGCATCGCCTACCGCAACGGCCATCACGGGTTCACGTACAACAGCAACCCGGGCACCATGGCCGTGTCGAACAACCTGAGCATCGACAACGCCGAGCGCAACTACTCGTGGGACGCGGGGACCTCGGTGTTCCGCACCAACACGTCCTGCCGGTACAACGTCAGCGGCTCCAACGACAAGACGGTCGGTGACGCCGACAGCACCAACCAGTTCTGGACCGGCGCCAACGGATCCCGGTGCGCTTCCTCCTACGGCGGCGCCCTCGCCTGGTCCTTCGCCTCGAACGGCCAGCTGGTGGTGACGCTGGGCGGCACCAAGGTGACGCTCTAGCCAAGCGGCCGGTACGGGTGCGGGGGCCTCCCCTCGCACCCGTACACGGTGTTGTCCAGCTGCCTCCGGCCGTGCCTGTCCGTGCCCGGCCGTGCCTGTCGTGCCCGGCCATGTCCGGCCGTGCCTAGCCGTCGATGTCGAGCGCCGTCCCGTACAGCCGGTCCACCTTCAGGCGGATGACCACCCGGCGCTCGGCGACCTGTTGTTCCAGGAACCCGTCCTCGTCCTCGGGCCGCGCGTCAGCAGGGATCACTCCGAGCAGCTCCCGTCCGACCGCGTCACCGGGGACGGCCGTGACCCCGGAGACCTCGGCCTCGCCCTCGGCGACCGCGAACGACCACACGTCGTCGCCCGGTACGTGCAGGGCGGCATGCGGGTCGCGGCGCAGGTGCTGGACCTTGATGCGGTCGGCCGTCGTCGAGAACCGCACGATCCGGGCGTCCGCGTCCCAGCTGTAGACCATCGTGGTCAGGTGCGGGTGCCCGGTGCGCCGGACGGTGGCGAGCGTGCCGAACCGCTGTCGCCCGAGCAGCTCGGAGAGTGCTTCGTCGGACAGCGTGCGAGGTGCGGACCCTTGAGTCATGCCGTGATCAACTCCCGTGGAGCCACAGGTATTTCGATACAGCGGGGAGAGATGCCCCCACCCCAAGCAGTGCAGGCCGACGATCCTGCCCGGCCGCAGCTCGGCACTGCGAAGAGCGGCGTACCAGCCGTGGCTACCCAAGGGCGGGCATGCGGCCGCTCCGCCAGTCGTTCACGCGCTTGCGGATGCTGGAGACCATGGGCAGCGCGTCGACTTCCGCGGGCTCGAACCAACGCACGTCCGTGGATTCGTCGGACACGGCGAGCCGTCCTGCCGACGGCCGCGCCAGGAAGCAGATCGAGAACTCCTGCCGCACCTCGCCGTCGTCGTAGGCGAAGACATGCCGCGGGTCGGAGTACGTGCCGACGATTCCGACGATCTCGACGTCCAGTCCCGTCTCCTCGCGGGTCTCCCGGACTGCACAGTCGGGCAGGGACTCACCGATGTTCATGGCACCACCGGGAAGCGCCCACATACCGTTGTCGGTCCGGCACTGGAGCAGGATGCGCCCCGCTCCGTCGGTGACGACGACAGAGGCCGCAGGTACGAGGCTGTTCGCCTTGGGTGCGCTCGGGTCGTCCTCGTAGTCACGCCTGCCCATCGATCTCCCTTTCCCATATCGGTGTGCCGCGCCTCCACAGTTCCTCGACGTGCGCCGCGAAGCGGTCGAACATGCCGTCATCCTGGCGGCGGCGCAAATGAAGAGTGGGCGCATCGTGTCCGACGCTGTGCGTCAGCAGGGGCGTGACGATCATGTCGTCATCAAAGCGGAACACCGAGAGATGGGCATGTCCGCTGCTGTACCGTGCGTCGATGCCCGGCTGGCTCTGGATCTTCTCCAACTCGGCGAGCGTCACGCGGATGCGCGTCGACAGTGTGAGCGCGACGCCCTCTTCCTGTTCCCGTGACCGCGTGAGCTCGCTGTCCGGGTCACCTACCAGGAAGCGCACACGGCACCCTTGGACTCCCTTGCGGCGCAAGGCCGTGCCGAAGCGCGCCTGTTCGAGCCACAGGAAGTAGTTCGTGTAACCGGCAAAGGTCAGTTCCCGCTCGGCCTTCGTGATCAGCGACCGCCACAGGGAGGCCGGACAGCCGGACCGGTACGGATACACGGAAACTATCTCCCGGTCCGGGCCGACTTTGATCGCCTTCTTCGCTGCTGCTGGCCACAACACCGCCTCGTCCTCCCCAAGCACCTCGCAGATGATCCACCGGTGACGTGCGTGGGGCACGCGCCCTGTCTGAGTGATCCACCGGCCGATCGTCTTGATGTCGACACCGCACCGTTCGGCCAGTTCGCGGTCGGTCAAACGTGCCTGAGCCATTGCGCGGCGCAGCGCTTCGTTCACGAGTACCCCCAAGGACGTTTGGGACGCTTTGGAAGCGTAAGGCAACTCCGTGCCTAACGACCGCGGTACGAAGTAGGAACGCACCGCACAACTCGCAAAGGTGGGTGAGCTACTACGCGAAGACCCCGGCGGCCTGGCAGGGCCCCGGGGTGTGGCCGACTGGTTAGGAGTCGACTTGACGCACCGTACAGCCACAGCGCCAGCTGTGGCAGAGCGTGCCCCGGCCGATCCGCCCGACATCCCTGCGATGCGGGAGACGGCGCAGATCCTGCTGGACCCGGACCTCCTGGCGCTGCCCCCGGCGGCCGGTGAACTGGACACCCTGACCCAGGCGGCGCGCGGCCACATGGAGATCCTCATCCCGGAGGTCGAGCAGGCGGCCGGAAAGCCGGCCGAGCACAGCGTCCCCCGCTACTGCGCCCTTGCCTGTGTCGGGGAAGCGCGCGGGAAGCTCCGGGCCGAGCCCGGCCATGGGACTGGTGGAACGCTCGGATACGCCCAGCGTCTGGCCCGGGTCCTCAACGCCTTGTGCGACCACTACGAGAAAATCGGTGGTCGCTCGTGACGGCGGCGGTCATCAACACCGAGGATCTGTCCGCCGAGTGCACGTTGGCGCGACAGCCCGGCTACGCGGACCTGCACACCCGGTGCCGCCAGCTCAGGGACATCCCCCTCCCACACTCCACAGACCTCCTACTCGCGCGCCGATGCCGCTGCTCGTGCCACCGGCAGCCGCCTGGAAACCCGACGTGAGGGCCACCAGCGCCCTTTCGTGTAAGTGGCGGCCGTGACCGCCCCGGTTCTCCTCCTTGGCGCTCGCGCGGAACACCGTACCGACGCACCCCCATGGCGACCCCCGGATCGGGGTCGCACCTGGATCACCTCTCTCTGCCGTGCTCCATCAGACACGGCGGGAAGGACCCGCAATACATCCGCCCCGGCCGCGGCCATCGACAGGTTGAGCCCGGGACGGCCTCCTCAGCACGGCACAACATCCCAGAAGGGAAGGCCAATGACCGTTACCCTCGACCAGCCCGCGAGCACGCGCACGCGGGAGCCGAAGGAACTCCTCAACGCCGTCGCTCCCCACATCACGGAGCTGACCGTCAACGTCTTCGACTCCGGCCTCAGCCTGTGGGAGCGCGAGGTCGCGCTCCTGCTCCGGGACCACACCATGGTGCGCGACATGGCCGAGCGGATCCTCGGGAACGCCATCATGTATGTCATGGGGAGCATCGAGAACCCTGATCAGCACCTCGGCGTCGGCAAGATGGTCGACATCGGCGTTCACCAGCTCATCCTCGACACACCCGTATGGTGGGGCATCTGCCGCGCCTACAACGGCGGGCGGTTCAAGCACCACGCGCCGTTCGTCGAGCGCCGCCGCGACGGCCTCTGTCTGCGTACCGGGGACTTCCTCAAGAGCCGGGGCTGGCCGGTCGACGAGGAGCTGTGGGCCATCGACGGCACTGATTGCTCGCCGTGTGACGACAAAGTCCCCGACAGTCACTGAGCTCGCTACAGTGCCCCCGCCCTTACGGCTCCCCGAGGGCGGGGGCTCCCGCATTCCCACGACCGGAGGAACAGCTGTGCCCGTACCGCATGACATCGCAGCCGAGACCGAATTGTGGGACGTCTACGCCGAATCCGCCTTCAAGGACGACGCCGAGCCCGCGTTCTGCTGGACCCAGTACGCCGGACACGGCCCGGGGCCGGAGCTGCTGGGCAGGCCGACCAGGGTCCTGGAGATCGGCTGCGGAACCGGCCGCGCCCTTGCACATCTGGCGCAGCAGGGGATCGAGGCCCACGGTGTCGACCTTTCCGCGGTCATGGTGAAGAAGACCAGCGAACGCTGGGCCGACACCGGCGCCACGTTCGAGTGCGGCGAGGTTCTGGAGTGGCTGGCCGCCCGCGACGACACCTTCGATGCCGTCTACTCGATCTTCGGCGCGGCCTGGTTCGCCGACCCCGGGCGCCTCTTCCCCCTGGTGAGGGACCGGCTCAGCCCCGGGGGGGTGTTCGTGTTCTCGCAGCCGCCCGCGATCCCCGGCGCATACGGCCCGCAGGGCATGTACAAGGGCGGCTTCGCGGGGAAGGCCATGTTCACCTACCGGTACTCCTACCGCCCCGCCGTCTGGGAGCGACTGCTCACCCGTTCCGGGTTCGCGACCGCGGAGGCCCGCATCATCGACGCGCCGAAGCCCGGGCACATCGGCACATTGGTCGTCCGCGCCGAGGTGTAGGGGATTGAGTCTGGACCGCGCACACAGTGGTCGCCGTGAAGAACTGGCACCCCATTCGATGCCGACGGGGCGGGCGCACCTTCCGCGTACGTGGGTGAGGCACCGCAAGTAGGGTCCCGGGTGAGGTCAAGTGATCTGCGGGGGCGGGTATGTCGGGACAGTTTTTCACCTTGATCGGTGTGCTGGTCGGGGCGGCGGCCTCGTACGTCGGTGGGGCCCTGATGGAGCGGGCCCGATGGCGGCGCCAGCTCACCACGAGGTGGGACGAACACCGTCTGGAGTGCTATCTCCGCTATGCCGACGCGGTGAAGCGGTTCACTTCGCTGGCGGGTCGGCTGGCGGCGGGGAAGGGCCTTTTCCATCTTCCTCAGCCGCTCGCCGAGGAAGCCGGTCTGGAGCTGATGGCGGAAGCCGAACTGGAGCGTGGCTACGCCTTCGAGGCCGTCCTCCTCATGGGCGACGCGGAGACCATCTCGGCGGCCAGAGCGCTTCAGCGCCACGCCTGGGTCCTGGAACAGTTCGTCCGCGACATGCGCCCCGGCACACCGGACGACTGGATGAAGGCGTTCCGTGAGTTCCAGGAGAAGCGCGACGAGTTCTACGTAGCCGCCCGCGACAGCCTGGGCGTGCACGCCAAGTTCCGGCTGCGCTCGGAGGATCCCGCCCTCCTCGCCACCGATCCCCGCCATATGTAGACGATCCCCGGCCACGGGTCGTCGAGGCGGGGCTTCGAGGCGTTCGGCCTCGCGGGCGCCCCTCAGTTCGCCGACGGGCCGGTCAGGGAGTCGAGTTCGGCTGCGAAGAGCAGGGTGGGGTCGAAGCCCATTCCGTTGAAGTGGCCCGCCAGTTCGAGGGACAGCACGCCGTGCAGGCGGGTCCAGCAGGTCAGGGCCCGGTGGAGGGCGGCGGGCGGGGCGGCGTGGCCGTTCGTCCACTGGTCGCCGAGGCCTTCGAGGTGGGCGGCGAGCCGGGTCGGCGGGCCGTCGGCGGGCAGGTCGGCGCAGGCGTCGAGCAGGGCCGTCATGATCTCGGACGCGATCGTGGTGACGTCGTCCGGCGCGTGGTAGCCCGGGACGGGCGTGCCGTAGACGAGGAAGTACCGCTGGGGGTCGTCCAGGGCCCAGTCGCGCAGCGTGTGTGCCAGTCCGGTCAGGCCGCTGCCCGCGGCCGAGGCGGCGCGGAAGGCGTCGGCGAGGCTTCGGTACGCGTCGCGGACGAGCTCGGTGATCAGCTCGTCGCGGCCGGCGAAGTACCGGTACAGCGCGGGTCCGCTCATCCCCATCTGCCTGGCGATCGCGTTGAGGGAGAGCGCGGACGCTCCCGCCGTGGCGATCTGTTCCCACGCGCGCTCCTTGATCTCCGCCCGTACCTGGGCGCGATAGCGCTCGCGCGGGGTCGTCGTACCCGTCTCCGCCATGGCCTGCGGCCACCTCTCCGCTCTCAAGGTCTCTGGGTCCTGCGGTCTCCGGGTCTCGAGGGCTCGCGGGCTTGAGGCCTTGCGGTCTCCGGATCGCACGCACTCGCTACTACAGCTTCAAGATTCAGTTAGAGGCTATCACGAACGTTATTGACACCCCCCTTCAACCTGCGTTACAACTTCTAACGAACGCAAGCAGAGGTAACACTCACTGGAGGTTGTCATGAGCGCCGAGGGACTCGTCGAGGTCGTCCTGCCGGGCAAGGTCGAGCCGGAAGGGCTGCGGATCCGGCACGGAGCCGTCCCCACTCCGGGCGCCGGACAGGTACTGATCCGGATGGAGGCGACCGGGGTCTCCTTCGCCGAGCAGCAGATGCGCCGCGGCCGCTACTACGACCAGCCGCCGTTCCCCTTCGTCCCCGGCTACGACCTGGTCGGCACGGTGCTGACGACCGGCGACGGCGTCGAGCCCGACCTGGCCGGCACCCGGGTGGCCGCCCTGCTCAAGGTCGGCGGCTGGGCCAGTCATGTCCTCGTCGACGCCGCCGACGTGGTGCCGGTGCCCGCCGGGATCGACGCGGCGGAGGCGGAGACCCTGGTGGTCAACGGCATCACCGCCTGGCAGATGCTGCACCGCAAGGCGCGGGTCCGCGCGGGCGGCACCATCGTCGTGCACGGCGCCAACGGTGGCGTCGGCTCGGTCCTGGTCCAGCTGGCCCGGGCCGCCGGCGTGCGGGTGATCGGCACGGCGTCCACCCGCCACCACGACGCCCTGCGGCAGCAGGGAATCACGCCCGTCGACTACCGCACCGCCCACCTGGCCGCGCGGATCCGTGAACTCGCCCCCGGTGGCGTGGACGCCGTCTTCGACCACGTCGGCGGCCGGGGCATCGTCGACTCCTGGCGCCTCCTCGCCCCCGGCGGCACGCTCGTCTCGTACGGCACCGCCTCCACCCGGGACGACGAGGGGTCCAAGCAGTGGCCCGTGCTGAAGCTGTTCGGCCGGCTGTGGCTGTGGAACGCGCTGCCCAACCGCCGCCGCGCCTACTTCTTCAACGTCTGGGCCGGCCGCGCCCTGGCCAGGAACCGCTTCCGGGCCCGGCTGCGGACCGACCTCACCGAGGTGTTCGCTGCCCTCCAGCGCGGTGACGTGACACCCCGGATCGCGGCCCGGCTCCCGCTCGCCGACGTCGCCGACGCGCTCCGTCTGGCCGAGTCCGGAACGGTCGCGGGCAAGGTCGTCCTCCACCCGTGAACGGGGCGCTCGCACCCGCACCCGCACCCGCACCCGCACCCCGTGCTTCTCAGCACAAGCCCCACGCCCCAAGCGCCCCACGCCCCAAGCGCCCCATGCCAACCGATCCACCGGTCAACCGACCCACCGGCCGACCCGCCATCCGGCCCACCTGCCATCCGGCTCACCCGCCATCCGGCCGACCCGCCATCCGGCCCACCAGGCCTTCAGAGCAAGGCAACTCCAGCGCGGGGCCTGCGTCCTGTGGAGCGGACCCGCGATCGGCCAGGGCCTGCGTATCGACGAGGGCGTTCACCTGTGGACCTTCACCGAGGTCGAGGGCGGCGTCCGCGTCCACACCGAGGAGACCTGGACCGGCGCCCAGGTCGAGGCCGACGTCCCCACCGCGACCGCGGCACTCGGCGCGGGTCTCGAAGCCTGGCTCCACGACCTGAGGACCACCGCCGAGCACCGCCGGAAGTGACGGCGCCCGCGTGCGACCCTCGACGCCGGGTCCGGTGCGGGCCGGTGGGGCGAGTGTGGCGCAGGTCACGGGAAGTCGGTGTCGTGTGCCGGACAGCTCAGTGACGTGAGCACTCAAATGCGTACCCGGGTACGGGCCGGGGAGTCGAGCGCGTTCGCGGAGTTGTTCGACGACTACTCCCGCGCCGTCTACAACCATGCCTTCCGGCTGACCGCCGACTGGTCGACCGCCGAGGACGTGATGGCCGCGACCTTCATGGAGGCGTGGCGGCTGCGCGACCGGGTCGATCCCGAGGGCGGCTCCCTGCGGCCCTGGCTGCTGGGCATCGCCACCAACACCGCCCGCAACCAGTACCGCAGCAACCGGCGGTACCGGGCGGCGGCCGGCGCCGCCGCGGCCGCCGAACTGTCCGTGCCCGACCACGCCGACGAGGTCGCCGACCGGATCGACGACCGGCGGCGGCTAGCGACGGCCCTCACCGCCCTGGCCGGTCTGCGCAGACCGGAGCGCGAGGTCGTGGCGCTCTGTCTGGGGGAGGGGCTGGACTACGAGGCCGCGGCCGAAGCCCTGGGAATCCCGGTCGGCACCGTCGCCTCCCGTCTCTCCCGGGCCCGCAAGAAACTGCGGGCGCTCACCGCGGACGAACCGGCCCGCCGCCCGGCCCGTCACCCGGCGCCCGACCGGACTTCCGACCGGACTTCCGACCGGACTTCCGAGAAAGTCCGCGGAAATCGGGAAGGCGGTCGCACCGGTCGACAGACAAGAGGCGATCACACCAACGTGGTCCGGCCCGCGCAGGGAGGAAACCGATGAACGCGAACACGTCCCGGCAGAGTCCGGCCGAGGGGGAGGAGAGCGCACAGCTCTTCACCCGGACGGCGCGTGACCTGCCGCCGGGCCGTCACCAGTTCCACAAGGAGCGTCTGATGGCCCAGATCCACGAAGCGCGACAGGAAGAGCGACGGGAAGAGCGTCCGGCGGCGGCAGCCCCGGGCGGCGTCCGGCGGCTGCGGCTGCCGCGCCCGGCGATCACGTTGCCCTTGCTGGCCGCCGCGCTCGCCGGGGTGGTCGTCGTCGGGTTGGCGAGGACCGAGGGTGAGGGGGTCAGGGACGGCGGTGTCGCCACCGGACCGGCCCTCACCACGACCGTCGGCGTCGCCACCACCAAGGGCCTGCCCCAACTGCTCGACCAGATCTCGCTGGCCGCCGCCGAGGACGACCACCCGGTGGTCAAGCCCGGTCAGTACATCTACATCGAGTCCAAGTCGGCCGACACCTTCCTGAAGACCGTCGACGACAAGACCACCCTGGCCAGTCACCAGCTGCACACCCGTCAGCTGTGGGAATCCCCGGACGGCACCAAGGGCTGGCTGATCGACCCCGCCGTCAACGACAGCCCCGAGGGCGAGACCCTGAGCCTCCCCGACGAGCAGGGCAACACCCCGAAGGCGCACCTGGGCGCCCCGTCGTACGACTACCTGACCAAGCTGACCACCGACCCCGACGAGCTGCTCGCCAAGATCTACAAGGAGACCGGGGGCCAGGGGAACACCCCGGACCAGCAGGCCTTCACCACCATCGGCGACCTGCTCACCCAGAGCTACCCGCCGGCGGAGCTGTACTCGGCACTGTTCAAGGCCGCCGCGAAGATCCCCGGTGTCGTGGTCGTGAACGACGCGGTGGACGCGGTCGGCCGGCACGGGGTGGCGGTGGCGCGGCTGGACGAGACCAGCGGCCGGCGCGAGGAGTGGATCTTCGACACGAAGACCCATGTCTTCCTCGGTGAGCGCGCCGTCCAGGTGAAGCGGCTCAGCGGGACGGACGCCCTGATCACGCCCGGCACGGTCACCTACACCAGTGCCATCCTGCACCGGGCCATCGTCGACGGCATCAAGCAGACGCCGTCCCAGGCCGGCTGAGCCGCCCACGCGAGCAGCCGGTGACATCGAGGACGGCGGCGCGGGACACGAGAACGCCGTGCCCCCGTCCTCGGCGGTCGCAGGCGCCGAGCGCGGGCAGCGGAACCGCAACCCGGGCAGCGGAACCGCAGCCCGGGTAAGAGAACGAAATCCGCCTTCAGCCGGAGGGGGCCCGCTCGCCCGCGGCCTGGCCTGGACCGGCCATGGACCGAACCGACGACCGGCTGCTCCCGGTCCTGCTGATCTGCGCCCAGGCCGCCGTGCGGCCGGGCGCGGAGCTGGTGCGCGGGGCCGTGCCGCCCGCGTCCGCCCTGCTCGTGGCGGCTCTGGTGGCAGGTCCGGTGACGGCCGCGCTCGCCCTGCGCCGCACCCGTCCGGCACCCATCTCTGACGGCAGTCCACCGGGCCTTGACGCCCTCGTCCGAACGCTGTCCCGTCCGTTCTACGCCCCCCCCGACCACCGCGACGATCACCGCAACCCAGGAGTCCATCCCGTGACCGGTACCGGATCCGGCCGAACCTTCCCGCGACGTCCGCCTCACCGGCTGTTCCACCGGGTGGGCCAGGCCCTCGGCGACGTCTTCGCCCCGGTCTACCTGGCGCTCTGCGCGGGCCTGCTGGTGTGGGCGATCGTGGTGAGCGCCGTCGACAGCTCGGGCGAGTCCATGGCAGGTGTCATCCCCCTGCTCGCCACCGCTCCGGCCTGCTTCGTGTTCGTCGTGCTGCCGGACGGCATCGCGATGTCCGTCGTCGCCGTGGTGTTCGGCGCGCTGGTCAACGCCACGGTCATCGGCTGGCGCGCCCGCGCTCTGCGCCGCGGCGAGCGCCCGGACCCGACGCCCTGCGCTCAGCTGGAGCCGGAGCTGCCGGACGTGTCGTTCGCGGCGCGGCGGTACTCGGCGTTGATGCGCTGAGCCTCCTCGAGCTGGTCCTCGAGGATGACGATGCGGCACGCGGCCTCGATAGGGGTGCCCTTGTCGACGAGCTCGCGGGCGCGGGCGGCGACCCGGAGCTGGTAGCGGGAGTAGCGGCGGTGTCCGCCCTCCGAGCGGAGGGGGGTGATCAGCCGGGCCTCGCCGATGGCGCGGAGGAAGCCCGGAGTGGTGCCGAGCATCTCTGCGGCCCGACCCATCGTGTACGCGGGATAGTCGTCGTCTTCCAGACGACCACCGAGCGGGGTATCTGCTGTCATTTCACCTCGTTGAGCAACGCGTCGAGGGGCCCTGGTGCCGTACGGCACCAGGGCCCCGAGGGAAATTCAACACCATCGGCCGGCTGTACTGCTGTGCCGACCTTCTGTTTTCGCTACCCGGGCCCGTCGTACGGGCGGGGGCGCGTGGATCGCGGCTGCGTGACCGGGGACCACCTTCCAATCCATGGTCTTGCGGTACCCGGACCCGGAAGCTTCCTCGGGCCGGGCGATCCTGATGGCGTATGCGTTTCCGTCCTTCCTCTGAACCGACCAGTTCCTGGTCGTGCGTACGCAAGAAACGCTACCCAAGCGGCATGTCAATGTCTACTCTGGCGAGAATAGATTTCAGATCTCCGGGGGTGCAGATACCGCTGGCGCTCCCGCAACGCCGCGAGGGCCCTGCCGACGTGTGTCGGCAGGGCCCTCACTGTGCTTCCGGGGTGCTTCCGCGTGCTTCCGTGGTGCCTTCGGGTTTTCGGACCGTCAGTCCTGCCATGTCCCGGGCGCGCCGAGCAGGGCCGAGGCGCTCTGGAGCGGCGTCAGGACCTGTACGGGTTCGGCGGGGTGGTCGTGGCAGGTGAAGCCGAGGCGGACCATGGCCCGGACGACCTCGCCGCTGGTGAAGTCACGGCGGTCCTGGCGGGTGATGATCTCCCCCACCTGCTTGACGGGGTAGCGGCGGCGGCCGATGGTCACGGACTCACCCGTGACGGGTTCGGCCGGGATGCCCTTCATCGAGTCCATGACGCCGTCCTTGGTGAGGTCGAACGGGTACCGGGCGATGACACAGCGCATGTTGCCTCACAGAGAGAAGGAGCAGGGCCTCGAGGAGAGCCGGACCGGAGTGTCGAGGTCGAGCACGTCCCGCAGGCGGAGCCGGTCCGTGTACGTCGCCCCGGCGCGCAGAACGGCCAGCTGGGCGCGGGTGACCGAGCCCGTGCACTGGTCGTCGCCGTCGCAGAGGATCAGATGATCGACCTGGGCACCGGCCATGACGGACAGGGCCACCTCGACGGTCATGTCGTCACGGACCCGCGGTCCGGAATCGTCGTGATGCCGCCGTGTCCGTACCGGGTGCGTCTGGACCGATGTCACTGGTGCCTCCTGCGGAGATGGGGGAGCCTTCCGGCCGGGTGAACCGGGTCCGGCATCAGGCCGCCGGGTTGACGGCGGGCCGGTTCCGGCTCGGCCGCCCGCGGCGGCCCCGGGACGAGGAGGACCGGGACGAGGAGGACGAGGACGAGGACGAGGGCGACGAGGACGACGGCGTGCGGCGGCGAGGCGTGGCAGCGGCCGGCGCGGTGATGACGACCGGGACACCGGAGGGCGTCCGGGCACCGGTGACGCGGTTGAGCTCCGCCTCGCCCGAGCGCACCTGGGTGATCTGCGGGGTGATGCCGGCCGAGACCATCAGCCGGCTCATGCCGCGGCGCTGGTCGGGGGTGACCAGGGTGACGACGCTGCCGGACTCGCCGGCCCGTGCCGTACGGCCGCCGCGGTGCAGGTAGTCCTTGGGGTCGCTCGGCGGATCCACGTTGACGACCAGGTCGAGGTTGTCGACGTGGATGCCCCGGGCCGCGACGTTGGTCGCCACCAGCACCGTGACGTGGCCGTCCTTGAACTGGGCCAGGGTCCGGGTGCGCTGCGGCTGGGACCGGCCGCCGTGCAGGGCCGCGGCGCGGACGCCGTTGTGCAGCAGGTGCTTGGTCAGCTGGTCGACCGCGTGCTTGGTGTCCAGGAACATGATCACCCGGCCGTCCCGTGCCGCGATCTCGGTGGTGGCCTGCTGCTTGTCCGTGCCGTGCACGTGGAGGACGTGGTGTTCCATCGTGGTGACGGCGCCCGCGACCGGGTCGACGGAGTGGACCACCGGGTCGACCAGGTAGCGGCGGACCAGCAGGTCCACGTTGCGGTCCAGGGTGGCCGAGAAGAGCATCCGCTGGCCGTCGGCCCGCACCTGGTCGAGCAGTGCGGTGACCTGGGGCATGAAGCCCATGTCGGCCATCTGGTCGGCCTCGTCGAGGACCGTGATGTCGACGGCGTCCAGTCGGCAGGCGCCCCGGTCGATCAGGTCCTTGAGCCGGCCCGGCGTGGCCACGACGACCTCCGCGCCGTTGCGCAGCGCGCCGGCCTGCCGGCCGATCGACATCCCGCCGACCACGGTGGCCAGTCGCAGCCCCACGGACCGGGCGTACGGCGAGAGCGCGTCGGTGACCTGCTGGGCGAGTTCGCGGGTCGGTACGAGGACCAGCGCGAGCGGCTGTCGCGGTTCGGCGCGTCGGCCCGCCGTGCGGGCGAGCACCGCGAGACCGAAGGCGAGGGTCTTGCCCGAGCCGGTGCGGCCGCGGCCGAGTACGTCGCGGCCCGCGAGCGAGTTCGGCAGGGTCGCGGCCTGGATCGGGAACGGTATGGCCACGCCCTCGTGACCCAGCGCGGCCAGCAGAGTCTCCGGCATGGCCAGCTCGGCGAACGACTCGACGGCGGGCAGCGCCGGAGTGATCGTCTTCGGCGGCGCGAACTCGCCCTGGGGCGAGATCCGTCGGCGTCCGCCGTCGTTGCCACGGCGGGGAGCGCCGGAGCGGTCGGGCCGGGAGCGGTGATCGGAGAAGCGGTCGTTCCTGCGGGTGTGCGTGCGTGCGTAGTTCATGGGACCTTCCTTGATGCGTCGGCGCGTATCAAGGAATTCCCGCGGCACTGGTGCGGCGCTGAGAATCGCGAGAACGGGCCAAAGGCGATGGCGTCGAATCGGGTCGACGGCTAAAAATGCGCCGCGGGATTTATCCGCGTGAAAGCAGCGAGCTGGGGCCCGCACCCCAAGGTGCGGGCCCCAGCTGCGAAATTATTGTGTCCGCGTCAGCCTGGGTCAGGCGGGGACGATGTTCTCGGCCGTCGGGCCTTTCTGGCCCTGGGCGATGTCGAACGTCACCTTCTGGCCCTCCTGGAGCTCGCGGAAGCCCTGGGCGGCGATGTTCGAGTAGTGGGCGAAGACGTCGGGACCGCCGCCGTCCTGCTCGATGAAGCCGAAGCCCTTTTCAGCGTTGAACCACTTCACGGTGCCAGCAGCCATTTTGAATCTCCTTCGGGAACGGTGTCGGAATCCACCCTGTGCGGATCCCGGTCGCCGTGATGATCACCCCGTCGGAACAAGCCTTCTGGAGACCACAACTGCAACTGATAAAGACAGTAGCATGCCGCGATCGACGTTGCGTGACCGATAATTACGCTCCGTCTGTCGGCCGAGAAATACTCATCGCGCGTCCCGGCCATTTCTCACTTTGCGACGACAGATAATGCCTCACCGGCATCGCCGGGCCGTTGTGTGGCGCGGCGGCCGGGGGTCGCCGCGCCACGGGTGCGGTGTTACGGGACGGTCGGGGTCAGGTCGCGGTGCAGGTGACCGTCGGCCAGGTCCAGGAGCCGTTGGTCTGGATGGTGACGCCCCAGTTGTTGCCACTGCCGTTGGGCTTGGCGGTGAGCACCTGGGTGCTGGGGTAGGTGGCGCTGACGTTCCAGGTGGCGATGATCTTCTCGGGGGAGGGGACGTTCATCGTGACGGTCCAGTTGGCGGAGCCGGTGACCGCGACGTCGAGGTTGTACCGGTCGCTCCATTGCTGTCCGGCGGACAGGGTCGCGGTGCAGCCGCCGGTGCCGCCACCGCCACCGCCGCCGCTGTCGTCGGGGGCCACGGCCCGCCCGGTCTGCGCGGAGATCCTGCCGGCGCACAGGCCGCGCGCGGCCAGACCCTGCGCGATGCGCGGGATCGCCGCGAGGGTGTTGGCGGGCCAGTCGTGCATGAGGATGACCTGGCCGTTGGTGAGCCGGCCGGCGGCCTGCACGATCGCGTCGGTGCTCGCGTTGTTCCAGTCCTGCGAGTCGACGTCCCAGATGATCTCGGTCAGCCCGTACTTGGCCTCGACCGCTTTCACGGTCGCGTTGGTCTCGCCGTAGGGCGGGCGGAACAGGACCGGGGTGCCGCCGCCCGCTGCGGATACGGCCGCTTGGGTCCGGGAGATCTCCGAGTCGATCTGCGACTGGCCGAGCTGGGTCAGATGCGGGTGGGTGTAGCTGTGGTTGCCGACCCACATGCCGGCGTTCACCTGGGCCCGGACCAGGGACGGGTTGGCGGCGGCGTACTGGCCCTGGTTGAACATCGTGGCCCGCAGCCCGTTCTGGGTGAGGGCGTTGAGCAGGGCCGTCGTGGTGCCGCCCGGGCCGTCGTCGAAGGTGAGCCCGACGTACCCGTTGCAGGTGGCGGCCTGCGCCGGGGCCGCGGCGGCCTGGACGGTGAGGGTGCACGCGGCGGCCGTCGCGACGACGACCAGCCTCGTGACCAGGGCGCGTAAGGAGAGATGTGGTCGGGTGCTCATACGGAGTGGTCCTCCAGCGGGTGCGGGGTGTGGGGGTCAGCTCGCGGTGCAGGAGACCGTCGGCCAGTTCCAGTTGCCGTTGGGCTGGATGGTGACGCCGAAGTTGTTGCCGCTGCCGTTGGGTTTGGCGGTCAGCACCTGGGCGCTGGGGTAACTGGCGCTGGTGTTCCAGGTGGAGAGGACCTTCGCCGGGGAGGGCACGTTCATCGTGACGGTCCAGTTGCTGGAGCCGGTGACCGCGACGTTGAGGTTGTACCGGTCGCTCCACTGCTGGCCCGCGGACAGGGTCGCGCTGCAGCCGCCGCTCCCGCCGCCGCCGGTGCCGCCGCCCGAACCGGTGCCGTCCACCGTGATGTTGGAGTTGCCGCTGCTCTGGTATCCCTCGGTGGCGAGGATCATGTAGTAGTTGAAGCTGCCCAGGGTCATTCCGGCGCGGGCCCAGGCGTCGAAGTGGTTGCCGGTGGTGATGGTGCCGCCCGTCCGCTTCGACTGCCGGACGC
Source organism: Streptomyces zaehneri (assembly GCF_032248645.1). Lineage (NCBI taxonomy): Bacteria > Bacillati > Actinomycetota > Actinomycetes > Kitasatosporales > Streptomycetaceae > Streptomyces > Streptomyces zaehneri. The sequence goes on from NZ_JASTTJ010000009.1 coordinate 153,047, forward strand.
TCCAGTACTGGTCGAAGGTCTTGGTGCCCTCGACGGACGGGGCGTTGTACCGCGTCGTCTTGTAGATGTCGTAGGTGCCGCCGTCACTGGTCACGGTGCCCATGTGCGTGCCCGTGGGCCGGAAGGTGCCCCAGTTGTCGACGATGTAGTACTCCACGAGCGGGTTGGACGTCCATCCGTAGAGGGCCAGGTAGGCGTTGCCGGACGGGTTGAAGGTGCCCGAGTAGGTGACGCTCCGGCGTCCGCCGTTGCTCCAGCCCTTGCCGGCGACGAAGTTGCCGGTGTTGCTCCAGGACGTGCTGTAGTTGCCGCCGGATCCCAGGTTCATGGAGACCGTGCCCTGCGAGTCGGTCCAGAACGAGTAGTAGTAGCCGTTGTTGGTGCCGGTCTGGTTCGTGGTGACGACCGTGTCGGCGTGCGCGGTGCCGGGCAGGGTGAGCGCGGCCACGGCGACCAGCAGCATGGTGCAGACACCGCTGATGAGCAGCCTGAGTCGCTGTGCGGGTGCGGTATTCATGTGCGTGCTTCCTCCTCGTCCTCATGCGGCCGATGACGGCGCCAGTGTTGGCCGGGGCACGACAACTGTCAATACTTTCGGTTTTCACTTCGAAACATTCGAAACGGGGGAGCGGTGGACGGGGGGACGTATTCGCTGCTCAGTCGCTGTATTGGCTCGAATTCATCAATTCACCGGGGCAAGATCGGTAAAGTCAAGATCAAGAGACGTCGGGTGAATTCTCCGAATGTTTCGAAGTCGCGCCGATCTTTCCGGGCCCTCTCGATGTCCGGAAGAGGAGCGGTCGGAGGCCGGGTGGAGGCTAGGCTCGCCCCTGTGTTCGAGGCGACGACGGCATCACTGTCATCACTGGTGGACGGTGCGCGGGCCGTCGTGACGCGGTGGAGCGCGCGGGGCGTCGTGCTGCGGGACGGGGTTCTCACCGTCGCCCTCGCGCCGGTGGTGTTCGCGCCGGTGACCGCCCCCGTCGGCGCGGAGTTCGGCGATCTGACACAGCGTCCGTACGACGTCCCGGGTGTGCTGGTGACGGCGGCCCTGTGGCTGCCGCTGGTGCTGCGACGACGGTGGCCCGGGGTGTGCCTCGCGCTGGTGGCGGGAGCGTCCGCGGTCCATGAACTGGCTGGCTATCCGCAGACGTTCGCGAGCGTGGGCCTGTATGTCGCCCTGTACAGCGCGGGCGCGCACGCGGACCGCGCGGGAGGCATGCGCCTCGCCGTGCCGGCGGCCGTCGCCACCGGGCTTTTCGCGCTGTTCGCGATCGGACTGCACGGCAGGGGCTCACCGCAGCGGGTGTCCGACTTCGTCCTCATCCATCTCGTGCTCGTGGCGTGCTGGGCCGTGGGCAGATCGGTGCGGTCCCGGCGGGCCGGGGAGGAGGAACGCCGGCGCATCGGTGCGGAGATGGCGACGGCGCGGGAACGGGCCCGTATCGCACGCGAGCTGCACGACGTGGTGACCCACCACGTCACCGCGATGGTGGTGCAGGCGGACGCGGCGCGGTTCCTGCTCGCCGACGCGCCGGACCGGGTGGCCGTCGGACTCGGTGCGATCAGCGACTCCGGCCGGCACGCCCTGACCGACCTCCAGCACCTGCTGGGCCTGCTGAAGGCCTCCGGCGACAGGCCCGGCGGCCCCGCATCCGACGGCCCAGCATCAGGCGGCCCCGCGCCCGGCGAGGCGTCGTACGAGGCGGACCGGGGGCCGGGGCCGGGCGGCCTGACCGACCTGGTGGAGCAGGTCCGGGCGGCGGGCCAGCCGGTCGAGCTGACGGAGCGGGGAGAGCGACGGCCGCTGCCCTCGGCCCTCGAACTGGCCGTGTACCGCGTGGTGCAGGAGGCGCTCACCAACGCGCTCGGGCACGCCCCGGGCCACGGGACGTCCGTCCGGGTCCACCACGGTCTTGACGTGATCGAAGTCGACGTGACGACCGAAGGAGCGCCCGCGGGGTCCGCGGGGCCGGCCGTTCCCGCGCCCCGGCCGCTCGGCGGCGGAGGCGGTCACGGACTGGCCGGGCTGCGCGAGCGAGTGAGCGTCTTCGGCGGCGAACTGCACGCGGGCGCCCTGCCGGACGGCGGTTTCGGCGTCCGCGCCCGCATCCCCGTCGCCGCTCCCACGCCCGCCCCCGCGCCCACCGGGAGGCACGGATGACCGGCGGCCGTACCGGCGCCGGGGCCGGAACGCCGATCCGCGTCCTGGTCTGCGAGGACCAGGAACTCGTGCGCACCGGCTACGTCACCATCTTCGCCGCGCAGCCCGACCTCGAGGTCGTGGGAGAGGCCGCCGACGGCCGCGCGGCGGTGGAGGCCGCGCGACGGCTGCGCCCGGACGTGGTGGTGATGGACATCCGGATGCCCCTTCTGGACGGGATCGAGGCGACCAGGCTGCTGGCCGGACCCGGCGTCGCCGACCCGGTCAGGATCCTGGTGGTCACCACCTTCAACCTCGACGAGTACGTGTACGAGGCGCTGCGGGCCGGCGCGAGCGGATTCCTGCTCAAGGACTCGCCGCCCCGCGACCTCGTGCAGGGGATCCGGACGATCGCCGCGGGCGAGTCCCTGCTGGCGCCGGCCGTCACCCGGCAGCTCGTCGGCAGGTTCGCCGACCGGATCCGTCCGCACGCCCGCGGGGCCGGTGTCCCGCAGGCGCTGTCGGTGCTGGCACCCCGCGAGACCGAGGTGCTGAAACTCATCGCGGAGGGGTTGTCGAACGCGGAGATCGCCGACCGGCTGGTCCTCAGCCGCGAGACGGTCAAGACGTACGTGTCCCGCATCCTCACCAAGCTCGACCTGCGCGACCGCGTGCAGGCGGTGGTGCTCGCCCACCGGGTCGGACTGGTCACCGTCCACGAATGAACGGGCCGTTGTCCCCCGGGAGAGCTACAAGCGACTGTCCACCACAGGGCGACGATCAAGGGGGCCCCGCGCTCATAGCGTTCCCGGCGACGCGGCGGCGACCGGACCGCCGCCCGGCAGGGGAGGAACGTCATGCCGCTCATAAGCGCGCGCCCGCTGAAGAGCACGCTCAGGGAGCTGTTCGCACAGGAGCCGTTCGCCGTCGCGCGCCGGGTGCGTCCGGCGGGGGTGCGGCTGGTGGCGATGGCCGTGCTGTTCGTGGCGGTGACGGCGCTCGCGGCGGGGACCAGGTCCGCGGCGGGGGACAACCCGCTTCTGTCCCTGCTGTTCGGCGCGGCCGTCGTGGCGCTGGCGCTGGCGGGCTACGCGGCGGCCGTACGGGCCCTGGAACAGCGTCCCGTGTCCGAACTGGACCCGACGAAGGCTGCCTCCGGGCTGCGCACCGGCACCCTCGTCGGCCTCGGCCTCTTCACCGCGACGCTCGCGATCGTCGCCCTGTTCGGCGGATACGGCACCGAGGGCGGGGTGTCCGTCGGCGGGGCGGTGACCGTCCTCGGGGCGATGGCGGGCGTCGCCGTCACGGAGGAACTCCTCTTCCGCGGTGTCGTCTTCCGGCTGCTCGAGGAACTCACCGGCACCCGGGGCGCGTTGACGATCTCGGCCGTGCTGTTCGGCGCCCTGCACCTCGTCAACCCCGACGCCACCGTGTGGGGCGCGCTGGCCATCGCCGTCGAGGGCGGCCTGATGCTCGGCGCGGCCTACGCCGCCACCCGTTCCCTCTGGCTCCCGATCGGTCTGCACCTCGGCTGGAACTTCGCCGAGAGCGGGATCTACGGCACCACGGTCTCCGGCAACGAGGACGGCCCGGCGGGCCTGCTCCACGGCGTGCTGTCGGGCCCCGACGCGCTCACCGGGGGCAGCTTCGGTCCGGAGGCCGGCATCGCCGCCATCCTCGTCTGCGCCGTCCCCACGGTGGTGTTCCTGCGCGCGGCAGGCCGACGGGGACACCTCCGGCCCCGCCGTCGCTCCACCGCGACGCCCACGTCCCCCACGGCCCCCTGACCGCCGGTCGCCCACGGCCCCCTGACCGCCGGTCGCCCACGGTCCCCTGACCGCCGGTGCGTGGCGCTCACCGGGACCGCCCGGGACGGCTCTCAGACCCGTCCGCGCGACTCCGCGGAGCGCCGTGTCAGCGAGTCGAGGACCACTGCGGTGAACAGCACCCCACCCGTGATCATGAACTGCACCGGGGGCTGGACCCCCAGCAGCGCCATGCCCGAGCCGATCGACTGGATGATGAGCACCCCCAGCAGCGCCGACCAGGTCGAGCCGCGTCCGCCGAACAGGCTGGTGCCGCCGATGACGGCCGCGGCGATGGCGTTGATCAGCAGCACGCCCGAGCCGGAGATCTGGCTCGCCGAGGTGAGCCGCGACGCGATGAACAGGCCGCCGACCGCGGCCAGGGTCCCCGACACCATGAACACCGAGATCCGCACGCGCGCCACGTCGACACCGGACCGCCGGGCCGGCTCCACCCCGCCGCCCAGCGCGAGGACCTGCCGGCCGTAGGGCGTGCGGCGCAGCAGGAGGTCCGAGGCGACGATGACCGCCAGGAAGATCAGCAGCGCCAGCGGCAGCCCCTCGAACCGGCCCAGTACGTGGACGACGGAGAACGAGACCAGCGCGAGCAGGGCCGTACGCGCCCAGATCTCGCCTGTTGACCGGCCCGGCATCCCGGCGGCGGCGCGGCGCCCGTGGTCGTGGAGGGAGACGAGGAGGTACGCGGCCGTGCAGAGCGCCGCCAGACCGTAGCCGGCGACGGCGGAGTCGAAGTAGCGGCTGGTCAGGGTGGCGACCAGCCCGTCCTCGCTGAAGTTGACGGAGCTGTCGGGACCCAGCAGGTAGAGCATCACGCCGTTCCAGACCAGCAGACCGGCGAGGGTCACGACGAACGCGGGTACGCCGATCCTGGCGAAGGAGAACCCGTGGACGGCCCCGGCGGCCGTGCCGCACAGCACCGCGACGAGCACGGCGAGCCACTCCGGCATCCCCAGGTGCACGTTCAGTGACGCGAACACGGCGCCTGCCAGGCCGGCGAGCGAGCCCACCGCCAGGTCGATCTCGCCGATCAGCAGGACGAAGACGATGCCGACGGCGATCATGCCGGTCCCGACGATGTCCACGCTGAGCACGGAGAGGTTGCGCGGCGACAGGAAGTTTTCGTCGAGGGCCTGGAAGACGATCCAGGTCACGGCGAGAGCGAGCAGGACCGGGCCGGGCCCGGGCCCGCCTTCCCGCAGCCTGCGGCGCACCGCTTCGGTGGGGGTACCGAGACGTCCGGCAGACGCTCCGAGACGTCCGGCGTACGCCCCGAGACGTCCGGCGTGGCCCCGGTGGCCGTCGTCCCCCCGGTGGCTGTCGTCCTCCCGGTGGCCGTCGTCCTCCCGGTCGGTGGTGGGCGTGGCATCGGCGGCGGGCGGGGCATCGGTGGTGCGGGTCCGGTTCCTCCTCCCCCTCAGGGCCATGCTTCCTCCGGGCGGGTCGTGCGGTGCGCCACGGCGTTGTCCGACGCGCCGGTGATGGAGGAGATGATCTGTTCCTGGGACGTGGTGGTCACGTCGAAGAAGCCGTTGTTGCGGCCGAGGCGCAGGACGGCGACCCGGTCGGCGACGGCCTTGATGTCCCCCATGTTGTGGCTGATGAGGAGCACCCCGAGGCCCTGGTCGCGCAGCTCCTCGATGAGGTCGAGGAGCTGGCTGGTCTGCTCGATGCCCAAAGAGGCGGTGGGCTCGTCGAGCAGGACGAGCCGGGGCTCGCCGAGGAACGAGCGGGTGATCGCGACGACCTGCCGCTGGCCGCCGGACAGCGTGGCGAGCGGCACGCGCACGTCGGGGATGCGGATGGACAGGGTCTTGAGCAGCTCACGGGTGCGGCGCTCCATCTCCACCTCGTCGAGGATGCCGAACCGGTGGATCTCCCGGCCGAGGAAGAGGTTGGCGACGACATCGAGGTTGCCGCACATCGCGAGGTCCTGGTAGACGGTCGCGATCCCCAGCCCCTGGGCGTCCTGGGGACGCCTGATCTGGACGGCACTGCCCTGCCACTCGATGACGCCCCGGTCCGCGGGGCCGACTCCCGAGATCACCTTGACCAGGGTGGACTTGCCGGCGGCGTTGTCGCCCATCAGGGCGACCACCTCCCCGGCCCTGATCTCCAGCTCGACGTCCTCCAGCGCCTGGACGGCGGCGAACCGCTTGGAGACACCGCGCAACGCCAGCAGGGGCTGAGCCGCCACGGGGTCACCTCCTTCCGCTTCGGGGACGACGCGTCAAGTGAGTCCGGCCTTGTCGCAGGCGGACCTGAGCTCCGGGGTGCATATCTGGTCGATGGTGTACATACCGTCCTTGACCACAGTGTCCTTGATGTTGCCGACGGTCACCGGGACCGAGGGAAGCAGGACCGCCGGGATGTCCTCGGTGGTGGCGTTGTCGACGGTGCCCGGGGCGAGGGCGTCCACCGGCTCGCCGCGCCCCAGGGCGACGGCCATCCTCGCGGCGGCGTCGGCCGCGGGCTGGAACGGTTTGTAGACCGTCATGTACTGGTCGCCCCGGACGATCCGCCGCACGCCCGCGAGGTCGGCGTCCTGGCCGGTGATCGGGGGCAGTGGTCTGACCTCGGCGGCGTTGAGAGCGGCGACCGCGGCGCCGGCGAGGCTGTCGTTGGCGGCCAGGACGCCGTCGATCTCGCCCGCGCCGAGGGCGGCGATGGCGTTGGTCATGTTCACGAAGGCGTTCTCCGGGCGCCAGCCGACGGTGTCGTACGACTTGCCGATCTCGACCTTGCCCTCGAGGACGGAGAGCGCGCCCCGCTTGAACCAGCCGGCGTTGGGGTCGGTCGTGGCGCCGTTCATCATGACGATCTGTTCGCCGCGGGCTTGGGCGTCCATGGCCTTCAGGAGTGCCTCGCCCTGGAGCCTGCCGACCGTCGCGCCGTCGAAGGTGACGTAACCGGAGATCGGGCCCTGGGCGAGCCGGTCGTAGGCGACGACCGGAATGTCGGCCCGGTGCGCGGCCTCGACCGAGGGGCGCAGCAGCTCGGGGTCGACCGCGGCGAGGATCAGGACGTCGACCTGGCGGGTGATCATGGACTCGATCTGCTGCCGCTGGACGGCCGGGTCGGACGTGGCGGCGACGGTCGGCGCCGGGCAGTCCGGGCAGAGCCGCTTCAGCTGCTGCACGAGCAGGGGCTTGTCGAACTGTCCGAAGCGCGAGGCGCCCCCTCCTGGGAGCAGCACCCCGACGGTGAGACCGCCGTCGCCGTCTCCGTCGCTTCCGCCGCAGGCCCCGACCAGGGCCAGACCGGCGGCGACCGCGACCGCCACGGACGCGCGGGTGAGGGACCTGCGCTTCACGGCCCGGAGGCCGGCACCGAGACCCATCTTCGGTTCCTTAGGACATTTGTCCGCCATTGCCCCGCAATAGGCGCTTAACGCCAAGCGTAGCGATGCCGCTCTACTCGGCGCGTTCGGCGGTCCAGGTGATGCGCGGGGGCTCGACGCGCGCGCAGAGGGGTCCGCCCTGCGCGTCGGTCAGTCCGAGGCGTCCGACCAGCAGTCCGTCCTGTGCGGCGGCGGCGAGCACGTCGGCGGGGACGGCGTCGAGCATGAGCTTGGCGCGGCGGAACATCGTGAAGACGCCCGCCTCGTCGACCGTGCCCCACGACAGGTAGACGAACCGCCGGCCCAGCCGGTCCTGGACATAGGGCCCTGCGACCTCGGTGCCGGTCGGCGAGGCGCTGGTGGTGCACTCCAGGGTCCAGGTCGCGGACGGCGCGTCGCCGCGCTGCGGCTCGAACAGTTCGGCCGGACGGTCGCGACGCTGCACGGCGACGTGCAGGTTTCCGTACGCGGGGACCCTGCCGTCGGCGGAGGCCGGTCGGGTGAGGCCGGGCAGGTCGACGGCGTCGATGCGGATGCGCATGCCGGCCATCATCCCGCGCCCGTCCGTGCCCGTCCGCGCCGGGGAGACGCGGCACCCGGTCCGCTCGGGGGCGGAACCTCGGACGTCCGTTCGACATCAAGCAGTGGACGGGGCGAGGCGTACGGACGACATGGGGTGCACACGATGGACAGGCGGATCAGAGGGGCGGCGCTGGCCTGCGTCCTTCTCGCGACGAGCGTCGCGACGGGCTGCGCGGCCGAGACCCCGGCGGAGTCCCGCCGTTCCGCCGAGCCGTCCCGCTCCGCACCGCCCGCGCGGGCGCCCGGCGGCGAGGCGGGCGCGCGGGCCGGCGTCGGGGCCGCGTACGCCAAGTGGGGCATCGAGCCGCTGGCCGCACCGCCCGCCCCGCCCGACGCCAAGCCGGTCGGGCTGTCGGCCGACGGCGGCCGGGTGCCGGTGATCAGTGAGATACCCACCCAGGAGAAGATCGTCTTCCTCACCTTCGACGACGGGGCGGAGAAGGACCCGGAGTTCGTGACGATGATGCGGGAGCTGAAGATCCCCTTCACGATGTTCCTGACGGACTCCGCCATCCGCGCCGACTACGGCTATTTCGGCAAGCTCCAGGCCCTCGGCGACGGCGTCCAGAACCACACGCTGAACCACCCGAACCTCCGCACCCTGGGCGCGGCCGCCCAGAAGCAGGAGATCTGCGGCCAGCAGACCAAGCTGAAGGATCGATACGGCACCCTGCCGCGGCTGTTCCGGCCGCCCTACGGCAACTGGAACGAGGACACCCGGGCCGCCGCCGCGTCCTGCGGTGTCGAGGCGATCGTCCTGTGGCGCGAGTCCATGCAGATCAAGAACATGCAGTACCAGCGCGGCGACAAGAAGCTCCACCCGGGCGACATAGTGCTGGCCCACTTCCGCGGACCCTCCGAGCTCAAGGGCACGACCATGACCGAGATGACCGCCAACCTGCTGCGGCACATCCAGGAACAGGGCTTCACGGTCGCCCGCCTCGAGGACTACCTGTAGGACTACCTCAAGGACCCTCGCGCCGGTCCGGTCCTCCGCGGGCCCGCGATCCCGCTCAGGCCGCCGCGCGGGAGGACGGGTGGCCGCCGGTGGTGCGGTCGTCGTCCTGGGCGCGCCCGCGGCCGTCCCCGCCGACGAGGAAGCTCAACGCGGCCGTGAGGGTGGCGACGACGGCGAGCCGCACGACCCACGGGGCGACGCCGCCGTCCCCGACGGTGGAGCTGAGGTACTGCGTGCCGAGCAGGGCGTGGCTCAGGGGCAGGGAGCCCGCGCCGGTGAGCAGGTAGACCCACAGCGGGGGTTCGTTGGAGGCGGTGAGGACCGAGGCCGCGACGATCACGACCACGCTGAGCACGACGGTGAGCGAGGTGATGTCCATGGCCTTCAGCATTCCGCCGGCCGGCCGGCGGATCGTCGGCGCAACGGAGGAACGGAGCCTCTACCGCAGGGTGGAGACCGGCCCGGCGCCCCGGCCGGGGAAGGTTCTGCCACGTTCGAACAGGCCGGTACGGTGAGGGCGTTGCTGCCGCTGCCGGCCGGACCCGGTCCGGCCCCGGTCCAGGAGGTGTCCCCGTCGCCACACGCGTGATGGTCGTCGACGACCAGGCAGTGGTCCGCGCCGGCTTCGCCGCCATCGTCGACGCCGAGCCCGACCTGACCGTGGTCGGCGAGGCCGGGGACGGCGCGAGCGCCGTGGAACTCGCCGGCCGCGAGGCACCCGACGTGGTCCTGATGGACATCCGGATGCCCGGCATGGACGGCCTGACCGCCACCCGTCTCATCACCGCGCAGGAGTCGGCCCCCCGCGTCCTGGTGCTCACCACCTTCGACCTCGACGCCTACGTGTACGAGGCGCTGCGCGCCGGCGCCTCGGGCTTCCTGCTCAAGGACGCCCAGCCCGAGGAACTCCTGACCGCGCTGCGGGTCGTCGCGTCCGGCGACGGGATCCTCGCCCCGGCCGTCACCCGCCGCCTGATCGACACCTTCGCCCAGGGCGCGCCCCCGCCGCCCGTCGTCACCGGCGCCCTCGGCGGGCTCACCCCACGCGAACGGGAAGTGCTGCTGCACATCGCCTCGGGCCTGGCCAACGCGGAGATCGCGGCCGTCCTGGGCGTCACCACCGGAACGGTCAAGACCCACGTCAACGCCCTGCTCACCAAGCTGGGGCTACGGGACCGGGTGCAGGCGACCATCCTGGCCTACGAGAGCGGGTTGATCCGTCCCCGTGGCGCACCGGCCGACTGACCTCTCGCGCCGACCGCCTCCAGATACCGCAGGACGGCCGCGACCCGCCGGTCCACCTGGTCCGTCGGGGCCAGGTCGAGCTTGGCGAAGATGCTGCGGATGTGCTTGTGGACGGCGCCGTCCGTGACCACGAGCCGTTCGGCGACGGCCGAGTTGCCCAGCCCCTCGGCCATCAGGGCGAGCACGTCCCGCTCACGGGGGCTGAGCCGCTCCAGCCGGGTGTCCTGGCGCGAGCGGGTGAACAGCTGGGCGACGACCTCGGGGTCGATGGCGGTGCCGCCCGCCGCGACCCGCCGCAGCGCGTCCAGGAACTCCTCCACCCGGCCGACCCGCTCCTTGAGCAGATAGCCGAGCCCCTGCACACCGCCGCCGAGCAGTTCGGTGGCGAAGCTCTGCTCGACGTACGCGGACAGCACGAGCACGGCCAGGCCGGGCCGCCGGCGCCGGGCCTCGACCGCCGCGACGATCCCCTCGTCGGTGTGGGTCGGCGGCATCCGGACGTCGAGGATGGCGACGTCCGGCTCGTGCACGTCGATGGCGTCCAGCGCCTCGTCGGCTGTGCCGGCGGTGGCCACCACGTCGAGGGACTCGGCGCGCAGCAGCAGGGCGAGCCCCTCGCGCAGCAACGGGTCGTCCTCGGCGATCACGATCCGCATCTCACGCTCCACAACTCGACGCTCCACAACTCGACGCTCCGCATCTCACGCTCCACAGCTCACGATCCACAACTCACGATCCACAGGGCAGGTCCACTTCCAGGACGGTCGGCCCGCCGGGCGGGCTGGCCAGCGAGAGGCTGCCGTCGTGCGCCGCGACCCGGCGGCGGATGCCGGTGAGTCCGGTCCCGCCGTCCGCTTCGGCGCCGCCCCGGCCGTCGTCCTCGACGCGGAGCAGGAGGCGGCCGCCCCGGCCGCGGGCCGTGACGACGGCGTGTCCTGCGCCGCTGTGCTTGGCGATGTTGGTCAGGGCCTCGGCGACGACGAAGTAGGCGCTCGCCTCGACGGAGGCGGCACAGCGTTCGGGCACGTCCACGTCGATCCGGCAGGGCACCGCGCAGTCCGCGGCGAGACCGGAGAGGGCGCCCGCGAGCCCCCGGTCGGCCAGCACCGGCGGCAGGATGCCGCGCGCGACGGTACGCAGTTCGGCCAGCGCCTGCTCGGCCGCGGACTGGGCGCGCTCCAGGAGCTCGTCGGCGCCGGCCGGGTCACGGGACACCATGCGCCGCGCCGCCCCGACCAGCACGGTGACGGAGACCAGCCGGTTCTGGGCGCCGTCGTGCAGGGAGCGCTCGATGCGGCGCAGTTCGGTGGCGTGGGCGTCGAGGGCGGCGGCGCGGGTGGCGGTCAACTCCGCGACGCGCAGGGAGAGATCGGCATCGGGACCGGCCGACAGGAGCCGTCGCCCGGGACCCGACTGGAGCCGGGCCATGCCGGGACCCAGTCCCAGGACGATGGCGATCCAGCCCACGCCCAGCAGCGTCACGGCGAGGGCGTCCGGCCAGGTCCGCGCGTGGCCCATGCCCACGGAGGTGGCGGTCGCGCCCTCGGGCATGAACGTCCAGTACAGCGGGAAAGCGGTGTCCCGCACGGCGAGGACAGGCAGCAGGACACCGAGCAGCCCGAGCAACGCCCCCACGGTGGAATGCCGGACCAGCCAGCCCAGTTCGCGCCGGGTCGTGGGGTCGACGAGGGCGGCCCGCAGCCGTGTGGGCGGGGGCTTTGGGGCGGCGACCTCGGGACCCCGGCGGGCCAGTCGGCCGCGTTCCCGGCCGGCCAGGGCGTGCAGGGCGCGCAGGAGCACGGGCGCCATGAGCAGCCCGACTCCCACGACGCTCGTCACGGCGGTGACGGCCAGCCACAGCAGGACGACCAGGGCGAGCAGGGCCGTGCCGAGACCGGAGGCGAGCTGGGCGATCGCCCGACCGGCGGCGCTCAGGGTCCGCAGGGCGATGTCCTCGAGGCCTTCGCGTCGGACCGCCACCGCACCTGGCGCCGCCGTCTCGCTCGTGCTTCCCGTCATGCGAACGACTCTATGCCGTAGGCCAGTTCTCCGTGGCCGCGGGACGCGGGGGTACAGCCTGCTGTACCCCGAACCGGGCGGACTGCGGGATCGGCCCGAGCGGTGCCGGTCCATAGCGTCGGTGACGACAGCGGGAACGGCACACGGCCACCGCTGGACCACCCCACGAGACCAGGGAGCAGCCCCCGTGCCGAACACGACGACCCCCGATCCCGCCGACCGGCTCAGCTCCGGGGACATCGCCCGCACGCTGCTCTGGGCCGTGGTGGTGATCAGCGCGGTCACCAACATGGCGGCCTCCTTCGGCGGTGCCGGCACCTGGGTGCACCTGGCGTGCGGCGCGGTCACCGTGCTGTGCGCGGGCACCCTCGTCGTACGGAACCTGCGGGGCCGGCGATGAGCGCCACCCGCACCGCCGTCGGCGCCCCCGCCATCGCCCTGACCGGCGTCAGCAAGGCCTACCCGGGCGGCGTACGGGCCCTCGACGACGTGTCGTTGACCGTGGAACGCGGCACCTTCCTCGCCGTGATGGGGCCGTCGGGTTCCGGCAAGAGCACGCTGATGCACTGCGCCGCCGGGCTGGACTCCCCGACCTCGGGCAGCGTCCGCATCGACGGCCACGAGATCGCCGGGCTGAACGAGACCCGGCGCACCGAACTGCGCCGGGAACACGTCGGCTTCGTGTTCCAGGCGTACAACCTGATCCCCTCGCTCAGCATCGAGGACAACATCACGCTGCCGCTGCGGCTGGCCGGACGCAGTCCGGACCACGACTGGCTGCGGACGCTGGTGGAACGGGTCGGACTGGCCGACCGGCTGACCCACCGCCCCGCCGAACTCTCCGGCGGCCAGCAGCAACGCGCGGCCGTGGTACGGGCGTTGGTGGCCAGACCGGCGGTCGTGTTCGCCGACGAGCCGACCGGCGCGCTCGATCTGCGCAGCGCTCACGAGGTCCTCGACCTGCTGCGCGACCTGGTCGCCGACCTTGGCCAGACGGTGGTGATGGTCACCCACGATCCCGCCGCCGCGGCCCGCGCGCACCACGTCCTGGTGATGGCCGACGGCCGGGTGGTCGACGCCCTCGATGCGCCGACCGCACCCGAACTGGCAAGCCGGCTCGTCGCGTTGGGAGAGGTCTGAGTCATGTTCCGTCTCGCGATACGGATGGTCGGACACCGGATCACCGCGCTGATCGCCGTGGCCTGCGCGGTGCTCGGCGGTGCGGCACTGATCACCGCCACCGGTGTGCTGGCCGAGTCCGGCCTCCGCTCCCATCTGCCCGCCGGCCGGCTCGCCGGCGCCGACGTCGTGGTCGCGGCCGACCAGGAGTTGCGTCCGCCCGGTGAGCTGCCGCTCGCGCTCCCGGAGCGGCGCAGGGTCCCGTCCCGCCTGGTCGGCGAGCTGGCCGGGCTGCCCGGTGTCACCGCGGCGGTCGGCGACCTCGGCTTCCCCGCGGCCCTCCTCGACGCCAGCGGACAGGTCGTACCGGCCCGGGACCCCCAGGTGGCGGGGCACGGATGGTCCTCGACCAAGCTGGCGCAGCCGACGGCCGGCGCGCACCTCGACGGCCGTCCGCCGACCGGTTCCGGCGAGGTCGCCGTCGACAGCGCCACCGCCGCCGCGGCGGGGATCGGGGCGGGCGACAGCGTGCGGGTCGTCGTCGACGGCCGGCCCGCCGCCGGCTACCGCGTCTCGGCGGTCGTCGACGCGCCGGATGCGGGCCTCTTCTTCGCCGACCCGACGGCCGCCCGCCTGGCCGGTCACCCGGACCGCGTCGACCTGGTGGGCCTGCGCACCGAGCCCGGCGCCGGACAGCGCGTCGCCGCCGAGGTCCGGACGAGGCTGAAGGGAACCGGCCTGCTGACCGTCACCGGAGCCGACCGGGGCGACACGGCCGCACCCGGCGCCGGCGCGTCCCGCTCGCTGCTGGTCCTCCTCGCCGGTTCGCTCTCCGGGATCGTCCTGCTGATCACCGGCTTCGTGATGGCGAGCGCGCTGGCCGTGTCGATCGCCGGACAGCGCCGCGACCTGGCGCTGATGCGGGCCGTCGGCGCGACCCCGAGGCAGATCCGCCGCCTGGCCGCCGCCCAGTCCACCGTCGTCGCGGGCGTGGCCCTGGTGCCCGGCGTGGCACTCGGCTATGTGCTGGCCGGGCAGTTCCGGCGACTGCTCGCGGACCGGGCGGTCGTACCGTCCGAACTCCCGCTGACCTACAGCCCGTTGCCCGCCCTCGTGGCGATCCTCCTGCTGGTCCTGGCCGTCCAGGTGTCGGCCCGCTGCTCGGCCTGGCGCACCTCGCGGATGCCGGCCACCGAAGCGAACGCGCAATCGCGCAGCGAGCCGCGCGAGCCGTCGCGGACCCGGACGCGCGTCGGCGTGCTCGTCATCGTCGCCGCGACCGCGATGTCGGCGCTGCCGCTCTTCTCCCGCACGGTCATCGGCGCGACGGCGACGTCCATCGCGGGCATCCTCGGGGCGATCGGCCTGGCGCTGGCCGGCCCGGCGCTGGTCCGGGGCGTCGGCGGCGCCGCGGCCCGTGCGACGGGGGCGGGCGCCTCCGCACCCACCTGGCTGGCGATGGCCAACCTGCGCGCCTACGCCCTGCGCAACGCGGGGATCGTCAGCACCCTGGCCATGGCGGTCGTGTTCGTGCTGACGTACACCCTCACCCAGACCACCGTGCTGGCCGCCACCGCCGACGACACCCGCACCGCCACCCTCGCCCAGCAGCGCCTGACCGCTCCCGGCCTGGGCGGACTGCCCGCCGGCACGCTCGCCGCCGTACGGAACACGGCCGGCGTACGGGCCGCGGCCCCGGTCGGCACGACCACCGTGGTGTGGCAGTACCGGCAGTTCGGCGACCCGGTGAGCGAGTCGGCTCCCGCGACGATCCTCACCCCGGACGCCTCCGACGTCCTCGATCTGGACGTGACCGACGGCAGCCTGGGCCGCCTGCGCGGGGCCACCGTCGCGGTCAGCGGCGACGCCGCCCGCACCCGCTCCGCGACGGTGGGCCGCCGGGTGAGCCTGGTGCTGGGCGACGGCGCGCGGGTCGAAGCCGAGGTGGTCGCCGTGTACGGCCGTGGCCTCGGCTTCGGCTCGGTGGTGCTCTCCCACGACCTGGCCGCCGGACACACCACGACGACGCTGGACCAGTCCCTCCTGATCCGTACGGACGACACGGCGGCGGCCCGGCGGAACCTCACGGCGCTCGCGGCGTCCCGCCCCGGCCTGGCGCTCCAGCCCGCGAACCTGCCGTCCGCCGACGGCCTGGAGGACGCCCCGCCCGAGGTGTGGATCAACCTGGCCACCATCGTGGTCCTGCTCGTCTACCTGCTGCTCAGCATCGCCAACAAGCTCGTCGCGGCCACCGCCCAGCGCCGGGTCGAGCTGGGCGCCCTCCGGCTGAACGGCACCACGCCCCGGCAGATCCGGTCGATGATGCGCCGTGAGGCCGCGGTGACCGCCGCCACCGCACTCGTCACCGCACTGCTGCTCTCCGCGCTCCCCCTCGCCCTGCTGGGCCAGGGCTTCCTCGGCCGCCCCTGGCCGGCGGGCCCCGCCTGGCTGCTGCCCGGCCTCGCGCTCATGGTCACCGTCACGGCCTTCCTCACCATCGAACTCCCCACCCGCCAGGCACTGCGCACCGCGCCGGCCGACGCCGTCCGCGCCCACTGAGCGACGGCACCCGGCGCCGGGAGGGTGACAGCGGACGGCCGGCCGTTACTCACTTTCGGGTGACGGCCCGTCTCCAGGTGGGGTGGCGCGCCATGGCGTCCGGGCCGTACAGGCCAACTCCCACAAGGGGTCATCAGCTGTCGGAACGTCAACTTCAGTACTTAGTCACCTAAATGGACGTTGCAGTCGAGAGTCACAGAGATATGGACAACAGGTAACACACGCCACGTTTCCCACCCATCTCCCGCACTCCGTGGACAGAGTGTGTCTGCGGCCAGCCGACCGCACCCGCACATCGCACCGACCCCCACGGCGTCCACGAAGGCCGCGGTGGGAGGGTGCCCGCACATCCCAGGGGAACTCTTTGTCCACTTCCGCTTCTGTCACCGCTCGTCGCCTGACCGCAGCCGCCCTCTCGGCCGGCGCCCTGGTCGGCGCGATGGCACTGCCGGCGTCCGCGTCCGACCACGCTCGTCCCAACCGCCCGGAGGTGCGGATCAGCGCCGTCCAGTACGACGCCCCGGGACGTGACGACCGCTCCCGGAGCTCGCTGAACAGGGAGTGGGTGGAACTCACCAACACCACGCGTCACACGGTCAACCTCGACGGCTGGACCCTCAGGAACGAGGACGGCCGCACCTACACCTTCCACCACTACCGCCTGGAGGGCCGCTCCACGGTCCGCGTCCACACCGGTGAGGGCCGCGACACCCGTCGGGACCTCTTCCAGGACCGCAACAGGGAGGTGTGGGACAACCGCTCCGACACCGCCACCCTGCGCAACGACCGCGGCCGCTTCGTGGACGACGAGTCCTGGGGCCGCAACCGCCACCACGGCGGCTGGCGCCACGACGACAACCGTCACGGCGGCTGGCGCCACGACGACAACCGCCACGGTGACAACCGCCACGACGGCAACCGTCACGGCGACAACCGTCACGGCGACAACCGCCACGGCGACAACCGCCACTGATCGACCCGGACCCGGTGAGCCGATGAACACCTGACTCGGCACACCGGCGCGCAACAGGCGGCGCGCCCGGCCCTCCAGGGCCCGGGCGCGCCGCTCGCGTGCGTGGCCGTGGAGGCGGGAGGGGCCGGGCCGGGAGCGGGACCTGGCGGTGCGGGAGCGGATGGCGTCGCTTCTGACATCGGGTGCGGGCCGTGGGCCCCGCCGTCTCCGCCGGGTCAGGACCCGAGGCGGCGGCGGTCCTCCTCGTCCCACGTGCGGGTGTCGCGCGGCTGGACGTACGGCTCGTCGTCGGCCGGGTGGCCACCGGCGACGGCGCGCTGGCGGACCATTTCCGCGTCGAACTCCAGGCCGAGCAGGATGGCCAGGTTGGTGATCCACAACCACACCAGGAAGATGATCACGCCGGCGAGAGTGCCGTAGGTCTTGTTGTAAGAGCCGAAGTTGGCCACGTACAGCGCGAAACCGGCGGACGCGATCAGCCAGATCAGCAGGGCCAGGAAACTGCCCGGCGTGACCCAGCGGAAGCCGCGCACGCGGGCGTTCGGAGTGGCCCAGTACAGGACCGCGATCATCACCGTGACCAGGACCGCCAGCACCGGCCACTTGGCGATCGACCACGCGGTGAGCGCCGTGTCGCCGACCCCGAGGGTGGCGCCGAGCTGCCGGGCCAGGCTGCCGGTGAACACCACGATCAGCGCGCTGATCACCGCCATGACCATCAGTACGACGGTCACGCCGACCCGCACCGGCAGCACCTTCCACACCGGACGGCCCTCGGGGATGTCGTAGACCGCGTTGGCGCTGCGGATGAACGCGGCGACATAGCCGGACGCCGACCACACCGCCAGCACCAGACCGACGATCGCCATGACCGAGCCGACCCCGCCCTTGCCCTGCATCTGCTGCACCGCGCTGCGCAGGATGTCCTGAGCTGCGCCCGGCGCGAGTTTCTGGATGTTGTCCAGAACCGCCTGCGTGGCCGACTGCCCGACGATCCCCAGCAGCGACACCAGCGCCAGCAGCGCGGGGAACAGCGCCAGGATCGAGTAGTAGGTCAGGGCCGCCGCGCGGTCGGCCAGCTCGTCCTTCTTGAACTCCTTCAGGGTGCCTTTCAGTACCGCTCCCCAGGAGCGTTTGGGCAGGTCCGTGGGTTTGTCGGGGGCCTGCCGCTCCACCTGCTCGTCCGGACCGGCGGCGACCGGTTCCTGCCCGGTCCCGTCCGCACGGTCCGCCGTCCGCTCGCCGTGCCGCTTGTGCGGCTTCAGTGTCCGTGCCATGCGGTACGGGTATCCGGCTGGGAACCACTCATGCGCAGATATGGCATATATCGGACTTTTTGGCATGGATGGCGGCGACGGCCAGCGGCGCGATCCAGATCACCACGTCGACGATGCCTCGACGGGCCGTCAGTCGCGTTCCGGATCATGCAACTTCGGTGGCAGGCCGTGCGCCTCCGTGCGGTCGGCGTACGGGGCCGGGACGGGGAGAGGAAGAGGGAGAGGAACCGGGACCGGGTCCGGGACCGGCGCAGCCACCGGGTCCGGGACCGGGTCCGGGTCCGGGACCGGGTCCGGGACAGGGGACCAGGAGAAGGGGACCTGCGCGGCGAGGGTCTGGGGGTGCGGGCCGGGGAAGGGCCACGGCGGCGGGACGGGGACCGGGGACGGGACCGGCGCCGGCGCCGCGATGGTGCGGGTCGGCGGGTGGCGACGCGCCAGCCAGAGGACGGCCGCCGTGTACAGGGCGATGCCGACCAGGTCGAGGGCCACGAGCTGCCAGGGAGCGTCCGCGGCGGTGTCGTCGCTCTTGAGGCCGTCGACGACGGCGGCCGAGACGCCGAAGGCCAGGAGGTTGTTCACGGCGTGCAGGCCGATGGCCGCCTCCAGCCCGCCGGTGCGTACGGTGAGCAGGCCCGCGACCACTCCGTACAGGGCCAGGTCGGCGAAGCCCCACGGGGTGCCCCAGCCGTGGGCGGCGGCGAACAGGACTGCCTGGGGCACGAGCGCCCACCACGGAGAGCGCAGGAAGGCGCCGACCGCCTGCGTGAGCCAGCCGCGGAAGACGTACTCCTCGGCGGCCGCCTGCAGCGGTACCAGGACCACCAGCATGGCGAGGGCCGGGCCGAAGACCTCCCAGCCCGCCCACCGCGACGGCGCGGCGTCGTCCGTGGGCAGCAGGAGCATGGCGCCGGTGGTCACGGCGAGCACCGGGAGGGCCACCAGCACGCACCGCCCCAGCCAGGGCCACCGCAGTCCGCCCGTCACGGACGAGACCGTGCCCGCCGGGCGGCGGCCGATCCAGCGCACCGCGAGCAGGACGACGGGTATGGCGGAGGCGATCGCCAGCAGGTCGAGGGCGGTGCCCGGGACGGGGCCGAACTCGACGGTCCCGTCGGCGGCCTCGGGGTAGCCCCTGGCCGCTCCCAGGGCGGAGCCGAGGGCGTAGAGAAGTCCGGCCACCAGCACGCACGCCACGGCCACGAACCCGGTGCCGAGCACGGGACGCCACCATCGGTGACGTGCCGAGACCCGGGCCATGCGGTGATAGGGGAGCAGTTCGGGGAGAAGCGTGGGCACCGGGGCGGCGAGCGGAGGCGTCATGGCGACAAGCCTCCCCGCGGGCCCGTGTCCCCACATCGGCCGCGGGCAGGAACGACGCCTCTGCCGGAGGATGGAGGCCGACCTCCTACCCGGGCCGGTACCGCGCCGCCGCACCCCGCCCTACGCTCGTGCCGAGATGGAGACGATACGCAACTGGCTGCTCCCCGCCCTGCTCGCCACCGGACAGATCGCCTGGCTGTGGCCCGGAGCCGGTCTGGCCGGCGAGGAGGCGCCCGGGGCGGCGGCACTCGTCGCCGTGCTCGGCGCGCTGGTCGCGGAGACGGCCGCGCTGGGCCGTCGACGGCACGCGCCGGTCCGGGCCCTGGCCTGGTGCCTCGGCGCTCTCCTGGTGGGCCAAATGGCCTGGCAGGACGGCTACTTCGGGGTGGGCGCGCCGGTCGCGCTGTATTCGGTCGCGGTCCGCCGCCCCGTGCCCGTGACCGTACGCGCGGTCGCCGCGGCCGTGGGCGTCGAGTGGCTCCTTTCCCTCGTCCATGTCGGGCTCCGGCCCGCGCTCGCCTCCGAGTGGGTGCTCGGCGCGCTGCTGTACGTCGTCTGCGCGGGGCTCGGCGAGGCCCGTCGGCAGTGGCTCGGAGGACGGTCGCTCGCGACCCGCCTGCTGGCCGGCGCGGAGGAGGCCCGGCGGCGGGCGGGCGACACCGAACGGCGGCGTCTGGCCCGTGAACTGCACGACGTGAGCGCCCATCACCTGACCTCGGTCGTCATCACGGCCGACGCCGCGCGAAGACTCGGCGACAGCAGGCCCGAGCTGACGGCCGAGGCGTTGGCGTTCGCCGAGCGCACCGGCACCGAGACCCTGACGGCGCTGCGACGGCTCGTCGGCCTGCTGCGCGACACCGATCGTCCGGCTCCCCCCGCGATGACCGCGCGCATCGAGGAACTCATCGCCGGCTTCGGCCGGTTGGGGCGTCCGATCGACGCCGTGCTCCCCGACGACCTGGCCGGACCGGCGGCCGAGGCGGTCCACGGGATCGTCCGCGAAGCCCTGACGAACGCCCTGCGGCACGCCCCGGGCTCCGCCGCGCAGGTCAGCGTCCTGCGCGGGGAGGGCGTCCTGGAGCTGAGCGTCGACAACGCTCCCCCGCGCGGCTCCGCACCGGACGCCGTCGACGCAGTCGACGCAGTCGACGGGCTGGGGTCGGGACGCGGCGTGACGGGGATGAAGGAGCGGGCCGCGGCCGTCGGCGGGGAACTGACGGCCGGCCCCGCACCCGGCGGTGGCTGGCGGGTCCGGGCCACCCTGCCCGACGTCACGGGGCCGTGGGGTCCGACCGAGGGCGCGGGCCGGCGCGACGTGCTGCGGGAACAGCGGCTGGCCGATCCCGCGCTGGTGTGCACGGCGACGCTGTTTCCCCTGGTGTTCGCCCTGGTCACGGTGGAGGAGTGGACCGGCGCGAGCCTGCGCGCCGCGGTGCCCGGCCTGCTCGTCGTGGCGGTGCTGCTGGCCGTTCACGCGGTGCCGCTGCTGTGGCGGCGGCGTGCCCCGTGGCCGGCGCTCCTCGGCGTGCTGGCCACGTCGTGGCTGTGGCCGGCTGCGGTCGTCGGCGCCGGGCTGCCGTCGCGGGTGTTCGTGTTCCTTGCCGGCGGAGCGCTCGCGGAGCTGCTGGCGGTGTACGCGGTGGCGGTCTACGGCCGGGGAGCCGCCCTCACCTGGCCCGCGTGGGGCGCGGCGGCGATCTCGCTCTCCGGGACCCTGGTCGCGACGGCTGGCGCGGACGGCTCGTTGTCGGGCGAGGAGCCGATGGGGCCCACCGCCGTGGTGATGTTCGTGCCGTTGGCCATGGTGCTGGGCGCGGTGTGCGCCGGCCTGTGGGGTGCCGGGCTCGCCGTGCGCCGCCGACGGCTGCGGATCCTGGCCCTGGACGACTTCGCGCTGGCCGGCGCGCTGTGGCACGCGGAACGGGCCGCGGACGCCGAACGGCACCGGCTGGCCGCGAAGTTGCGCGACGCCGTCCTGCACCTCACGGCGGCGCTGGTCGAACAGGCCCGGCAGGGGCGGCTGGAGGCGGTGGCCGCCGGGGCCCGGTCGGCACTCGCCGCCATGCGCGAACTCCTGCACAGCCTGGGCGAGTCGGAGGATCCCGGGCCCGGACTCGCCCCGGCGCCCACCGTCGCGGACCTCGACACGCTGTGCCGGACCGTGCGCGCGACCGGGCGGGACGTGACCCTGCGGGGCCTGCCGGAGGCCGCCCGGGACCTGCCGCCCACCGTGGCCCTGTCGGCGTACCGGATCGTCGAGGCGGCGCTCGGCGCGGGCGATCGAGGACCGGCCCGGGTCACGCTGAGGCGACGGCGGGACACCCTGCGCGTGACGGTGTCGGGCGTACCGCTGGCCGTCACGGGCCCCGTGGCCGAACGGCTGAAGGTGCGGGCGGAAACGGGCGCCGGCCGTATCACTCTCGAACGGGCAGGTGTCGTAAGGGCGTTGCTGTCGACCCGACCCAGCCCTGCGCCCTTACAGGAGGTGTTCCCGCCGCCACCCGCGGGACGGTCGTCGACGACCGGGCGATGATCCGCCCCTCGCGGTCCCCCGCTCGACCCGTCACGACCGCGGGGAGCGTGCTCACGGGGCCAGCGAGAAGTAGTTCTCCTCTTCCTGGGTGAAGTGCAGGCGCAGAACGGTGTTCAGTCCGTAGAGGCTGGAGCGCAGGTCGTCGAGCTGGCCGGGGGTGAGGCCGCCGTCGGCGTGGGCCAGTTGCAGGTGGGTGGCGATGCGGCGGGAGAGGCGTTCGATCTCGGCGTGGGCGCGACTCATGGTGGCGGTGGCCTCGGAGCCGCCGAGGGCGGGGGCCAGGGCAGGGTAGAGCTGGTGTTCTTCGGCGTGTTCGTGGGGCAGCAGCCGTTCGGTGAGCAGCCGGTGCGTCTCCTCGACCGCTGCGAGGGCCTTGGGGCCGGGGCTGTCGGAGAGTCGGTCGGCGGCGTCACGTACGGCTTCGAGGACGTCCTGCAGGTCGTCGTGTTCGGCCGCGAAGCGATGGATGAGCGCTTCGGCGGTGGGGGTCAGGGCCGGTCGCGCGGTCCGGTCGACGCGCAGGGCGCGCAGGGCGTTGAGGATGACGGCGGCGTCGATGCCCTCCTGGAGCAGCGCGCCGGCGGCGGGCGGGAGGAGGCCGCAGGCGGCCGCGGCCATGGCGGCGAGCGACATCAGCATGCCGCCCAGCGCGCTCTGCACGGCGATGCGCCGGGCTCGTACGGCGATGGAGACGGCGTCGGCCAGGCGGTCGACGCGGTCGGTGGTCAGGACGATGTCGGCCGCCTCGGAGGAGGCGGTGGAGCCGCGAGCCCCCATGGCCACGCCGATGTCGGCGGCGGCGAGGGCGGGTGCGTCGTTGACGCCGTCGCCGACCATCACGGTGACCGCGCGTTCGCGTTCGGCGCGTACGACGGCGACCTTGCCGGCCGGGCTGAGCTCGGCGCGCACGTCGTCGAGGCCGAGGATCGTGGCGACCTCCTGGGCGGGTTCGGCGCGGTCGCCCGTGAGCATCAGCAGCCGTTCGATGCCCGCCGCTCGCAGGTGGCGCAGGGTGCGGGGCGCGTCGGGCCGGACGGGGTCCCGCAGGAGGACGGCGCCGGCCGGGTCCGCGTCGACGGTCAGCCAGGCGACGGCCGCGCCGTCGAGGAGGGCCCGGTTGCCGACCGCGCGGGCCCAGGCAGGCTCCACCTCCGAGGGGTCGAGACGGCCGATGTAGACCCGGTGCCCGTCCACGGTGCCCGAGGCGCCGCGTCCGGGCTCCTCGGTGACATCCACCGGAACCGACAGTTCCAGCTTGCGCTCCCGGGCCGTGTCGACGATGGCGTGGGCGAGGACGTGTGGTGAGTACTGGTCGAGGGACGCCGCCAGGCGGAGCACCTCCGCGGGCTTACGGCCGGGCGCGGCGGTCACGTCCAGGACGCGGGGGCGGCCGCCGGTGAGGGTGCCGGTCTTGTCCAGCAGCAGGGTGCGGGCCCGGCCGAGGTTCTCCAGGGCGCCGCCGTCGCGGATGACCACGCCGAGGCGCGAGGCCCGGGAGAGACCGGAGACGATCGCGACCGGCGCGGCGAGCAGGAGCGGGCACGGCGTCGCGACCACCAGCACGGCGACCGCCCGCACCGCGGATCCGCTGATCAGCCAGGCCAGTCCCGCCACCGCGAGCGACAGGGGAAGGAACCAGGCCGCGTATCGGTCGGCCAGGCGCACCACGGGTGCGGACTCGGCCCCGGCCTGCCGGGCCAGGCGCACGATGCCCGCGTAGGTGCTGTCCGGCTCGGTCGCGATCGCCCGGAGCTCGAAGGCGCCGCCCGCGTTGACCACACCGCTGCGGACCGTCTCGCCCCGCGGCCGTTCGACCTGGAGGGGCTCGCCGGTGAGCACCGACTCGTCGAGGACGGCGGCGGTGCTCTCCACCCGGCCGTCCACGGGGACCACTTCGCCGGGACCCACGACGAGCAGGTCGCCGACGGCGACCTCGGCCAGCGGCACCGTGTCCACCCCGGCGCTCGTGCGGCGGCGTGCCGAGCGCGGCGCGTGTTCCAGCAGGGCGCGCAGGTCGTGGGAGGCGCGCCGCTGGGCGGCGGCTTCGAGCGTGCGGCCGGTGGCGAGCATCAGCGCGATCAGGGCCCCGGCCAGGTACTCGCCCACGGCCAGGGTGCCGCCCAGGGCCAGCACGGCGATCAGGTCCACGCCCGCGTGTCCGTGCCGCAGCGCGGCCAGCACCCACCCCACCGCGGGAACGACGGCGGATATCGTGCCCAGGGCCCAGAACAGGTCCGCGAGGCTGCCGGAGCCGGCGAGCCAGGCGATGCCGCCGGCCGTCAGAGCCGCCGCCGTGACGGCCAGCAGCGCGGGTTCCAGCCGTGGGGAAACCACGGCATCGGTCAGGCGGTGCAGACGCGTCGTGAGGCCGGCGCTGGTCGATTCGTGCATGGCGCTCCTCGGTCCGTCCGTGCGGCAGCCTTCGCTCCGGTCCTCCTCCAGCACACCGCGCCGGACGGCACTCGCGCCAGGGGACGAACGGCCCCGCCGCCTGGGCCGTATGCCCGCGTGGACGTCACTGGTCAGGCCCTGTCGTCGTCCGTGTGCAGCGCGAGGACGGGACACGCGGCGACGGCCCGGCGGGCATGGGCCCGCAATCGATCAGGGACGGTCCTGTCCTTGAGGACGGGGTATCCCCATTCGTCGAGGTCGATCAGTTCCGGGAGCAGCTCGGCGCACAGGCCCCGCCCGGTGCAGGCGATGCGGTCGATGCGCAGGGTGCGGTTGCGGCTCATCGCCAGGTCTCCGGGGCGGTGGCGGGTGGCACGGGGAGCCGGGGCGGCTGATCGGCGGCCGGGCAGGTGCCCTGGGCGAGGTGGTGGTCGACGTCGTCGGCGAACGCGTGCAGCGCGGACGCGGCGAGGCGGGCGGCGCCGTCCGGATGGCGGCAGCCGCCCCGGTCCGGGAGCAGGCCGACGCGGCGGCGCAGACGGGACAGCACGGCCGCGTCCGCCCGTCCGGTGGCCAGGGCGGTGAAGTCCTCGGCGACGGCGGGCAGCCCGAGACGGCAGGGGCCGCACTGGCGGGCACTGTGCGCGGCCAGGTAGGCGAGGATGCGGGCCGTCTCGGTCAGGCCGCAGGACGCCACGGGCAGTGCGACGAGTACACCGGCGCCGGGTGCCGCGCTCAGCGGGGCCAGATCGTGCCGGGTGAGAGGGGTGTCCAGGTGCTCCGTCGTGA
Source organism: Streptomyces zaehneri (assembly GCF_032248645.1). Classification (NCBI taxonomy): domain Bacteria; kingdom Bacillati; phylum Actinomycetota; class Actinomycetes; order Kitasatosporales; family Streptomycetaceae; genus Streptomyces; species Streptomyces zaehneri. The sequence goes on from NZ_JASTTJ010000009.1 coordinate 178,121, forward strand.
GCCAGGTGCCGGCGAAGCCGCCGAGCAGGACCGCCCGCAGTTGCTGCGTGGCGCCGCCGGCCCGGTCGAGGACCTCGGCGAGCGGCGTGCCCAGTGCCACCTCCAGCACGGCGGGGGTGCGCACGGCGCCGGAGACGGTGACGAGCAGGGTCCCGGGCTCGTCCGGCGGGCCGGCCTGCCGGAACCACGCCGGCCCGTAGCGGGCGATCAGAGCCAGATGGGCCAGGGTTTCGGCGTTGTGGACCAGCGTGGGGCGTCGGCCGACGCCCCGCTCGTGGCTGCGCGGCGGGCCGCCCTGGGGCCGGGCGGGGCCATCGTTGAGCCAGCTCACCAGAGAGGTCGACTCGCTGGAGACGTAGGAGTGCGGAAGGGCGTGCAGACGCATCCGTACCCGGTCCCAGCGGGCTCGTCGGCGCTCGTCCACGGCCGTGCTCAGCTGCCGGTACTGGGCGGTGCGGTCGCGGGGCAGACACACGTGCACGGTGTCCGCGCCGACCGCCATGGCGGCCAGCACGGCGCCGTCGAGTACGAGATGGGGCGCGACGGCGATCAGGAACCTGTCCTTGCGGCTGGCCGGTTCGCTCTCCATGGCGTTGACCACGACCACACAGCGGCCTCGCCGTGCGGCGACCGCGCCCAGCTTGCGGGCGGTGGGGAACCCGGCGCCGCCGCGTCCGGTGAGCCCGGCCGCGGCCACGGCGTCCACCAGCGGCGAAGGCGTGGGGCCGCCGGTCGCGGCGGCGGAGGGGAGCGGCCCGTAGCGCCTCAGGTGATCGGTCAGGGTGGCCGGGCGGCCGGTGGCGTACCAGCCCGCCAGCAGCCGGACGGCGGCCGGATCGCCCGGTCCGGGGGTGAGGGGGTGGGGCGCGAGACGCGCCGCGGCCGACGGGTTCATCGTCCGCCCCCGAGAAGGGCCACCGTCGAGGCGGCGCGCTGGGACCAGCCGGGCTGCAGTGGCCCGGTGGCGAGGAAGGCGGTGAGCACCACCGGTACGGCGGTCGCGGCGACGGCGCCCGCCAGGCGCCCGGTGACCCGCCCCGGACCGGCCTTCACCAGCCGCCACCCCACGGCCGCGACCACCGCGCCGAGGCACCCGGCGTACAGCCACAGCTGGAGGGGAAGCCGGGTGTCGGTGCCGGTCCCCACCCCGTGGAATAGGGCGAGCGGCCAGGCCGCGTACGCCAGCCGGTGCACAGCCTTCCAGCGGCGCACCCCCAGGCGTCGGCGCAGTCCGCTGGTGATCGCGACGGCCAGCAGCAGATCCAGCCCGGCGGTGCCGAGACCGAGCCACAGCGGACGATAGGACGCGCCGAACGGCACCACGGACACCGCCCACCCCAGGTGGACGAACGGATCGAGCACCGCGGTCACCACGTGCACGACGAGGAACACCAGCGTCAGCAGGGACAGGTTGCGGTGCAGCACACCGAGCTCGAAGCGGGCGACGCGGCGGGGACGGGCCCGCCCGCCGGAGCTGATGCCGAGCACCACGGTGGCGGTGAGCAGCAGCAGGGCGACGGTTCCGGTCGCACGGCTGGCGTACCACAGGGGACTTCCGGTCAGGGCCAGGTTCGTCATCGCGGATCTCCAGGAGTGGCTCCGGGGATGAGGGCGGGGGCGGAGTCGGGCGGCCAGCCGCCGAGAGGCACGACGCGGCCGTCCAGGTCCACCAGCCGGGCGGGCAGAGCGATGCCGCGCAGCCAGTCGACCGCCCTGTCGCCCAGCACGATCGCCGCCGTACTGGCGGTGTTGGCGTCCACACAGGTGGCGGCCGCGACCGTCACGGTGCGCCAGGCGGAGGTGGCGGGTTCGCCGGTTGCCGGGTCGACGATGTGATGCAGGGTGCGTCCGGCGCGTTGCCAGGTGCGTACCCGGATTCCGGAGGTCGCGAGTGCCCCGCCGGTCACCGCGACGGCCGGGCCGTGGTCCGTGGCGGGCCGGGCGTGGTCGTCGGCGAGGGCGATCCGCCAGCCCCCGACCGGGGGCGGGCCGGCCACCGCGAGGTCGCCGCCGAGACCGACCAGGACTCCGCAGCCGGTGGCCGCGGCGGCCCGGTGGGCGGCGCGGTCGGCGGTCAGGGCCTTGGCGGTCGCGCCCAGGTCGAGGTGGGTGTGCGGGGGCAGACGCAGCCGCCGCGAACGCGGGTCGAAGACGATCCGCCGCCATCCGGGAGCGGGCCGGGCAGGTGGCAGCGGGCGGGTGTCCCCGGGACGCAGGGTGGCGAAGGTGCGGTCGTAGCCGAGGGCGGTCATGGCGCGCCCCACAGTCGGGTCGACGGCACCGTCGGTGATCCGAGCGGCACGGAGAGCGGCCTGGAGTGCCTCGGCGAAGCGTTCACCGACCGTCGTCGGGTGTCCCGCGTTCAGATTGACGCGGGTGAGCTCGGAGTCCGGCCGGAAGCGACTGCACGTGAGGTCGACGGCGGCCAGCTCCGCGCGCAGGACCGCCTCCGCGGCCGGCAGGGCGTCCGGGTCGGTCACGAGCAGCACGGCCGTGGTGCCGAGCGCCGGGAACACGGCTTCGGCGGGGGTCGGTGCGGGAGCGCGGGTGGTCATGACGCCCCCGTCGTGGTGTGGGGCGGCTGCTGGGTGGGGGCGGGCGGCTGCGCCGGAGGCTGCGGTGCCGGCTGCGACGTGGGGGCCGCTGCCGCGTCGTCCCCGCCCTCGTCGTCACCGTCGTCGCTCTCGTGACGGGCCGAGTCGCCGTGCTGCTCGTCGTCGCCGGATTTCGGGGCGACGGTGGAGGACGCCGGGCGGTTCTGGACGGGCGGGCTCGACGGGCCGGGCGAGGCCGAGCTCCCGGGGAGCAGGTGGGTGTAGAGGCTGCCCAGGGCCGCCGCACCGGTCACGGCGGCGACGGCGATCCAGCGGGTGAGCCTGCGGCCTCGCCGCAGGCCGCGGTCCCGGTCGCGTGCGCGTGCGCGTGCGCGTGCCGGGTCGGGCGAGGGGGAGGGCGGGGGCTGATCGAAATCGTCGGGAGTGGGGGACATGGCAGCGGCTCCTGGTGGATCGGCGGCCCGGAATCGGCTGCGTGCACCTCCAGGCTGTGCCCACGGCACTCGGGAACCCGCTCACGTCTTCTTCGGAACCGGTAAAGATCAGAGCTCTTCTTCGGAACCGGTATAGATCAGGGCGGGTGAGGATCTCAGCGCTCTCCCGCCCACAGAGGCAGCCGCATGACGACGGTCAGCCCGCCGCCCGGCGTGTCCGCCAACCGCGCGCCGCCTCCGTTGGCGGTGAGCAGCCGGTGGACGATGGCCAGCCCGAGCCCCGTGCCCTTGGCCTCGGGATTGCCGAACCGGCGGAAGGCGACGGCCTTCGCCTCGTCGGTCATGCCGGGGCCGTCGTCCCTCACCCACACCTGGGCCGAGCCCTCCACCACCTGGTGGCCGACCGTCACGTTCCCCCCGTCGGGAACGGCGTCCAGCGCGTTGGCGATCAGGTTGTCGAGGATCTGCTCCAGGTGACCGCTGCCCAGCGACGCGGTCAGGGCGGGCCCCGCCGACGCGCTCAGCCGCACGCCGCGCTCCTCGGCCACCGGCGACCACGCGGCCACCCGCTCCGTCACCACCTCGTCGGCCCGGACCGCGGTCGGCCTGGGCGTCGCCTGTTCGGCGCGCGCCACCGCGAGCAGCCCGTCGACCAGCCGAGACAGCCGTGCGACCTCTTCCTGGGCCGCGTCCAGCTCCGCCGCGGTGTCGCCCTCGGCGCCGGTGCCGAGGACGTCGAGCCGCAGCCGCAGCGCGGCCAGCGGGGTGCGCAGCTGATGCGACACGTCGGCGATCACGGCCCGGTGGCCGTGCACCAGAGCCTCCGTACGGGCCGCCATGGTGTTGAACGTCGCGGCCAGACGGCGTACTTCCGGCGGTCCGCCGCTGACGTCGGCCCGCTTGTCGAGAGCGCCCTCGCCCAGCTTCCTGGCCGTGGAGTCGAGCGCGGACAAGGGGCGGCTCACCCAGCGGGCGAGGCGGAAGGACAGCAGCACGGACGCGGCGAGCCCCGCGACGCCGATCGCCGCGGACCATCCCCAGATCGCGGCGATACGGGCATCGAGCGGGGCGGCGGAACGGGCCAGGACGACGGCGCCGACGGGCTGGCGGACCTCACCGGCCGGCTCCGCGGTCAGCAGCCGGCCCTCGTCCTCCGGCGGCTCCGGCTCGTGCCCGGCCACCACGTCCTCCACCAGTTCCTCCGCCTCCTCACCCCGAGCCGCGGAACAGGGCGTACTCGCCACCAGTCGCGCGGAGGCGTCGTACACGGCGGCGCAGTCCCCGGCCCGTGCCGCGGCGTTCAGTTCCCGGCGCATGCCGGTCGGCGGCTTGCGGTCGGAAAGATGCTCCTCGGCCGCCGAGGCGATCACCCGCGTGGCCGCTCGCTGATCGTCGCGGAAGGCGACGCGCTCACGCGCCGTCATCAGTACGGCCAGTGGTACGACCGCCAGCACCAGCAGCACCGACGTCAGGGCGAGCAGCGTCCAGGTCAGGCGCCGGGTCACGGCCGCTCCCGCGCCCCTTCGGCCGCACCGAGCCGGAAACCGTGCCCGTAGACCGTCTCGACCAGCCCCGGCACGCCGAGCTTGCGGCGCAGCGCCGCGACGTGCACGTCCAGGACCTTGGTGGGCCCGTACCAGTGGGCGTCCCAGGCACGCTCCAGGATCTGCCGCCGGCTCACCACCCTGCCCGGGTCGGCGGCCAGGCACTCCAGGATGCCGAATTCCTTCGGGGTCAGCGCGATCGGACGGCCGTCCACCGAGACCTGCCGGGTGCGCAGGTCGAGCGCCAGCGGTCCGTGCCGCAGGATCTCCGGACCGGCGGGGCGTCTACGGCGCAGGACGGCCCGGACCCGCGCCAGCAGCTCGGCCAGCCCGAACGGTTTGACCAGGTAGTCGTCGGCGCCCTCGTCCAGGGCCACTACCCGATCCGCTTCCTCACCGCGCGCGGTCACCGCGATGATCGCGGCATCCGACCGTGCGCGCAGCATCCGGCACACCTCGACCCCGTCGATGTCGGGCAGGCCCAGATCGAGCAGCACGACGTCGGGAACCGCGGCGCTCAGGGCGGCCCGGCCGGTACGGACCCCCTCGACGGCGTATCCGGCCTGCCGCAGGCCACGCACCAGGGATTCCGCGATGCTGCGGTCGTCCTCCACGACCAGCACCCGCGTTTCCTCGGTCAAGCCGGTGACCTGCCCGTTCATGCGTCAGACCCGCTTTCGGACGGGGGAGTCGGCTACACCCCTCGTCATCCAGTCTGCGTCCGCGGACGGGCTGCGCCACAAGGGGCCGTTCGTCCCTGTCTGCTCCGCGGAGGGTGGTAGTTCAGGTTTCGAGGCCCGAGGCCCGAGGCCCGAGACCCGAGACCCGGTCCACGGCCTCCCGAAAGGGCGGGGATTCAGAAGAACCTGAGAGATTCCTGTGCCACGCTGGCGCGCCCCCCGGCCGGCCACGCGGAGACGTGCCCGAGCCGATTTCTCACGGTCGCTTCCTTTGGAGGAACACCCGATGAGCCTCACCGTCGTCAACGGTCTGCCGGTACACGTCCTGATCGTGCACTTCGTCGTCGTGCTCGTCCCGCTGAGCGCACTGGCTGTCGTGGTCTGCGCGATATGGCCGAGTGCCGCCCGGCGCATGGGGATCGTGCTCCCGGTGCTGGCCCTGGTGACGTTGGCGAGTGTGCCGCTGGCCACGGAGGCCGGCGAGTGGCTGGAGGAACACGTCGACAGCAACGCCCTGGTGCGCAGGCACGCGGAACTCGGCGACGGACTGCTCCCCTGGGCCGCGGGCCTGTTCGTGCTGGCGACGGCGATCTGGTGGACGACCCGCAAGTCGGCCGCGGCGCAGGCCGCCCCGGCGGGACGGACCCGGTCGGCCACGTCCCGGTCCGCGCTGGTCGTCCGTGTGGCGGCAGTGGTGCTGTCCGTCGGGGTGGCCGCGGGCGCGGTCGTGGACGTGTACCGGATCGGCGACTCCGGGGCGAAGGCCGCCTGGCAGGACGGCTTCTCCAAGACCGCCACGGGCGAGGGGGGTGCTCGCTGACCAGGGCCGGCCGGTCTTCCCGGACCTGGAGGGCGGGACTGCCTGGTCCCGCCCCGGACCGGGTGCCGAAGGCTCAGGCTCCGTAGGCCACGAGCGCCATCATCCCGGCCTCGCCGTGGTAGGCGTTGTGGCAGTGCAGCATCCACTGGCCGGGGTTGTCCGCGTCGAGGACGACGGACACCTTCCTCCTGGGCAGCACGATGGTGGTGTCCTTGCGTGGACCGGTGCTGCCGAGCTGGTAGGTGTGGCCGTGCAGGTGCATGGGGTGCCACATGCCGGTGGTGTTGACGAAGTCGAGTCGGACGCGCTGGCCTTCCTCGACGAGCAGCGGGTTCGCGGTCGGATCGGCCATGTCGTACCGCTTGCCGTTGACGGCCCAGTCGTACCTGTCCATGCTGCCGGTCAGTTCGATGCGGTGGACGCGGTCGGTCTTCTTCGTGTCCAGTCGTACGTCGTCGGTCGCGCGCAGTTGCGAGGCGGTCACGATCCGGCCGTCCAGTTCGGCCGGTCGTACGTCCGGTTTCGGGGTGCTTCCCGATCCGGTGCGCATCAGGGCCATGCCGGCGGCGCCCTTGCCCTCGGCGAGTGCGACGAGCGGGAAGACGCCGTCGCCGAGGGTGACCAGGACGTCGTACCGCTCGCCCATGCCGAGCAGCAGGGCGTCGACCTCCTGGTGCTCGACGGGGAAGCCGTCGGTGTGGGTGATGGTCAGCTTGTGGCCGCCGAGCGCCACCCGGTAGGCGGTGTCGCTGCCCGCGTTGATGATCCGCAGGCGGACGCGCTTGCCCGGCTTGCCGGTGTAGGTCGCCGGATCGGTCGGCACCCGTCCGTTGACCAGGTGGTACGGGTATTTCACGTCTCCCGCGTCCCCACCGAGCAGCCGGCTGGTGGCACCCATGAGCCTGAACCTCATCGACATGCCGGCCCCGGAGGAGGCGGCGGAGGACGCTGCCGTCGTCCCGTCCGTGCCGGAGCCGCTCATGTCCGTCCCGTCCGTGTGCCCCATGTCGTGATCGGACGAGCCGGCCGAAGCGGAGGGGGCCGACGCGTCGCCGGAACCGCCCATGTCCATGCCGCCCATGTCCATGCCGCCCATGCCCTGCCTGAGCTCCGCGAAGGCTTCGTCGGGAGTGCCGGTCACGCCGTCGAGCCAGTCGTCGAGGACGACGACCCACTCGTCGTCGTACGACAGCGGCTCCCTGGGGTCCTCGACGATCAGCGGGGCGTACAGGCCCCGGTCGAGCTGGACACCCACGTGCGGGTGGAAGAAGTACGTGCCGGGCGCGTCGGCTACGAAGCGGTACGTGAAGGTGGACCCGGCTCGCACCGCGGTCTGGGTGACCGGCGGTACGCCGTCCATGTCGCTGCGCAGCGCGATGCCGTGCCAGTGGATGGAAGTCGTGGTCCTGCCGGGCAACTGGTTGGACAGCTCGGCGGCGAGGGTGTCGCCGGCGGAGATGCGGATCTCCTTTCCGGGGGCCCGGCCGCTGAAGGCCCAGGACTTGGCCATGGTGGCGCCGCCCAGGTCGAGCGTCCCGGGAGCGGCCGTCAGGTTGAGGCGGTGCACCCTGCCCGTACTGGTCCGCCTCTTCTCCGTGCGGGCGACCTGGGAACCGGAGGGGCTGAGGAGGGAAGGGCTGCCGGAGGTGTCGTTGCTGCATGCGGCAAGCAGGCCAGTGCCTGCCGCGCCCAGTCCGGCGAGCAGGACGGAGCGACGGTCGATGCTGTTCACGAAGAGGTCCTCTTCTCGATGCGCGATAGGCGTTCGGGGTGGTCCGGACATGGCTCGCCGGCGTCACGGGGACACGGGCGAGCCGTAGGACGCGGCCTATATGCGCAGTTGAGAGAGGAGGGACAGGTCGGGTGGCGCACGATTCACGGAGCGTGCCCTGCCCACGCCCGAGAGCCCCGCGGTCAGGGGCGGGAGTGACGGGTCTGCCGACTCAGGCGGTGCGGGGAGCTGTACGACGTTGACGCCGGCGGCCGTGCAGAGCTGCATGGCCATGGAAGGGCAGGCGGCGCCGTCGGAACCGTGTGCCGCGACGCCCGCTGCCGGCGAGCCCGTGTGGGGGTGGGCGGCAGGAGCTGAGACCGGTCCCGACATGGCGTGCGGTGCAGCTGCCGGCATCGCCGTGACCGGCGAGTCGGGAAGCCCGTGGTGGAGCAGTACGGCGACCACGGCGCACAGCGTGACGAGCAGCCCGCGTACCCGGCGCGCGGCACCGCCGGTCTGGGGCCGAGGCAACTCTCGTACCGTCATCAGGAGCGTCCGTACTTCCTGCCATCGCGGGCCACCAGTATACCCCGTACGGGTATACTTGGTCGCTTGGGAAGTCGCGGGCGCGCTCTTCGGCGATGGAGCACGCGCTGAAAGCGGCCGTCGAGGCGGCGGCACCGTCGGGCGCGCGGTACGCGCGGCCGACGACGCTGGAGGCTTTCGAGAAGGCGGCCGACGGGGTGGAGGGCGGCGAGCAAGCCCGGCAGGTGATGGCGGACGCCTATGCGCGGCTGATCTCGACGCGCCCCGAAACGCTCCTGACGCAGATGCAGGGATATGCCGCCGTGGCGGCCCGCGAAGTGCGGGGCGATGACCTGATCGGTGAGGTCGTCCGGGCCGACTGGATGAGTATCCGGGAAACCGTGCGCCTGTCGTCGGGCGCTGATGCCGACAAGACCGCAAGCTTCTTCGCCTGCGGCATGCTCGGCAACACGCTTACGGCCATCGGGCATCCATTGGGTGCCGGGAGGTGCGGGAGGTGCGGGAGGTGCGGGAGGTGAGGGGAGTCTTCTGGGCGGCGATGCGTCAGTGCACGCCTGCCGCGTCGAGCAGGGTCGTCACGGTGGGCGCGACGAGCCCGGTCAGGTTGTCGGCCTGAATCCCCGCGCGGGCGCTGGCGCCGTCGAAGACCAGGCTGAGCTGCCGGGCCAGCAGATCCGGATCGCCCGCCCCGCCCTGCTCGGCCGACGGGGAGGCTTGGCTGATCGCCGAACGCGGACGGATCCTCAGACGTTGGATCAGTGAATACCCTGACCGCGCCCTGGGTGAGCCGTTCGGAGTCGAGCGACGGCTCCTCGACGCCTACGGCATCACGGGCAAGCCCGAGGATCTCGCCCCTGACAGCGACCTGGCCGGCGACTGGGCGGCGAGCTGGGGGGATTGCTGGGCGACGACGGTCGCAGAGGAAAGCAGCGTCGACCCCACCAAAGCCGCCGCGGACGCGGGCTCGATCAGCCGCATGCTGGTAGCAGCTGCTCTACCTTTCGAGTAAGCGCACGGCTTGATCACAGGCCGGCCAGTTCGCGCAGGGCGGGGGAGTCACGCCCGTCGACGAGTGCATGAGCAGCGAGCATCGGGAGCTCGTCAGACGGGAGTACCTCCGCCACATACCGCCAGGCGCTGTGCTGCAACCGGTCCATGCGCCGATCGTGAGATCGGGGCTCCCTACGCTGTCGGCGATGCTCAGCGCGGGCGGTGATCTTTGCCTGTTCCGGCGAAGCCCACCCCGTCGCCAACGCAGCTCCCGTCGGTGCCATCGCTCCTGCGCCGGCACCGAGTACCGCTGCTAGCCCAGCATCCATGGGCACGAAGATAGCTGTGCGTCCGTGGTGTACGAGGTGGTGGGGTCTCAATGGCCAAGTCAAGCCAGTGGTGCACCGTCCACAGGGTGAGGCCAATTCGCAGCCTTGGGCTCAGCCATCCCACGTCAGGAATCGGCTTTTCCGTCTTCAACGAGCAACCAGCGGCCGTACCTGGCTAAGGCGTCGAAAGGTTCGGGGTGCCTGCACGTCGGATCATCACCACGACGTGCCGTGCATATTCCGGGCGGGTCCATAGTCGTACAGGCCCCGCAGACGATTCACATTCGATCACCAACGCACCGGTCGGGAGCCGCCACACTTCGCGCAAGGTCGCTTCGCGTGCGCAGACGTAGTTCAGATCCGTCGGGAGTTCACGCAGCCGTGTCCACGGCCAGCGAGGCTTCCACCGGAACTCGCTTCCGGCCTGCACCCGGCCAAGGCTGTATCGGTGTCCCTCGTCGGGCAGGTTAGCCCCGACCTGGAAGAAGACTGCTTCGCCTGCTTCGCCTGCTTCGGCCTGAGCAGCTGTCCGCCGGGCTCGCCGTGCCACGAGTACCGTCCCGATCATCGTGCCGACTAAGACCCAGATCCCCGTAACCATCCGTGAAGTAAAGCAGGCGGCCAACTGACCACCAAGGGGTTAGGCGCGCTTCTGACCTGACGTCACCCACCACTCTCCTCAGCTCCCATCCCGTCGCCCTGGGTCGACGGCAGACGGGATGGGAGCATCCCCGCACCCACCGTCTACTCGCCGGCACTCGAACCCCGTAAAGAAGGTTGTAACTCAGTGACATCGGGCTTGTGGTGCGTGGATTTCCTGGTCAGAAGGGTGGGACTTCGCATACCGGCTCAGTTGAGCCCGCAGCCCGTCAGTTCATCCCTCGGTCAACGCCTGGCCGGGTAGTACGCGTCGTTGGCCTCCCGCGTCTGCTCCTGCCAGAACAGTGCGAGGAAGAGCGTGAGAAGTAGTTCGTCGGACAGCGAATCGCCCTCGCCAGGAAGCTGCGCCCGGATGGGGCTGCTGCCGTGATCGGCATAGAAGATCTCAAGCGGGCCGACCCCACACACATTGCTGCCGTGAGGGTCGTACCTCAGGTCATGAGGGCCGATGCGCAGCAGTTGGGTTCCGGACCTGCTGTGTTCGCAGCTCCACTGGCCGACGGTGCTGGGCAGGCTCGACCATCGACGATAAGTGATCTCGACGCCGTCACAGAGCTCAGAAGTGAACTGAACCGTTGGTATTCGATCGGCCATGAACCTAGCGTGCGAGGTCGCCTGTCTCGCCGTTTATAGGTGATCGCCGAGCTGGCAATGGCACACAAGCGGCCGGCCCTGTCATAGCTGAGTTCGATGTGCATATGTCCAGCTCGCTTCCGGGAGGCGCCGTCTCACGACAGGAATGAGCACGAGTCCTCGTGCCGCTGGCGCGAATGCTTCTCCTTGGAGGCCGCTTCCAGCTTCGCACTTCCGCCCAGGTCCCGCAGGCCGGGCGTCTGGCGGTCTTGTCGATGGGTGGGCAGCCCGAAGGTTGGGCTCGATCCGGGGCAGCACGGGCTCGTCTTCGTCGGCGAGAAGGGAGCGGCGTTCCGGCGCAGCACCTTCGGCCGGAAGTGGCGTAAGGCCCGTGTCGTCGTCGGCGTTCCCGAGGGCTTCCGTTTCTACGACCTTCGTCACACGGGGCACACGCTCTCGACCCGGTCCGGTGCCACTCTCAAGGACACGATGGTCCGCGCCGGCCAGTCCTCCGAGAAGGCCGCGCTGATCTATCAGCACTCCGACGACGACCGACAGCAGGAAGTTGCAGCCGGTCTCGACGCGACCGTCCGTAGGGCCCGCCAGGAAGTGCAGGAAGCTGCGGCCGTGCCAGAACCGAGGACGGCCGCTCCGGACGATCACCGTTCTGGCACGCGGCGAGTGATCGCCGAGCACAGCAAAAAGGCCCCGGTCGATGACCTGGGCCTTCTTCATGGAGCGGGTGACGAGAATCGAACTCGCGCTCTCAGCTTGGGAAGCTGATGTTCTACCATTAAACTACACCCGCGTAAGACGCCGGTTTGACCGGTGTCTGAGCGCTCCGTCACTCTACCCCATGCCAGGCCCCGGGCGATGAAGCCATGGGGCCTGAGGGCGTTTCAGGGGGTGGATCCTGCTGCGGGCGGCCGGAGTTGGGGCGTACGGTGGGGTGGTGGAAGTGGGGTCGGGCGGGGTCGGAGTGCCGCCTGGAGGGTCGTCCCGTTCGTCCCGTAATGTGGCTTTCGTGGTCCGGCGGGCAGCAGCCGGACAGGGCTCTTGGGGAAGGGACTCTAGGACTTGATGGAGCGCACCGTCGTCCGTTGTGCCGATGGGCACGTGTTCAGCACCGCTTCGTTCCCGATGCAGCAGGCCGAGCGGCTCGGTCCCGGGCGGCTCGTCCGGTGCCCTCGGTGTACCCGGTTGCGCAGTGCCGTACCGGTAATGCTCGAGAAGCGGTAGCGGCAACAGGAGCCGGAAGCGCTGGAGGCGCCGCCGGTCTGGCGCGCGGAGTCGTCCGATGGTGGTCGCTCCGCGCGCTTTGCGTATCCTCGGGACGTGCTTCTCTCAGACAAGGACATCCGGGCCGAGATCGATGCCGGGCGAGTACGGATCGATCCCTACGACGAATTTATGGTGCAGCCTTCGAGCATCGACGTACGGCTCGACCGGCTGTTCCGGGTGTTCGAGAACCACCGGTACCCGCACATCGACCCCTCCGTCGAGCAGGCCGACCTGACCCGGCTCGTGGAGCCCGAGGGCGACGAGCCGTTCATCCTCCACCCGGGGGAGTTCGTGCTCGCGAGTACCTACGAGGTCATCACGCTTCCCGACGATCTCGCCTCGCGGCTCGAGGGCAAGTCCTCCCTCGGGCGGCTCGGGCTGGTCACCCACTCCACCGCCGGGTTCATCGACCCCGGGTTCTCCGGGCATGTGACGCTCGAGCTGTCCAACCTCGCCACCCTGCCGATCAAGCTCTGGCCCGGAATGAAGATCGGCCAGCTGTGCATGTTCAGGCTCACCTCGCCGGCCGAGTCGCCGTACGGCAGCGAGCGGTACGGGTCCAGGTACCAGGGCCAGCGCGGGCCGACGGCCTCCCGGTCCTTCCTCAACTTCCACCGGACCCAGGTGTGAGCGGCGACGACCTGACCGGCGCGGGCGTGGCGCGGGAGAACCTGACCTACGAGCAGTTCGGCACCGCCGTCCGCGCGCTCGCGCAGGCCGTCGCCGACGACGGCTACGTACCCGACGTCGTGCTGAGCATCGCCCGCGGCGGAGTGTTCGTCGCCGGCGGGCTGGCCTATGCCCTCGACTGCAAGAACATCCACCTGGTGAACGTCGAGTTCTACACCGGGGTCGGGACCACGCTCGAGATGCCCGTCATGCTCGCGCCCGTCCCCGATGTCATCGATTTCTCGGACAAGAAGGTCCTGATCACCGACGATGTCGCCGACACGGGCAAGACGCTCAAGCTCGTCCGTGACTTCTGCCTGGACGCCGTCGCCGAGGTGCGCAGCGCCGTCATCTACGAGAAGCCGCAGTCGCTCGTGAAGTGCGAGTACGTGTGGAAGCGGACCGACGACTCGATCTGGATTAATTTCCCGTGGTCGGTTGATCCCCCAGTGGTGCAGCATCACACCACGGTCCTGGACGCGTAAGCGCAGGTCACAGGCTTTGGCCCCCGCCTTCGGATGGGGCTTCTGTGTGCCCGGACGCGGTCTGCTGCTCGGGCGTCTGGGACCTTCCGGTGCCGCCCCGGCGGCCTGAACGCCACCGCCGCGCCCCCTGGTGCCCCTCGGGTTGGATCGGCCCGCACGGGGCCGCGTACGGCCACCTTCGGGGCATGGCGAGCGTCGAGCGGCACCGGGACGGCCGCTGTGAACCGGGCGTACCCGACAACGCAAATATTGGCGATGCCGCATAGACGACCACGTTCAACCCTCGTACCGTCTCGTTCAAGGGCCCCAACAGGGGCCAGACGCAAAGGGGTTCGGCATGGCGCGCGAGGAACTGACCCGCCTTACCGGCAACGGGAACGGGGAGTGCGGCCAGGGGGACTGCCCGAACGTGTACCGCACCGAAAAGGGATCGTTCGTCGTGCAGGGCGACGTGTCCGACGCCTTCAGGCCGCCCGAGGGTGAAGGGTTGGTTGAGATCCCGGAAAGCGTGCTGAGGGAGGCATTCAATGCTCTTGGCTGGTGAAGCCTGGCAAGTCAAGTTCCGGGACTTCCAGAGCGAGGCGTGGCGACTGGAAACCCTGCCCGCTTACCGCGTGCAGCAAGAGGCCGAAGAGTTCTCGCGCTTCCTGGCGGGCGAACGGTTTCCGGGGCCGTACGAGGATTCGTGGACGGCCATGATCCGAAACCGAAGGGAATCCGGCGCAAGTGTGGGGCGAGTGCACATCCTGACTCGGCCTCTCTCTGACTATCTACGCTTCGAGTTCGAGAGGTATTACCGTCACCAGGCCCCCATCGGGGAGGATATCCGAATCCTTGACGTGACCGAGCGCGAGAATCCGTTGCCGGGTGCCGAAGACTTCTGGATGTTCGACAAAGCGGAAGTCGTCCTGATGCACTATGAGGCGGACGGAACGCAGATCGGCCGAGAACTGTACGAGGGAGACGTGACCCCGTTCCTCGAATATCAGCGAATCGCGCTTGCCGAGTCTGTGCCCTTCGAGGAGTACGTGAAGGGCCTTGACCTTTGAGCCGGAAGAGCTAGGCCAGTCCAAAGCCGACCTAGCCGAGACGCTGAAGATGCTCCGCAAGCGGGCCGGGATCACTCAGACCCGGCTCGCTCAGCGGTGCGCTATGAGCCAGACAAAGATCAGCAACATTGAAGGGGCGAAGCTAACCCCGACTCTGGTTGACGTCGAGCTGATCAGAGCTTGTTACCGCATCTGTTGCTAAAGACCGGAACGAGTTCCTTGTGCCTATACCGGTTCGCGGTCAGATACCGCGTTACCGGGGTATCAAATAGGTAGCCAAAGACCGGCACGCCGTCAGGCGAGACACGCCCTTCCCAGATGCGGCACCCGATTTCAATAATCGGCCTGGAAGCCGCCATGATCTCGTCGAGTGGAGTCATCACACACAAACCTCGGCTTCGAGCACAGTGCCACCGATCTTTTGAAGAACGTTCCGGGCCGCGAAGTGATCCTTCATGAAGGCGATCCAGTAGGCGTTACGCGCTCGGCGCGAGTTCTCGCTTCTCGTCACGGGCGAGAGATGATCCGGGTTACAGCAAGCCTTGTTCTGGCAAAGGTGGTCGATAGTCCAGCCTTCCGGTATTCGGCGGCCCGAAACCTTGAAAGCTTCACGATGCGAGTAGTAAGACCGATTGTCGGCCGTGAAGCGGCCGTAGCCGTCCGGAGTCTTCGAGCAAGTCCATTCCCAACAACCGCCCTCGGACTCGGGCCAGATGATTGAACGACTGCGAAGGTATGAGAGAACGGCGGCCTTTTCGGCCATATCGAGGAAGGATTTCACGGGAGTTCCTTGACGGGTAGTGGCAAGTTTTGGGCACACGCCCAAGCATTGAGGAGAGCAAAAAAGGGAGACGGCCCGGAAACGGGGTGACCAAACCCGTTTCCGAACCGCCCAAAAGGACTGCCTTAGCTCGCGGCAGCCTTGACAATCTGCGCCGAGGGAGCCTCGGCCAGAGAGACACCCGCGAGACGCATAGTCAGCTTGAAGCCCACCTGATCCTTATCGAATCGGGCGTCTTCGCTGACTCGCACCGTGGCGTTTCGCCGAACGCCAACCACGATCCGGGAAGCATCGGCCACGCAAACAGTCTTCGGGGGCAGGAACGCGCTAGCGAGAATCGGAAGACCCCAGGCCGTAGAAGCCGGGGAATCCGTGGGGGAGCCAGCCTGATAAGTGCCCGACCCGGCGGCCTTCTCCTTACGGAGAGCCGCAGCCATATCGACGGATGCCCACACAATTGAAGGGGTGCCGTTCATGGCTTCAATGCGGGCTACAGCGTCGGCCAGGTCGTCATAGGTGACGGTCACCTTTCCGGTGCCGAGAGTTGTAGACGTGCCCTGGGAAAGGATTCCCTTAATCGGGTTGGTACCGGAGCCGACAAAGGCGTCGGCATCGAACTTCAGGGAAGCGTCACGCAGAAGGTTATTCGCAATCGAGTTGCGCAGGTCGATAGCGGAGTCTTCCAATATTTCGGTACTCGCCCATTGAATCCGGCCGATCTTCTTCGGCTCGAACTTGACCTCACCCCAGACCATGTCTCCCTCGGGAAGGGGCTGACCTTCCTCGACGTAATCCATGCCGTCAGTGGACACAAGCTGCGGAACAGAGAAGGTCGCCGAATCGAAGGGAACGATGCTCTCCACCGGAAGACCGCGCAGGAACGTCGACTTGGCCTTAAGAGCGTCGATGTACTTCGCGGCCGTCTGCTGGGAGACGGTGTAACCGCCGTCGCCCGGAACGCCTTCGGCCACCAGGGCGCGGTACTCGCTGAGCGACGGCATCAGAGCCCGCCAGGAGCCCTCATCACGGGCCGGGCGAGCCGTAGGCGTCAGCATGCCCAGCCCGCTCGCGAGAGAGCGAACCTCGGTCTCCCGCTCGCCGCGCTCGACAGCGTCTCGGGCCTCGGCCTCCAGGCGCATGATGTCCCGGTCGAGACGCTCGACGCGCCCTCGCTTCGCATCGTCGCTAAGGGACGAGTCGCCCACGACGGAGCGGAGCTCGGTAACCAGCTTCTTCCGCTCTTCAAGGGCGGCCATTGCCTGGCGCTTATAGAGGTCAGTGCAGTCAGTCATTGATATTCCTTCATTGATCGAGGCCGGAAGCGGCCGGGAATGACAAAGCCGCACAACACCCGGAAATGGATGGGGCGGCTTGGGGGCGGCTATTGCTCCGCTACGTTGCGAAGTTGTTCACCACGTTCGACGTTTCAGCGCGTGTCGCGCGCTGTTGCTCAATCCGCTCGATGAAGCGGACTCGGCGCGCAATGGCGCGGGCTAGGTTCTTGCAGGAAGGGCCGCAATACCGGGGCGGCCTACCAGGGCCGTACTCGATATTGAACGGCTTCTCACAAGCCCAGCACTTCAGCTCGACTGTGTTGTTCATGTCCCATGTCTCTTCGAGATCGTTCGAGAGGAGCACAGCATTCGGCGACAGAACGGAAGACAGCCCGACCCCACGGCCACATTTGGAAACATGCCGTGAAGCCGGGCCGTCATCCTCGCGCCGCCCCGTGACGCTTCCTCCCCCGACCCCCGAAGAGGGTCACCCCCTGTACCGGTAGCGGCACTAGGCCGCTAGTTCGCCCGTGTATAGCCGATAGGCACGCTCGGCCAGGGCGTAAGGAATCTCCGCCCACGGCCAGCATTGCGGCTCGTTCCCGCCCAGGAACCAAGCCTTCTGTTCTAGGGAAAGCTCAATCGGCCCTACAGGGGCCGTGAAAGGTCGATCTCCGGCCGAGGGGGCCGAGTGGCCGAGGCTTGCTGGAGCGGCCCTCGAAGGGCCGCGCTGCGGCTTCCTGCGGGTACGTCCTTCCCGTCCGGCCTTGACGGCTGCAACAACCTCAGCCGGGGCAGTGAGACGGTAGACAACCGTGTCGGCGGACGAACGCACCCCGGTATCGGTGAGATATCCGTACTCGACGAGCTTCTTACGGTGCGGGTGAACCTTCGTCGCATTGGATAGCCCGACCATCTCAGCAATGGTTCCCCATGGACGGAAACACGTCCGTCCCGTCCGTGTAGTCACCGAACATCGAGAAGGTCCTAGGCAGGATGGCCAGGGAAGGGGTGTTGATTGTGCCGTGCTGAAATCAACTAAAGAACCCCCTGAGTTGTGCGCTGGTCTGTGAGCCAGTTCTACGTCAGCAGGGGTGGCGGAATCAAAGGTGAGGCCCGACATAGCATCGAACCCCTGGCGGAATCAAGGAAGGTCGTTTAAACGGCCAGGGGTGAGCGGGGGAATGGAAAAGCCCCGGTCGAAGACCGGGGCCCATGTAGGGGTCGGCATTCCCCTCTATCTATTCCTTGTCAGTCGCTACCAGTTTGCCGAGGTGCGCTATCGTTTTCATCGCGTGCCGGTGAATGCTTTGATTGTATTCCTTTGAGGTGAACTCGGTTTTCTCGTCACCGGCATCCTCGGGGGCCATCAGCATGAAGAACGGCTCGCGGACAGTGCCTATAGGGATCATCCGGAATCCGGACCGGTACAAGAACGGGCCGCGTTCCTCCCAGGTTTCCATGGCTTGCCACTTCTGCCGGTAGGTTATTCCAGTGCCGTGCTCTTGCCAGTGACCGGGCTTGTACGGCTCAGCCTCCAGTTCGGCCAGCAGCGTTGCATTTTCTTCCTGAGACTCGACCAGGGAAGCAACGACGGTAGGACTCTTAGCCGTTTTGATTGCGGTCAGTAGGTTCGCGTTGGCCGCTTTGAGTTCCTGGATTTGCTTCCGGTGATCGGTGCCCGGAATCCATGTGCGGGTTGTTACTTCCTTGTCCCCGATCCGATGCAGGAACCCCGATTCGAGTTCCGAGAGGAGTAGTTCGCGTGGCCATGATGCTTGGTAATCGCAAGCCTTGCCGTTAAGAATTCGTGCGCCGCACCTGTAATAGTGGCTAACCCTGGTGCCGATCACCACCCCCTTGCTGGTTTTCTTGTTAACCCTCTTGTCTGGATAAAGCTTAACTGCGCAGGGGCAGAGAAACAGGCCGGAAGTCGGATCGGAGTTCCGCCTAGTTCCATTCTTGGCTTCCTGGTATCCGTCCAGGATCTTTTGGAGGTTTGCGTATTCTTCGTCTGTGAGAATCGCCTCAGCCCACTGGACGGGCCTCCCCTTCTTTAGTAGGGGCTCGCCGTTATGCATTGCGATTCCCTTGAGGGTCGGCTTTCGGAGGATGGCACCCAGAGCCGAGGACGCCCAGACGCTTCCCTTGAGTTTGGTTTGAGTGCCCGCCTTCTGCTCGGCGGCGTTCACGGACCGCTGATAGTCCTTCGAGGTGAGTATGCCCCGGTCATTCCAGTCGCGGCAGATCTTTCCCATGGAATCGCCTTGATTGACGATCCGGTCGTATGCCTCTCGAACCAGCTTGGAAGTAACTGGGTCAAGGAAGAGCTTGTATCTGATCTTTCCGTCTTCCATGGGGACCGGGACTGGCCGATACCCGAAAGGCCAGATACCCCCGCCCCAGAGTTCAGCCTGCCGGAAGGACTCAGCTTGCCCTTTTCGCTTCCGAGAAACGGCCTGCCTGTACTCGGCGGCCTGGGATGCCTTGACGTAGGCAATCAGGCGTCCGGTAGTCGTGTGGATGTCCAAGGCTGGGTCATCAAGGCAGATGATCTCTTTGCCGCCCTGGTGGCACTTCTCCGCGAACTGTTCCCAGTGCCACTGTTCCCGAGTGATTCGGTCCAGTGCCGTCACGACAATGGCATCCCACTCATGCCAGAGGGGTTCCCTCATCCACTGACCCAGCTTCGGCCGTGCATCGAGGTTCACGGCCCCGGAGACGGTGGTGTCGACCACGTCGGCCACGGTCACGGTCCCAGTCCCGGCGAGTGCTTCGTCTATCTCGGTTCCCTGTCTATCGAGGGCCGAGCTTGTCTCTGTGTCGCGGCTGATCCGTCGAGCCTTGAGAACCCTCATGCCAGTCTGTAGACGCGGGTACATCCTTGCCATGCCTGACCCCCCCTGCGGCGTCCGCTCCCTGGTGGTGCGGACTGGTCGAGGGGCCATGGTAAGTCATTCAGATCGACGACTGGATCAACTTCCCGTGGAGTGTTCTGCCTGTGGTGCGTAAGTCGGGGGAGCCGATCACGCCTTCCAAGGAAGTCCTGTAGGCATCCCCAGGCCTTGAAGGGTGGGTGTACCGAGATGCTCTCGCTCGGCCGCCCGTGTGTCCTTCGCCAACCGATGTGCCTTCTGCCGTGCGCTTCCGGTCCATCCCGAGCTTCGGACCTCGGAGCCGAAGACCCCGGTAGGCCAGGGGTTGGCACGACCGCTCGGTCAACGGGGCGTCAGGAGCTTCGAACGCCCGGAAGGCATGGCTGTCGGGGCCGCTCGTAGCTGCTGCTGTCTGCCGTTGTTGATGCCAGACGTGGATGCCAGACGTGGATGCCAGACGTGGATGTCGGATGTGGATGCCAGACGTGGATGCCGGATGTGGACGTCAGGCTGGCCGAGGCACTATTTTCACCGCCCGGTAGGCGTAGCCGTCCTGCTTGAAGCCAGGGGCTTCCCATTGGAGATCTACGCGCTGCCCCGGCGACAGGGTATGGACGCCCTTCGTCCGGATGTCGGCATAGTGGCCCCAACAACCGCCTGGTGTCTCGGGGGAGTCGAGTACCCCCCACCCTTCCTCGTCGTACCACTCACGGACAGTCGCAGTCACCATGCAGCGACTCTACGGGGGCCGGCTGCGCCGACGTATCGGGGACCTCAGCTTGGGAAGCTGCGTTCGTTCCGGCTGCGTTCGTTCCCTCACAGGGGCACGGGCGAGGCCGTCACGCCCTGCGGGGAAGCGCTCTGGCGATCCCGCGGGGCATGGCCCTCCCCGGAGCGGGGCGCCCGTGACATGGGGCGGAACGGGCCGTCTGCGGCATGAGCGAGGCGGGCCGGCCGTTTCTGGTGGCGGCCGGCCCGATCCGGCTCATGTTCTCTTCTGTTTCTCCGCGTTGCCGTTCGTCACTTCGCGCGAAGTACTTTGACGCCGTCCCGCTCGAAGTCGTAGACGTAGTCGTTGAGCCGGAGGCCGTCGACCGCGCCGATCCACATGAAGTCGCGTCCCTTGCCCACGGCGACCGTGTAGACCGTCGGCTTGGCGTTGACGTTGGTGAACGAGGCCTTCAGCTGGGCGAAGGTGCACTGGGCGGCCTTCGTGCAGGTCGTCTCGTTACCCGTGAGGTACCAGTAGCCGGTACGCGTGGCGTCGAGGAAGGGGCTCCAGCCGTTCGTCACCGGGGACGCGGCCGGCACCCACACCAGCGTGGAGTAGTCGTCGCTTCCCGTCACGTTCGGGTCGATCTCGAACCTGATGTTCGGCATGTTCGTCCGGCCGCCGTAGCTGACGTTCTCGCCCGTCTGGAACACGTGGAAACCGACCCGCCGCAGCCCCAGCACCTGCTTCCCGAAGAAGTCCACTTCATTGCCGAAGTCGACCTGCTCGCTGTGAGGGCTCAGCGTGGTGGAGTTGTTCGCCACCTCGATGCCGAGGCTGCCTCGCCCGTACGGCGGCCTGGCGGCAGCAGTGCCCGTGGTGCCGAACGGGCCGTAGGGCCCGTTGCGGAGTTCGGCGACCGGCGAGCCGATCGTTTTGCGGGCGATCACGCCCCAGTGGTCGGAGTGGGCTCGGCCGTCGTCCGTCCGGGCGGCTGCCGATCCCGGGAGGATCAGGGCGATGACGGCGACCAGCAGGGCGGCCACGAGCGCCGTTCCCCGCCTCACGCCAAAGCGAGCTTTCACGCGCACTCCTTGTAGGAGGTGTAGGGAACAGTCACAATATATTACGCTCCGTATTCATCATGGTGCGACATGCGGCATTTGCGATGACTCGCTACGTCATGGTGATCAGGGAAGGTCGCTTTCGGTGATGGCATGCCAAGGGCCCCCGACCATCCGTCGAGGGCCCTACCCGTGTCCGCCGGGTTCTAGAACGTGCCCAGCTTCACGATCGACAGCAGTGCGATCAGCTGGATCGACGACGCGCCCAGTGCCTTCGGCCACGGCAGGTCGTGGGAGCGGCTGACCATCAGGGTCAGCAGGGCGCCGGCCGCCACCCACGTCACCCAGCCCAGCAGCTGTACGAACGACGCGTCGCCGCCGAAGAACATGGCGACGACCAGACGCGGGGCGTCCGTGAGGGACATGATCAGCATCGAGAGGCCGACCGTGGGCTGCCAGGCGCCGTCGCCGCCGAGCTGGCGGGCCAGGGTGTGGGTGACCACGCCCAGGATGAAGGAGCTCAGCACCATCGCGACGGCCGTCGTCAGGACGATCGGGATCGCGTTGGACAGCGTCGCGTTGATCGCGTCCGCGCGCGTGTCGTCGAAGCCGAAGACCGCGAGCAGGCCGTAGAGGAACGTGACGACGAGGGCGGGGCCCCACATCGTGTAGTCCCGCATCTGGAGGAAGGTCTGCTTGGGGGTGAGGACGATGCCCTTCAGCAGCTCCTTCCAGTGCAGACGCGGACCGACCGGACCCGCCGGGGCGGAGCCCGCGTGATACGTACCACCCTGGTTGTACTGGTCGTACTGGTGGTGGTCGTCGATCGAGAAGGCCTGGGTGTGCCCCGGATTGTTCGCGGCGTACGGGTCGTGCGGGGCACCCCCCGGGCCGCCGGGCCCACCGGGGCCGCCCGGAGCGCCGTACGGGGCGTCGCCGCCGAAGTACTCCGGCTCGTCGCCGTTCTGGCCGCCGTACCCTCCGCCGTTCGCCTGCGGCCACTGTCCGCCGCCCGCGCCCGTGCCGCCGTACGGCGGACGCTGCTGCGGGTACGGCGGCTGGGCCGACGGGTAGCCGTACGACGGCCCCGAGGGTCCCGACGGCCCCGAGGACCGCGACGGTCCCTGGGGCGCCTGCTGCCCGTACGGAGGCTCTTGCGGTCGCGCTTGCGGGGCACGGTTGTCCCGGCCGCCGCGTCCCATCCTGAATCCAGCCACGCCTTCGAACGTACCTGGTCCCGGAGAGTGACGTGGCGGGGCCGGCCGTCCGGGCACGGCTTTGCTGCCGAGCTGTGACATCCCCTAAGGGGAGTAACGGGGCGGGATTCAGTGGTTCTTCAGGGGAGGGTCGTAGGGGGCTGAGGGGGAGTCGAAGCGTGAACGGCGGCGCCCCCGTGTCCACGGTGGACACGGGGGCGTCGGTACAGCTGAGGTGCAGCTGGGGTGCAGCCGTTCGGCTACTCCACCGGCTGGGGCTCCGGCTCGTTCTCGGTCTGCGCCTCGCCCGCGGGGGGCTCGTCGTCGACCGTGGTCTTGACCGATTCCAGGAGCAGCTGGGAGACGTCGACGACCTGGACGGTGTCCTTGGCCTTGCCTTCGTTCTTCTTGCCGTTGACGGAGTCGGTGAGCATGACGAGGCAGAACGGGCAGGCGGTGGAGACGATGTCGGGGTTGAGGGAGAGGGCTTCGTCGACGCGCTCGTTGTTGATGCGTTTGCCGATTCGCTCCTCCATCCACATGCGTGCGCCGCCGGCGCCGCAGCAGAAGCCGCGTTCCTTGTGGCGGTGCATCTCCTCGTTGCGCAGGCCCGGCACGCTGGCGATGATCTCGCGCGGGGGCGTGTAGATCTTGTTGTGCCGGCCCAGGTAGCAGGGGTCGTGGTAGGTGATGAGGCCCTCGACCGGGGTGACGGGGATCAGTTTGCCCTCGTCGATGAGGTGCTGGAGCAGCTGGGTGTGGTGGATGACCTCGTAGTCGCCGCCGAGCTGCGGGTATTCGTTGCCGATGGTGTTGAGGCAGTGCGGGCAGGTCGCGACGATCTTCTTCGCCGACTTCGGCTTGCGCGATTCCTCGGTGACCTTGCCGTCGTCGTCGAGTTCCTCGCCGAAGGCGGTGTTGAGCGCCATGACGTTGTCCATGCCGAGCTCCTGGAAGAGGGGCTCGTTGCCGAGGCGGCGGGCGGAGTCACCGGTGCACTTCTCGTCGCCGCCCATGATGGCGAACGTGACGCCGGCGATGTGCAGGAGTTCGGCGAAGGCCTTGGTGGTCTTCTTCGCGCGGTCCTCGAGGGCGCCGGCGCAGCCGACCCAGTACAGGTACTCGACCTCGGTGAGGTCCTCGATGTCGCGGCCGACGACGGGGATGTCGAAGTCGACCTCCTTGAGCCATTCCAGGCGCTGCTTCTTCGCCAGGCCCCAGGGGTTGCCCTTCTTCTCCAGGTTCTTGAGCATGGTGCCCGCCTCGGACGGGAACGCGGACTCGATCATGACCTGGTAGCGGCGCATGTCGACGATGTGGTCGACGTGCTCGATGTCGACGGGGCACTGCTCGACGCAGGCGCCGCAGGTGGTGCACGACCACAGCACGTCCGGGTCGATCACGCCGTTCTCCTCGGCGGTGCCGATCAGGGGGCGTTCGGCCTCGGCGAGCGCGGCGGCGGGCACCCCGGCGAGCTGCTCGGCGGAGGCCTTCTCCTCGCCCTCCATGCTCTTGCCGCCGCCGGCCAGGAGGTAGGGGGCCTTGGCGTGCGCGTGGTCGCGCAGCGACATGATCAGCAGCTTGGGGGACAGCGGCTTGCCGGTGTTCCAGGCGGGGCACTGGGACTGGCAGCGGCCGCACTCGGTGCAGGTGGAGAAGTCCAGCAGGCCCTTCCAGGAGAACTGCTCGACCTGCGAGACACCGAACACGTCGTCGTCACCGGGATCGGTGAAATCGATCGGCTCGCCGCCCGACGTCATCGGCAGCAGGGCGCCCAGCGCGGTGGCGCCGTCGGCGTCGCGCTTGAACCAGATGTTCGGGAACGCCAGGAAACGGTGCCACGCCACACCCATGTTGGTGTTGAGCGAGACCACGATCATCCAGATGAACGACGTCCCGATCTTGATCATCGCGACGAGGTAGACCAGGTTCTGGAGCGTGGTGACGCTCAGTCCCTTGAAGGCCAGGACGAGCGGGTACGAGGCGAAGTAGCCGGCCTCGTAGTGCTCCACGTGGTGCAGTGCACCCTCCAGGCCGCGCAGCACGTAGATGGCGAGGCCGATGGTGAGGATGACGTACTCGACGAAGTAGGCCTGGCCGGACTTGGAGCCGGCGAAGCGGGACTTGCGGCCCGCGCGGGACGGCAGGTTCAGCAGGCGGATCGCCATGAGGACGACGATGCCCAGGATCGTCATCACGCCGATGAACTCGATGTAGAGCTCGAACGGCAGGAAGTCGCCGATGACCGGCAGCACCCAGTCGGCCTCGAAGAGCTGGCCGAAGGCCTGTGCGAGGGTCGGCGGCAGCGTCAGGAAGCCGATCGCCACGAACCAGTGGGCGAAGCCCACGATGCCCCAGCGGTTCATCCGCGTGTGGCCGAGAAACTCCCGTGCCAGCGTCACACTGCGCGCGTAGGGGTTGTCGGTCCGGGTTCCGGCGGGGAGCGGCTGGCCCAGCTTGAAGTACCGGACGAACTGGCCGATGGCACGTGCGATCAGGGCGACGCCGACCACGGTCAGAAGCAGCGACACGATGATCGCGGCGAGTTGCATTTGGGGGCTCCTCGGGCCTGCGAGGGAAATTACTAAGCGGTAACTTATGCAGTCCGTTTGAGACTACCCCGTATTCTCCGTCGCACTGTAGCGGGGTGCGGAGTGATCTCAGTCGCTGAGGGTTGCCTCAGGATCCGGTCGCGTTCGGGTGGGTGGAGTGTTGGGTTCCGGTTGAGGTTCGGCCGGCATCCGGCAGGGGTCCGACCGGGGGTCCGGCTGGGGGTCCGGCTGGGGGTCCGACTGGGGATCGGACTGGGATCCGGTGACGAATCGGCCGTGTTATTCGTACCAAATTGGTACATATGTGACTAATTTATATCCGTGCTCTACGGGATCGTCGCCGCCATCACCGCCCTGTTCCTCGCCGCCGTCCTCGCCGCGCTGCTGCGCGTACCCGCTCTGCGCCTGGGGTTGCTCGACCGGCGGCAGCGGCAGCGGCGGGTTCCTCTGTTCGGGGGTGCCGCCGTGGTGCTCGCCACCTGTCTCGTCGCGGTCGTCGGGGACTGGACGGGTATCGCCCCGCTCGGTGACGGCATCGAGGTGCTGCTCGCCGCGGGAGGCGCCGTCGCCGCGCTCGGGCTGGTCGCGGACGTGTGGCGGCTCAACGCGCGGTTCCTGGTGGTCGGCACGGCGGTCGCGGCCGCCTTCGTGGTGCCGTACGGCGACACCGGGGTGGTGGCCGGAGTCGCCGGTGTCGGCTGGATCACCTTCGTCGCCCTCGCCTTCCGGTCGCTTGACCACGCCGACGGGGTGGCCGGAACCGTCGGGGTCGTCACCGCGTTCGGCGTGGCCGCCTGTGCCGCCGTCGAGGTCATGGACGGGCTGGCGGTACTGCTGAGCGTGTTCGCCGCCGCGCTGACCGGGTTCCTGATGCACAACTGGCCTCCCGCGCGTGTCGCCCTCGGGGCGTGCGGATCGCTCTTCGCGGGGTTCCTGCTCGCCGCGGCCGCCGTGATCGCCCGCGCGGGGCACGATCCGGTCGCCGGCGCCGGGGTGCTGGTCGCACTCACCGCGGTCGCCGTGGCCGACGTCGTCCTGGTCGTGCTGTCCCGGCGGCTGGCCCGACGGCCGTTGCTGCGCGGCGCGTCCGACCATCTCGCCCACCGGCTGCGGCGGTTGGGGCTCACCGCGCAGGGCGTGACCGTCCTGGTCGCGGTGGCGACCTTCGCCGCGGTGCTCGTCGGGGTGCTGGTGCACGCCGGATGGGTCGACGCGCGGGCGGTGTTGTGGGTGGCCGGCGGGGCACTCGTCGTCGTGCTCGGGATGCTGCGGGTCACGGTGTACGGGCCCCCACGCGCGCGTGGCCGACGCGACCGGCGGGCCCGGCGGCCGCGTGGCGTGGGTGTCGCCCGGGGGGCGGGCGGTGCCGGTCGTGGTGTCGGTGGTGCTCTTCGGGAGGCGCGGCTCGCGGGCCGTTCCGTGCCCCGCCCCGAGCGGCGTCCCGGGTCGGGTTCGGCGTCGGTGTACGCGCCCCGGCGTCAATCCGAGGACCAGGCGCACCACCCGCAGTCCGGTGTACGGCGAACCGGTCGATCCGTATCGCCGCAGGTCAACGCGTCCTTGCGTGTAAGGAACGGATAAGAGTTGAGTGGGTACGACTCAGGTCTGTTGACCGAGAGGTGAGCCTCGTGCACACTTGAGTCCGTTCCACTCAAGTCAGCTGGAGGAAGATCACCATGGCACGTGCGGTCGGCATCGACCTGGGCACAACCAACTCCGTCGTCAGCGTTCTGGAGGGCGGCGAGCCCACCGTCATCACCAACGCCGAGGGTGCCAGGACCACGCCGTCCGTCGTCGCCTTCGCCAAGAACGGTGAAGTGCTCGTCGGCGAGGTGGCAAAGCGCCAGGCAGTCACGAACGTGGACCGGACCATCCGCTCCGTGAAGCGCCACATGGGCACGGACTGGACGATCGAGCTCGACGGGAAGAACTTCAACCCGCAGCAGATGAGCGCGTTCATCCTGCAGAAGCTCAAGCGCGACGCGGAGGCCTACCTGGGCGAGAAGGTGGCCGACGCGGTCATCACCGTCCCGGCGTACTTCAACGACTCCGAGCGTCAGGCGACGAAGGAAGCCGGTGAGATCGCCGGTCTCAACGTCCTTCGTATCGTCAACGAGCCCACCGCGGCCGCGCTCGCGTACGGCCTCGACAAGGACGACCAGACGATCCTCGTCTTCGACCTCGGTGGCGGCACGTTCGACGTGTCCCTCCTGGAGATCGGTGACGGCGTCGTCGAGGTGAAGGCCACCAACGGCGACAACCACCTCGGTGGTGACGACTGGGACCAGCGTGTCGTCGACTACCTGGTGCAGCAGTTCAAGGCCGGCCACGGCGTGGACCTCGCCAAGGACAAGATGGCGCTGCAGCGTCTGCGCGAGGCCGCCGAGAAGGCGAAGATCGAGCTGTCCTCGTCCACCGAGACCTCGATCAACCTGCCCTACATCACGGCGTCCGCCGAGGGCCCGCTGCACCTGGACGAGAAGCTCACGCGCGCCCAGTTCCAGCAGCTGACGGCCGACCTTCTGGAGCGCTGCAAGACGCCGTTCCACAACGTCATCAAGGACGCCGGCATCAACCTCTCCGAGATCGACCACGTCGTTCTCGTCGGTGGTTCGACCCGGATGCCCGCCGTCGCCGAGCTCGTCAGGGAGCTGACCGGCGGTCAGGACGCCAACAAGGGCGTGAACCCGGACGAGGTCGTCGCCATCGGCGCCGCGCTCCAGGCCGGTGTCCTCAAGGGTGAGGTCAAGGACGTCCTGCTCCTCGACGTCACCCCGCTGTCCCTCGGTATCGAGACCAAGGGCGGCATCATGACCAAGCTGATCGAGCGCAACACGACGATCCCGACGAAGCGTTCGGAGATCTTCACGACGGCCGAGGACAACCAGCCGTCGGTGCAGATCCAGGTCTACCAGGGCGAGCGCGAGATCGCGGCCTACAACAAGAAGCTCGGCATGTTCGAGCTGACCGGTCTGCCGCCGGCGCCGCGTGGCGTCCCGCAGATCGAGGTCGCCTTCGACATCGACGCCAACGGCATCATGCACGTCACGGCCAAGGACCTCGGCACCGGCAAGGAGCAGAAGATGACCGTCACCGGCGGCTCCTCGCTGCCGAAGGACGAGGTCGACCGCATGCGCCAGGAGGCCGAGCAGTACGCGGACGAGGACCACCGTCGTCGCGAGGCCGCCGAGTCCCGCAACCAGGGCGAGCAGCTCGTCTACCAGACGGAGAAGTTCCTCAAGGACAACGAGGACAAGGTCCCGGGCGAGGTCAAGACCGAGGTCGAGGCCGCCGTCGAGGAGCTGAAGGCCGCGCTCAAGGGCGAGGACACCGCCGAGATCCGCACGGCCACCGAGAAGGTCGCCGCGGTCTCGCAGAAGGTCGGCCAGGCCATGTACGCCGACGCCCAGGCCGGCCAGGGCGCCGACGCTCCCCAGGCCGACGCCCCGAAGGCGGACGACGACGTCGTGGACGCCGAGATCGTGGACGACGAGCGCAAGGACGGTGCCGCGTGACGGAGGAGACCCCGGGCTTCGAGGAGAAGCCCGACGTCCCCTCCGGCGCCACCCCTGAAGACGCCGAGCCGAAGGCCGCTTCCTCCTCCGCTTCGGCGGCGGGGGCGGCCCCGGCCGGGGACACGAACCAGACAGCCGGTCTGGTGGCCCAGCTGGACCAGGTGCGCACCGCTCTGGGAGAGCGCACCGCGGACCTCCAGCGCCTCCAGGCCGAGTACCAGAACTACCGCCGCCGGGTCGAGCGCGACCGGATCGCGGTCAAGGAGATCGCCGTCGCGAACCTCCTGACCGAGCTCCTGCCCGTCCTCGACGACATCGGCCGCGCGCGCGAGCACGGCGAGTTCGTCGGCGGCTTCAAGTCGGTGGGCGAATCGCTGGAGACCGTCGCGGCCAAGATGGGCCTCCAGCAGTTCGGCAAGGAGGGCGAGCCCTTCGACCCGACGATCCACGAGGCCCTGATGCACAGCTACGCGCCCGACGTCACCGAGACGACGTGCGTGGCGATCCTTCAGCCCGGGTATCGCATCGGCGAGCGCACCATCCGCCCCGCGCGGGTGGCCGTGGCCGAACCGCAGCCCGGCGCGGCGGCGGCGAAGGCCGACGAGGCCGAGGCGGCCGACGACAAGGAGAGCGGTGGCCCGGACGAGGGCTGAGCTCGACCGGATGAGTGATGGAGAGGAGGGACGTCGAGGATGAGCACCAAAGACTTCGTCGAGAAGGACTTCTACAAGGTCCTCGGCGTCCCCAAGGACGCCACCGAGGCCGAGATCAAGAAGGCGTACCGGAAGCTCGCCCGCGAGTTCCACCCGGACGCCAACAAGGGCAACGCCAAGGCGGAGGAGCGCTTCAAGGAGATCTCCGAGGCGAACGACATCCTCGGTGACCCCAAGAAGCGCAAGGAGTACGACGACGCCCGCGCCCTCTTCGGCAACGGCGGCTTCCGCCCCGGGCCGGGCGCGGGCGGCTCCTTCAACTTCGACCTGGGCGACCTCTTCGGAGGCGGCGCCCAGGGCGGCGGTGCCCAGGGCGGCTTCGGCGGCGGCATCGGGGACGTGTTCGGCGGCCTCTTCAACCGCGGCGGCCCCGGCACGACCCGCACCCAGCCCCGGCGCGGCCAGGACATCGACACCGAGGTCACCCTGACCTTCACGGAGGCGATCGAGGGCGCGACGGTCCCGCTGCGCATGTCCTCGCAGGCCCCCTGCAAGGCCTGTTCGGGGACGGGCGACAAGAACGGCACCCCGCGCGTGTGCCCCACCTGTGTGGGCACGGGCCAGGTGGCGCGGGGCTCGGGAGGCGGCTTCTCCCTGACCGACCCCTGCCCGGACTGCAAGGGGCGCGGCCTGATCGCCGAGCATCCCTGCCTGGACTGCAAGGGCAGCGGCCGCGCGAAGTCGTCCAGGACCATGCAGGTCCGCATCCCCGCCGGGGTGACGGACGGTCAGCGCATCCGGCTGCGCGGCAAGGGCGCCCCGGGCGAGCGTGGCGGCCCGGCGGGCGACCTGTACGTCGTCGTCCATGTCGGCGCCCACCCGGTGTTCGGCCGCAAGGAGGACAACCTGACGGTGACCGTGCCGGTGACGTTCACCGAGGCGGCACTCGGTGGCGAGATCAAGGTGCCGACGCTCGGCGGGCCGTCCCTGACCTTGAAGCTTCCGCCCGGCACGCCCAACGGCCGCACCATGCGGGCGCGGGGCAAGGGCGCGGTCCGCAAGGACGGCACCCGCGGCGACCTGTTGGTCACCGTCGAGGTGAGTGTTCCGAAGGACTTGTCGGGGAAGGCTCGTGAGGCGCTGGAGGCGTATCACGAGGCGACCGCGGGCGAGGACCCGCGGGCGGAGCTGTTCGAGGCCGCGAAGGGAGCATGAGAGTGATGGACGGCCGTCGGCGTAACCCGTATGAACTGACCCAGGAGACCCCGGTCTACGTCATCTCGGTGGCGGCCCAGCTCTCGGGCCTGCATCCGCAGACGCTACGCCAGTACGACCGCCTGGGTCTCGTCTCCCCCGACCGCACCGCCGGCCGGGGGCGTCGCTACTCGGCCCGCGACATCGAGCTGCTGCGCACGGTGCAGGCCCTGTCCCAGGACGAGGGCATCAACCTGGCAGGCATCAAGCGGATCATCGAGCTGGAGAACCAGGTGGCCGCGCTCCAGGCCAGGGCCGCGGAGCTGGAAGCCGCGCTGGACGGCGCGGCCACGGCGATGCAGCAGCGGGAGGCGGCGGTGCACGCCTCCTACCGGCGGGACCTGGTGCCGTACCAGGAGGTGCAGCAGACCAGCGCGTTGGTGGTCTGGCGGCCCAAGCGGTCACAGCCGTCGTCCGACTGAGACCCTCAGGACCTCAGGACCGCAGGACCTGAGGACCGCGGGACCTGAGGACCGCAGGACCGAGGCATACGCGTACGAGGCAGGGGCCCGGAGATTCGTCTCCGGGCCCCTGCCTCGTTCTCCACGGCCGTCACTCGCCCATGTCGACGCCCGGCTCCGGCCGCTCGTGACCCGGCGGCTGCTGCTCCGGCTTCCGGACGGGAGCGGGGGGCCGGTTGCCGCCGCCCCGGGGCACGCCCATCTGCCACAGGTGGGAGCCGGGGATGTCCGGGGCGGGGGACGGGGCCGGGGCCGGTGCGGGTGCCGCGGGTGCCGTCGGGGCGGGGGACGGGGCCGGGGTCGATGGAGAGGCAGGTCCCGGTGCCGGAGCTGGGCCTGTCGTCGTGGTCGGGGACGGGGTTGTCGTCGGGGCCGTGCCCGGGGCTGTGGCCGAGTCGGGGGTGGGGACGGGCTCCGGGTCCGGCTCTCGCACCCGGTCTTCTTCCTGTTGCTGTTCCCGTGCCGGTGCGGGCTTGGCCTTCTCCTGGTGCGGGGTGGCGCTGCCCGTGCCCGCAGCCGGTGGTTTTGCCTCCGTGCCCGCAGCCGGTGGTTTTGCCTCCGTCCCCGTAGCCGGTGGTTTTGCCTCCGTGCCCGTAGCCGGTGGTTTTGCCTCCGTGCCGGTGTCCGTGCCCTTCTCTGTGTCCTTGCTCGTGTCCTGGTCCTGGTCCTGGCCGTGATCCTGGTCCTGGCCCAGGTCCGGGCGCCGCCAGCGTTCCGGGATCGTCGACAGCCGTCGTACGGCTTCGGGGTCGCCCGCCGCTGCCGCCGCGACGGCGCGTGCGCGCAGGGCGCTCTGGCGGGCGATGGGCGAGAAGCCGGGAGCCGCGTTGCCGGTCTCGGAGGGCAGACCGCGGACGCCCATCCCGTTCAACCGGCCCTGGATTCCCGTCTCCGGGGCGAAGATCTCGCGTGGCAGTTGCCAGGAGGCCGCGCCGTCCACGTCGACGCGGTGTTCCCTGCCGTCCACGGCGAAGGTGAGCCCGTAGCCGATGTACTGGTCGTCCTTGTCGAACAGCAGGTCCCCGGAGATCTCCCCGCCCCGGTCGCGCACCTCGTCGGCGAGGACCTGGAGGGCGGGCGGAAGGGGGTTGGTGCGGCCGAGACTGGTGACGTATCCGTCGCTCCGGGCCACTCTCTGTTCCTTGGTTCCCTTTTCGACGTAGGGGACTTGGAAGCGGGTCTCGCCCTTCTCGTCCTGGTAGGTCTCGATGGCCCCGACGCGTGCCTCGACGAAGCTCAGACGCCTCTCGCCGCCCTCGCCGTGTCCGTACTTCGCCTCCATCGCCGGGAACTGGACCTGGTGCTGCAGCGCCGGCGGCGGCCTCGAGCCGATGATCGTGACCTGGGCGTCGGGATTCTGGATCAGGATGATCTCCGCGTTGGCGACGGCCGTGCCGCCGGAGCCCACGACGATCCACTCCTGGGCGGCGTGCGGATCGAAACGGCTCTCGGCGACCTCGTCGCCCAGCAGCGCCCGCCCCTCCGCGGCCTTCCGCGCCGCCTCCCACTTCCGCGTCGAGTCGAGAGCGGTGAAGCAGTTGCCCATGCGCGTCTCGTCCGCGGTGCCCAGGCCGGCCGAGAGGGCGTCCTTCAGTTCCGCATAGGAGTTCAGGGCGCCGAGCACGGTACCGGTGTCCGCGCCGCCCCGCTCCGCCTGGGTCAGCCAGGCGCCCATCTCGCCCGCGCCGGGAAACCCCTGCCCCTCCAGCTCTCGCAGACGATCGCCGATCAGCCGTACGGCTTCGCCGCGGCTCTCCACGGCGAATTCGCCGCGCGGCATTCCCGGTACGAGTTCCGGCGTGAGGCCGGTGGCGATGCTGGGCGTGCCGTCGCAGGCCACCCAGAGGGGGGTCGCACTCTCCGCGCCGTCCTCGCCCAAGGTGCGTACTTCGGCGAGGAGTTCGCCGTTCTGCCCCAG
Organism: Streptomyces zaehneri; assembly: GCF_032248645.1. Taxonomy (NCBI): domain Bacteria; kingdom Bacillati; phylum Actinomycetota; class Actinomycetes; order Kitasatosporales; family Streptomycetaceae; genus Streptomyces; species Streptomyces zaehneri. The sequence continues at coordinate 210,706 of NZ_JASTTJ010000009.1, forward strand.
TCGCAGCCGGGCGTGGCCGTTCACCACGTCGCCCTGGGTGGCGAGCTGGTCCTCCCAGACCCGCACGGCGTGGATGGAGATGCGGTGCCGGGGATCCTCGACCGCCGAGTACGGGTCGACGCCCATCCACTGCACGAGGTCGCGGTCCTGGTCCGCCGACTGCACGATCCCGGCACCGGGGTCCAGGTGCCAGCGGCCCGCCCCGTCCACCAGCAGCGCCTCCGGATCCCGCCCGGTGAGACTCGCCCCGCCGCCGATCACGACCTTGCGCAGCGGGAGTTGCCCTTCGGCGAGCTGCCCCTCCAGCGTTTGTACGGTGCGCTCGCTGACCTGGGCGCGGTACTCGGCCCACCGCTCGGCGGCCGGCTCCAGCTCGTCGCGGGGAAGCGGCAGCCCGTTCTGGTCGTAGCCGGGCATGGGCATGGTGACGTCACGCCGCCCGATGAACGCCTCGACCTGCCGCTCGGCCCGCAGCGCGGCGTCCCGGGAGGCCTGGAGGGCGGTGGCGTCGGCGGGGGAGAGGTTTTCTATGGGGTGGGCGAGATCCTCGAGGAGACTCACCGAATCTGTTGAGAGAGAGGCGTACGACACCAGGTATCGGACGCGTGCCGCCTTTTCCTGGGTGCGGAACGCCGCCTCGTCGCTCAGAGCGACGGTGGGTCGGATGCCGTACGGGTCGAGCAGTGCGGAGAACTGCGCGCGCGCCTCCATCTGCTGCTGTGAGGAGAGCGCGGTGTCCTTGCACTGTCCGGCGAGCCAGTTGAGCTCCCCGATACGTCCCCTGTCCGCGGCTGACAGCTGACGGTCTGCGGGGAGCTCCGCCCCTTCCCGCAACAGGTCTTCCCGGACGGGGACCAAACCGTCGGCCGCGCGTTCGCGCACGGCGGCGAGCTCACCGAGTTCGTGGGCGAGGACTCGTCCCAGCATCGCGGTGGGAAGGCGGTCGGACACCCGGATGACGTAGTTCTGCGAGGCGGTGTTCGTCGCCGTGTCGGCGATCGCTCCCGTCGTCAGCGGAATGGCGTCCACCCAGATCTGGGCGGACTCCCCCTGACTGTCCCGCAGCACGAAATACTGACGCCCGTCCTCGGTCTGAGCCGGAGTGAGGGAGACCAGGCTGTCCCCCAGGACGACGGCCGCCACCGCACCCATGTCCCGCCTCGCGGCCCACACGAGATCCTGCTGCTGCGCGGGTCCGCCCGTGCGGAGCGTGCCCATGACGATCTGCGGATCGGCCGATGTGTCCACGTGATGCCCTCCCCCAGGCTCTGTACATATGCACACCGCACAACAGACTTTAGGATCATCCCATGTTGAGAGCCCGTTCCTCACTGGAAGCGCACCTGTACATGGACCTGCACCCGTGCGAGTGCGGGAGCTCCGACTTCGTCCGACGGCACCGCCTGGAGCAGCGTGGTGACGACATCGTCGCCGTGTACGAGGGACCGTGCGCGCAGTGCGGCCGCAACCGGAACTTCACCTTCCTGATGGCCGAGCAGATCCCGCCGCCCCCGCCGGCCTTCGGCGGTCCCGAGCCGTCCGAGATCATCGACCCCGGTGAGTTCGCGGCGGTCGCGGCCGATGTCGCCGGCCGTGCCGGACTCAAGTTGCTCAACTCACCCGAATCCGAGCACCACCGGCAGCGCGGCGCGGTGGCGTACGCGGTGGCCGCCGTCGAGGAGGTCCAGAAGTTCATCCCCGCGGGCCAGGACGCGGTCCCCGCATCGGCCTTCACCTCCGAAGTGGGCAGGGCCCGCTACGCAAAGGATCCGGGGAAGTTCCGCCGCGACATCCTCGACATCGAGCTCCGCCTCACGCGGCAGATCCTCGCCGACATCGACGAGGTCAGCCCTCCGCCCGGGGGGACCGGCCCCCGGGCCTGATCGGTCACCCGAGACCTTACGGCTGCCGGCCGGGCCAGCTCGGGGGCGGGCCCTGGGTCCAGCCGCCACCGGGTTGCTGCGGGGATCCGTCGGAGGAGTGGCGAAAGCGGTTCGGGCGGACGCTGTCGTGTTTCGAGCGCACGATCCGACGACCGGACACCGCGGGGACCACGACGGGGGACGGACAGTGAGCGAAATCCGCGAGACCGAACGACCAGTGGTTCCGGATGTGCCGGCCCAGCGGACCGACATCTCGGCACGCCGGGAATCGGATGCGGTCGGAGAGCCCGAGGAACCAGGGGAGTAACTCCGCAGCCTGGCCGTGGGTTCGGTGTCCACGGAGAGGAGTGAGGCCCCCCTGGCCAAGGACCTCATTTCGGGACATGCCTACGAGGTGACCAAGGTGGACGACCGAGGCTACTTCTACCTGAGGAATCCGCATGACATGAACGATCCCGAGGAGCTGACGGTCGCGGAATTCAAGAAATATATCAACCACCGCTATGTCACATTGGAGTGATGGTCAAGTGTCCGAAGTGAGAATCGTGCATGGTATTCCTGCGTTCGAGAACGGGATTCAATTCGGTGTGATTCACGTCGACGCCAGGCCCGAAGTGCCGCTGACGGTGCGGTTGGGAGTTGCTGCTGATGGTGAGCAGAGGTACACCCTTGAAGTAGGGGAATCCTTTCTGGTTCGGGGGCGGGCTTGGAAGGTCGATCGAGTGGAGAATCCCGGCGACAGGGACTGGTGCGTTGTCCTGAAGAGGGCCGAATAGAATCGCGGCGCGAAGAAGGGGACGGTGCAGGAGATTGCGCTCTGATGTGACTTGCAGGCGAACAAGGGGTTTGCCCGGTTCTCCGTCCGGCATCTTCGCGAGCGCGAGGGCCTCGTCGTCGTTGTCGAAGCGTCGCGACCGACCATTCGCTGAAACTCGGTGACGTGTTCCCGATCCGCGACCAGGGACGGAAGTCGGAGCGGATCGAGAACCTCGATTCCCCGACGCGAGACTGGACGGTCGTTCTCGCTCGGGTCGAATGGACGAGAGGCTCGGGTCAGCCCAGTCTGGCCAGCCGTGTCCTGAGCGGCTCGGCGGAGCGCAGGTTCACCGCCTCCTCGAACAGTTCCCGTTCGACGAGGTGGTCGCGCCACGGGTAGCGGATGTGCCAGTGGTCGATGACGTACTGCAGGAGGTCGAAGCGCCCCGCATCGGCGATCGTCGTCGCGGCGGTCAGGCTCTGGCGCAGGGACAGTCGCGAATACGGTCCGTCCTGGTGGTTGGTCTGGCGCACGGCCATCAGCGCCTGCAGGGCCAGCACCGGCTCCGCGAGATCCCAGAAGTGCTCGCTGCTGGTCCAATCAGGCAGCTCCCGGCCGGAGTCGGGGGTCCAGCCGGTGAAGTCGGCGAGCAGTTCGGCCGCCACGGGCACCGGTGCGTCGCCCGGTCCGAACGGCGTACCCGAGAGGATCGCCCGCACGCGCTCAGCGTCGGTGCTCCAGGCGAATTGCTCGCGCACCAGACGGGCGTTGAGCCGGGGGTCGTCCTGGGCGAGGAGCGCCGGGATGAGCGTGTCCTTCAGCAACTTTCGCCATGCGAGGAAGCGATCGCTCCTCGGCCGCTCCGGCGGCCGGTTCGTCCTGGTTTCGTCGATGAGCGTGTCCCACAGTTGCCTGTCACCCCGCCGCACCAGAGCCCGCACGATGACGCCGCTGTACGTGGTCCGCGCAAGCAGCGTGCACAGGGGCAGGTCGAGACGGGCCACGACGGTCTCGATGACGGGGCCGGGGGCGAGGCCGAGCAGGAGGGCCGGGGCGCAGTGGTCGGCGAGGGCGCCGTTGGGCCTGGGGATCTCGTCCTCCCGCCGCTGCGCGGCTTCGAGCAGCGCGGGCAGCGGACCGTCGAAGCCGCCGGCCAGCAGGCGTACCGCCCGGGCCCAGCGGGAGGGGAACACGTCGAGACGCCCGCGGACCTTGCCGGCCCAGTCGTCGAACTCGGGGCTGACGACGAACTCGGCGGCCGGCAGCGTGTCGGCCCGCTCCTCGCCCCCTGTCAGCGCCGCGGCCAGTCGCACAAGCTCGGGCACGGGGACCGTGCAGTGCGCGACGGTGCGGTACAACTGAGTCCACAGCTCCGCCTCGTCCAGGTCTTGCGCCGACCGTGCCGCTTCGAGGGCCTCGGTCACGACCCGGCCGACGGCCGCGGGGTCGGCGTACCGGACGACGCCTCGTGCCGGGCGGGCGTGGCGCAGCACGTCCTCGACGGTCACGGCGGGGTCCCAGCCGGGCTGCGGGGAGGCGGCGCGCACCACCGACTGCGCAAGGGCGCCGCCGGTCCGCAGGGTCCACGCGGGAACGCAGCGGGTGGACAGGGTGGCGATGGCGGTGTCCCGGTCGGCGTAGATCCGCGACAGGTCCAGCGGGGTGAAGTGCGTGTCGGTCAACGTACGGGCGACGTCGGTCGGGCAGTCGGCCCGGGCCAGCAGGATGCCGTACCGCTCGCGTGTGACCTTGCGGTGGCCGCTCGCCTCGGGCGCGTCCAGACGACTGCGCACCAGGTCCCAGTCGACGTCGTACCAGCGGTCCTCCGTGATGGACCGGCTCACGGCGGCGACCTCGCTCTGCGTCAGCCTGTACAGGTCGGACTCGCCCAGCGCGGAGGGCAGTCGTAGCCGCCAGGTTCGCAGCGCCTCGTCCAGGTGTTCGTCAGGCCGCTCCCGGTGGGCCCGTGCGGCGGCGTGGAGAGGCTCCGCGGAGTGGAGGCGAAGTGCCTGGGCGAATGCCTCGCGCGTGCCCTCCTCCCGGATGCCCGCCGGGCCCTCGGGCACGAGGGTCGCCAGGACGTCGGCCTGGCCGGCATCCCACAGGCGGATGCCGGCCACCAGCTGCTGGTACGGGGTCAGCACCTCTTCGCCGCTCGTCCAGGCGGCACTCAGCGCTTGGGCGACGAGCCCCGGCTCCCGGGAGTCGTAGCACAGCCTCAGCAGGCCGGTGTCCCAGGGCGTAGGCGGCGGGAAGGCGATCCGGGCCCGTACCGCTTCCGTGCGCGGCAGCGGGTATGTGGTGCCGGATCCGAAGGGACGACCCTCCAGCAGCGCCAGACGGGTGGCGGGGGCCGGCCGGAGTTCCGGGCGGGTGATGCCGGTGAGCAGCCACTCGTTGAGCCGGGGGTCGTCGCGGTGGAGGAAGGCACGTTCGACGTCCGCGTCCTTGGACTTCACCTCGTTGAAGGAGCTGCCACGACCTCCCCACGCGCCGTCCCACAAGGCCCGGTTGTCCATGTTCGCTATCAGGGGCGCGAGCCGAGCGCGCTCGCTTCCGGAAGCGGCCTCCGAGAGGGGCCACGCGCCGAGGCGGGTGAGGAGGCGCGCGGGCAGATCGCCCGGGGCGATGCGGGCCAGCCAGCTCACGTGGAGGCCCGGGTCGACGTGCTTGCAGGGTGTGGCGACGGTGGAGTGGTACCGCAGGGCGGTCTGGAGCAGGGTGGGGAGGTCTCCGGGGAAGCCGCCCGCCAGCAGATCGAACGCGCACTCCCAGGCTCGCTCGTCGGAGCGGAGCCTTGCCCGCACGCGGTCCTCCACCTCCGGCCTGGGTGCGTCGGAGAAGGTGCCGGGAAGCCGGAAGCGGCCGGCGGGCCTCGCCCGCCATTGCTGTTCCACCGTGGGGGGCGCCAGCTCCGTCCGTCCGGCGCCGAGTGCCTTGACCAGGCCGTTGTCGAGGTGGGCCAGAAGGTCGCGACGTCCTACGACGAGCTCTGCCTGACGGGCGCTCAGGCCCCAGCCGTCGTACAGGGCCTGTACCTCATCGGCACCGCCGTGCGCGGCGACCCAGTCGCCCAGTCCCTGCGGGGGCCCGAACCGCTGCTGACGCAGGACGGACAGCCGGGCTTCCGCCCCGAGTTTCTCGGCGGTCCTGGCGGCGGCCTCTGGCGGCGCGTGCTGGAACAGGGCTACGAACGTTTCGTCGAACTCGGCGACCTGGGATTCACTCACACCCAGAGTTCATCACGAGGGCCTGAGGGCGGATCAGTTGGCCGCCGGTGAGCTGATGAGGGCTCGGAGAGGGTGGAGCAGGCGCTGGATCCGGGTCGACGGGTCCTTCACCGAGTGTGGTTCGGGGGCCCGACGATACGTCGATGGGAGCGAGGGCGCACTTCGCGATGTGGGCGAACAGGGCGTCGTGCGAGAACAGTTGGTGCTCCTGCACCAGGTGATCGACGGCTTCGTCAGCCGGTTGTTGCTCGGTCACAAGCCTTCCGGCGGACAGCAGTCGTCCTGGATCAGTGCGCCTCGCGGCTCTCCCGGGAGAGACGCGAGCCCGAGGTTCACGGTGAGCACCGTGACGCGGCCCTCTGGCCCGGCGGCCGGCCACACGGCCGTTCGGCAGGGATCCATGTCCTCCAGGCGGTTCCCGCGCCGCACGAGCCAGAGGTGCTCGCGCGGAGGCTCAGGGAACCCCGGATCGTCCCAGCCGCCTGAGAACACGGGATCGCCGAGCACGGTGCGGGTCGCCGACTCGAACGTGCTCCAGGCCTCGGCCGTACGCCACCTGGCGTCGGGCCAGGCCCCCGGACCGGGGCCCGATGCATGTTCACTTCGCACAACAGCCTTAGGGTCATGTCATGTTGAGAGCCCGTTCCTCACTCGAAGCGCACCTGTACATGGACCTGCGTCCGTGTGAGTGCGGGAGTTCCGACTTCGCTCGTCGGCACCGCCTGGAGCAGCGTGGTGACGACATCGTCGCCGTGTACGAGGGACCGTGCACCCAGTGCGGCCGCAACCGGAACTTCGCCTTCCTGATGGCAGACGAGATCCCGCCGCCTCCGCCGGCCTTCGGCGGCCCCGAGCCGTCCGAGATCATCGACCCCGGTGAGTTCGCTCAGGTCGCGCACGACGTCTCGCGGCGCGCAGGGCTGAAGATGCTGAACTCTCCCGAATCCGAACACCACAAGTACCGGGGTGCGATGGCGTACGCGCTGGCCGCCTCCGAGGAGGTTCCGAAGTTCATTCCTCCGGGGCAGGACGCGGTTCCCGCCTCCGCCTTCACCTCCGAGGCGGGCAGGGCCTACTACGAGCGGGAACCGGCGAAGTTCGACCGCGACATCCTCGACATCGACATCAACCTCACACGGAAGATCCTCGCCGACATCGATGAGGTCAGCCCTCCGCCCGGGGGGACCGGCCCCCGGGCCTGAGAGCCGGCTCGGCGGTGCGGACGGCTCAGCCCAGCTGTTCCGTCGTGCCGTCCGGGTGGATCAGGAGGCGGATCGCGCCGCCGTAGCGGTTGTCGGTGATGGTGGCCGGGGTGGGGGCGCCGAGTTGCTGGGCGCGTTGCTGGAGGATCGCCAGGACCACGTCCTGGATGTCGCCGTAGGGCGGGGCGGTGACCGGGACGCCGTCGATCAGGCCGGCGTTGGGGGAGAAGACGTGCACCTGGGCGTCCGCCGTGGCGGGGGGTGGCGGCGTCGGTTCGGTCATCGGGGGTCGGGGTTCCTTCCGGCTCGGTTCCGGATCAGTTCCGGCTCAGGCGCTCTTCGCCTCGTCCTGCTCGGGGACGTCCACGGCGGTGTCGATGGGGACGTCGACGGTGCGAGCGTACGTGCCCCGGGCGAGGCGCTGAAGGCGGCCCGACTTGACGAGGGCGGACAGTACGTTGCTGATCGTCTTCGAGGGGTCGCCGTAGACGCCCGGCGGGAGGGCGCGCAGGACGTCACGGGCGGAGAAGGGGCCGGGGAAGGTCGACACGGCCGTCTCCACGGCCGCCCTGATGCTGGGGGCGCCGGAGGGCACGAGGGCGGCGGCCTGGCCCGTGCCGGCGGAGGTCTTGCCGGTCGGGGCCGGGTGCGGGAGGCACGCGCGGATGCCTTGCAGCGCGGTGCGGATCGGCTCCAGGTGGTTCTCGTCGCCGTCTGCCGAGGCCTCGGTCGCGGCCAGCATGGTCGCCACCTTCTCTATGTTGGCGAGAGAAGAGGCCAGTTCGCGCAGCAGGGGTTCCAGGAAGTCGCGGCGCAGGGCCGCCACCGGGTCGGTGGTGGCGAGTTCGACGGAGACCGAGCCGGTGAGGGCGCGGAGCGGGCCGGTGGTGTCCGGGGTGCCGTCGGCGGAGTCGCAGGAGCCTCGGCCCCCTTCCGGAGCCAGTGCCTCCACGGCCTTGCGCGCCGCGCGGATGGTGTCCGGCATCTCCGGCGCGATCTCGCCGCCGGGCACGCTCGCCAGCATCGCGACCAGCTGTTCCAGGCCGGTGAGCGTGGGCAGTGCGGAGCGGATCAGGGGGGCCAGCAGAGCCTGTCGTACGGCCTGGGCGGGATCCTCGTACGAGAAGGCGATCCGCTGCCCGGACTCGGCCGCTGCCATGTCCTCGCTCCTGCTTTCCGGGTGGGTGGGTCTGAGATGGTGGCCGCTGCTGTGCGGCTGCCGTGCGGTGGTGTGCTCGTGCAACTGCCTCGGGATTGCGGGCAACTCGCGCCGTGGCCTGGCCAGTTGGTCCTGGCGTGCGTCGAACGCGTCGAGGATTCGCTCCAGCGTGGGCTGACCGCGCTCGGCGTCGTGCCGGGCGGCCGTGTCGGTGCTGCGGGAGCGCAGGCGCAGCAGCCGGCGGGACGTTTCGCCGGAGCTGTAGCCGGGGCCCGCGCCGGGGCCGTCCACCGTGTGGGTGGGCAGGTCGCCGTTCGTGTCGCCGACGCCGAGGGCGCGGCGGATCCAGCGACGGTCGTCGAGAGTGGTCGCGGCCGCGTAACCGTAGGGCTCGGCGTGGGCGACGGCGTCCTGGAGGCATTCCGCCCAGAGCGGGCAGGAGGCGCAGAGGTCACGGGCGGTGCGGAGCAGTACGAGGTGCTGGTGGCGCTGTTCGGGCGAGGTGTGCGGAATGTCCGTGGGCGCCTCCAGCAGCGGGTGCTGGAAGACGTCCGGTCGGCGCTGGCAGGGCAGAGCGGCGTCGGGCGTGTGGACCCCCGCCCCCGCCCCCGCTCCCCGTACCGCCCCGCGCGCGGGGCGCGTGGGCAGCGCCGTATGGCTGGCCATAGGCATGTGTGTCTTCCCCCGTGGTGATACGTGATCGGGGGGGAGCCTAAAGCGTTCCGTCAACCCCGTGCAACGCATCTGCAAAGCGTGTGCCGACTTGGCACAGTGACGAGACGAAACGTTCACACGGGCCTCAACTGTCCGACGGGGCACTGGCTTTGCGCTTCCGCAGGCGGCCGAAGGCCTGGCGGACCCGGCCCGCAACCGCTTTCGCGCTGCTTCCGCGCATCGCCAGTACGCCGATCACGCCGAGGAATCCGAGCGGTACGCCCGCTTCCGGTAGGAACATCCCGACGACGGACGCGATGACGAGGATCACATCCGCGATGACGACGGTGACGCCCCGTCGGCCCGGGTGTTCCTTCACCATCCAGGCGCCGAGGAGCGCCATTCCGGCGAGCGCCCAGTAGCCGAACACCGCCTGTCCGCTGACTTCCGCGCCCGTGTTCCAGCGAGCGGCGTCGCCCGCGGCCGAGAAGTAGCCGGTGAGTGCGGCGCCGATCGTCGTCGAGGCCAGGGCCAGCAGGAGCTGGACGCGGCGGCGGAGCAGCCAGACGACGATGCCGAGGACGATCAGTGTGCCGACCGCGACGAAGGACGAGCCGCTCTGGGAGGCCAGGGTGAACAAGGTGTAGACGGCCGCGAGGCCGAAGACGATGCGGGGCAGGAGCTTGATCGCCCAGGGGTCGTTCTTGTCCTGGTGGAGGAGACGGCGGAAGCGGGGCAGGGGGCCTGCGGGACGGGTCGCGGCGGGGGTGCTCTGCCGCGGCTTCGGGGCTGTCCCCGGCTTTGGCCTGGAGGCCGGCGTCGGCTTCGAGGCCGGTGTCGACCTCGAGTTCGGCTTCTTGCTCATCTTCGCGCTCATCCCAGCCCCGGTCCGGTGGATTGTTTCTGGAGGTCGGGCGCCGGCGGGGCCGTCGAGGCGGCGGGGCTGGAGGAACCGGCATCGACGGCGACCGGCTTGGGGGTGAAGCCGAGCTGCCACAGGGGAACGGAGGCGGAGGGTTTGGGGTTGTCCTGTTCCTTCGCTTCGACGGTGGGCCGAGGCCCCGTATCGGACGTCGACTCCTCCGTCTGCTCCGTCTGCTCCGTCTGCTCCGTCTGCTCCGTCTGCCTCGTCGGTTCTGCGGTTTCCGTTTGTTCCGCTTCGGTCGTCTTCGCGGCTGCCTGCTCCGCCTTCTTCTCGGCAGCGCGCTCGTTGCGCTCGGCCGTCACCGAGGTGAACTGCGACTCCAGGGCGGCCTTGCGGGCCGTGGGGTCCTGGTCCGGGTAGGTCTTGGGATCGACGTAGTGCGCCTTGGTCGGGTCGTTGTACTGCAACTGCGCACGTGCCGCGTCGGTGCCGACCTCGGTCCTGGTCTCCTTCGGCCACGTCTGCGGAGCCTCGTAGGCGAAGTGGATGTTGTCGAGACCGACGTCCGTGTTGGTCTGGAGGGTGGGGAGTTCGCGGTTGTAGAGGATCGAGCGGGTGTCGGCGTACTGGGCGAAGACGGCGACGGGGCCCTTCGCCTCGTTGGCGTACGTCTCGGAGATCGTGGCCCAGCACTCGCGAGTCCAGTCCTCGGTGAAGCCCTTGTCGGCTCCACCGAGCGCGTTCAGGACCTCCGCTTCCCAGAGGTACATGGCGTTCAGCCTGCGGCCGCCCTCGGTCGTCTCGAGTGTCCGCGCGGAACCCTCCTGCCGGTCGTTCTGCAAGCTCGCCCAGGCTTCGGCGATGTAGCGGTTGTCGAGGAAGTTCTCGTTCCAGCGGTTCGTCGGGGCATCCGGATGGTCGATGCCGAACGACCAGAAGGCGCTGGTGGGGGCGGCGTCATGCGGAGGTGTCACCCCCTTGGGGTCCTTGGTCAGAGCTTCGATGTACTCCTTGACCGGAAGACCCTGGGCCGCGGCTTCCGTCCGCAGACGCTGGACGATCTCGCGGCGACCCTTGGCAGATCTGGCGAAAGCGGCGCGCTCCGCCTCCTCGTTGGCGAGCCGGACGGCGAGGACCTCGATGTCCTGCGGGATCGGCTGGGTGCTCACACTGCTCCCCTCTCGACAGGACGCGGACGGAACTGCACGGACAGATTCGCGGCGCCGTCCCAGTCGTGCTGCGCCGTTCCCACCGCGAGGGCGACGCGCAGGACGATGAGCGGGGCAGTGCTCGACGGAGGCAGCCAGTAGGCCAGCCGGTACGGGTCCTGCTCCTCGATCCGGACCTCCGGGTCGGCGATCTCCCTGCCGACGATCGAGTCGGGGAAGTCGTCTGCGTCCCAGGCCCCCTCCCAGACAGGCTCACCCAGTGCCGAACAGGCCGCCGTCAGGTAGACCGGCCAAGCCCGAGCCGCCTCCGCCAGCACCGAGGGATTGTCCGCCGCGGTCTCGGCTCCGGCGCTCCAGAGCCAGTGACTGACGGCGTTCACGGGCGCCCAGCTGCCGCCCGGTGCGTTCAGGACGAACTCGCCCCCCGTCTCGGTCCGTACCTGAAGCACCCGTTCGAAGCTGAGCGGAGTCCACTCGAACTGGGCGCACCACATGTCCAGCCCCTGGCCCGGACGGGGCGGCCCGGACCAGACGGTCGGCCAGTCCACGTCGGTCAGTCCCCGCAGCTCGGTGACCAGTTCCTGCGGGGTGCGGTCCTGGGGTCCTGAAGTGAGGCCCATGATCAGTCTCTCGTCTCGGTCGTCGTCACAGCAGCCAGCCGGGGCCGTCGTCCTCGGGGGCGGTCGGTCCGTGGCAGGCGAGAGAGATCGTCGCACTGCCCAGCCCCGGACCCGCCGCCGTACCCGCCGCGAGGTTCGCCTTGAGCACGAACAGCGGTGCCCCCGGCGTACGGAAGGACCACACCGCCAGCCGGTACGGGTCCCGGTGCTCCGCTCGCCACTCGGCGTCCCGCCAGTACGCATGGCCGGGAGACTCCGGGAAGCCCGTCGAGTCCCAGTCGCCGGACCAGGACGGCACGCTCAGTACCTCCTGGACGGCGGCGACGTACGCAGGCCACTTCCTGGCGGTGAGGGACATCAGCGCCTCGTTCTCCGCCGCCGCGCCCGCACGGACCGACCACAGGACGTGCTCGAGGCGGGTCACCGGGCCGCCGGGGGCGACCGAGGCGAGGTGTAGGCGGCTGCCCTGTGTCGTACGGACCCACTGGCCCGCCTCGAACCACAGGGCCCGCCAGCCGAACCCCGTGCACCACCTCGCCCGCTTCTCCGCGTCCTCCGGGACCCCCGCCCACACCGTGGGCCAGTCCACGCCGATGAGCCGCTGCAGTTCCGCGACCAGTTGGTCGGGAGTGCGGTCGGCGGTCAGGACGGGCATCGGATGGCTCCTTGGTGTGGAAGGTACGGCGGGGCGGCCGGGCGGGGTCAGACGCGGCCGCTGGGGCCGCGCGGGTCCCGGGGCGGCGGAGGCGGCGGAGTCTGGGCCGGGGGCTGTTCCACCGGGGCGGGGCGGGGGCGGGGCGCTTGCTGCGGGGCCTGCTGTTGCGGCTGCCGGGGAGCGGAGGCGGGGGCAGGGGAGGGAGCCGATGCCGGGCGAGGCTCGGACGGGGTCGTCGGCTGCGGGGACGACTGGCCGGTGCCGCCGCTGACCCGGCCGCTGCGCTTCGGAGCGGCGGGAGCCTCCGGCTCCGCCGCCGCGCGTGCCTCGTGCTCCTCGCGCGTCTGCTCGTACTTCATGCGCGTCGTTTCCGACGCCTGGTTCTGGGATTTGCGCTGCTCGCGCTTGGACTGACCGACCCAGCCCCACTGCTGCATCTTGCCGCGGCCCTTGCCGCCGGTGACGACCCGGTCCGCCGTCCAGGCGACGCCCTTCGCGCCGCCGCCGGCGACGCGGCCCGAGGTCTTGGCCGTGGAGGCGGCGAGACCCGGCGCCATGGCGGTCACCTTGCCCGCGACGTCCCGCAGGCCGAGCATGTCCTCGCCGCCCGCGACCTGCGGGGTGAAGTTCCCGCCGAGGAGCTTCTTGAGCATCATCACGATGGCGATGGTGACCAGGAGCAGCATGAGCAGCTGGGTGCCGAGGGCGACCTTGGCCGGCAGGATCATCTGATAGAGCACCAGCAGCACGGTCAGGATCACGCCGAAGCCGGCGCGTAGCACGAAGCTGTGGATGAACGTCTCCAGCCAGCTCTTCAGCAGCTTCTGCTGGGAGGGGTGGATGCCGATCGTGGCCACCAGCGGAAGCAGGATGACCAGGATCAGGGTGACCGCGTGCCACAGCAGGGTGAGGCCGCTGAGGACGATGACCATCAGGCCGACGATGAGCGCGGCGATGATGGAGTAGAAGGCGAGTCCGACCCGGTTGCCGGCGTTCTTTCCGGCCCACTCGTCGAAGGACACCGGGTAGATGTGCATGTCCTCGACGTCGTCGCCCTTGTCCTTGCCGCCCGCTATTTCCTGGCGGATGGGTATCCAGTCGTCCTTGAACTTGTCGAGCTTCTTGTCGCTGAACGCGTCGACGTTCGTCTTGGACTGGGCCACGAGCTGGATCACCCGGAGGTCCTCGCAGCGGGCGCCCTTGCCCCAGGCACAGTTCTTGCTCTTCTCGGCAGGGACGCAGACGCCGTTCTTGATCTCGCCGCCGCCCTCCTTCTTGAAGATGCAGTTCTTGCCCGCGTCTCCGAACTGCCCGAGGGCCCAGGGCCGGAAGACGAGGGTGTCGTACATGGCGCAACTGGAGATGCGCAGGCCCCGGTTGTAAGCGCCCTTGTCCAGGTCGCACGGCGCTTGTGTCTCCCCCGAGACGCCTGCGAGGACGACTTCGGTCAGGGCGGAGTTCGCCCGGGCGATGTAGGAGTCGGCGGTGCTCACGAACTTGTCGTAGTTGCCGCCCGTCAGGAACGCCGTGACGGCGATGATCGTCAGGGCCGACCACGAGATGCCCGCCCACACCTCGCGCATGTCGCCCTTGCGCCACTTGGTGAACACCCACAGGCCGACCAGCACGATCATGACCGGTACGGCCGGACGCAGCACGTTCTCCTTCAGCGTCGTCACGACGCTGTCGCGGCCCTCGTAGAGGCCGGCGAGCGGGCTGGGGTTGGAGGCGGACTCCTTGATGGAGATGGCGGCCCGGGTGAAGATCTTGGTGCCGTTGAGGATGGAGTCGGCGATGCCGTTGTTGACGTAGGACATCACCGAGCAGTCGTCGGCGCCGCTGCCCCAGTCGCCGTTGTTCTCGGAGGCGTCACCCTGGCCCTTGAAGGTCTGGGACCAGTTCATGCCGCGCATGCCGTTGAGTTCGTACATCGTGTACGTGTCGGGCGGGTTCGCCATCTTCACCGCGCCGGTCGTCGTCCCGGAGTCGTCCAGGAGCGTCGTCGACTGCTTGGTGTCCTTGTCCCACTGCATGACCGCGGCGAACATGGACTCGCCGTTGGTGCCGGGGGTGTCCATCTGGTAGCTGTCGTCGCCCGTGAAGTCGCAGGAGAAGCCCGCGTACGCCGGGGTAGGCATGGCCAGGGAGACGGCCGTCAGGGCCAGCGCCACGAAGACGACGGCGCGGACGGCTGTGGCGGCCTTGGTGAGGGCCCGTTGCAACGCTTTGCGCGAGGGCATCTGGATTCCTTCGGAAACGCGGGAACAGAGTGGAGCCGAACGGGCCGGCCGGTTCAGCTGGAGAAGTAGTTGGTCAGCACGCAGCCGTCGACGAGTCCCGGGCTCTTCTGGAAGCCGCTCGGCGCTGAGAAGTCCGGATCGCAGGTCAGGAACAGGAGCTCGGACTTCTGCAGCTCCTGGATCACCTGGCTCCCGACCGGAATGACCGCGAAGTCCTGGCCGACCAGGAACTGCTCGTTGTTCGCCTTGGCGGCGGTCTGGAACGCCTTCATGTCCGCAACGGAGAGGAGGGCTACCGGGTCGCCGGACCCGTCGCTGCACACGCCCCGCTCCTTGATGCCCCAGGACGGGTCCGCCGCCTCGTCGGCTCCCCAGGCGGTCTTGTCGCCGTCGTGGTTGGCGTCGTAGTCGGCGCCCGTCTTCAGGTCCAGGCAAGAGGTGAACTTGTTCACGTAGTAGGTGATGGACGCCAGGTTCGCCGCCTTGGGCAGGCCGCCGCCCGCGTCCTGCCCGGTGCCGTCGGACGGACTGGTGCCGTCGGACGGACTGGACGACGTCTTGTCACCACTCTTCTTGTCGTCGTCGTTTCCGCACCCCGCCACCGCCGCCAGCGCGACAAGGGCGGTGCCGATCACGAGTACTCGCCTGATTCGCATGCTTTCTTCACCTATTCGCAGGAGTGGTTGCTCAGCACGCAGCCTTCAGCCAGTGCGTTCGGGGTGCGGGGGCCGCCGGGTGCTTGTGGAGTCCGGGGCGTCATACCGACGCCGTCTCCGCCGCCGGTGCCGCCGACCGTGCCGGGTCCTCCTCCGCCTCCTGCAGGAACGTCCAGTCCCAGACGCTCAGCGGGGGGTTGATGCCCTGACGGGCCGGGCGGGTGGTGCCGTTGGTGTCCGTGGCGGCGAGGATCTCCTGGAAGACCAGGTCGACGGCGACCGTGCCGACGCGCTTGTCCGCGTCGCGCTGGAGGCAGACGCCGGTGCGGAGTTCCTGGAGTGCGGCGATGACCTTCGGGTCGTTCTCCGGGCGGCCCAGGAGGGGAGCCACCATGGACGCTTCCTGTGCCGACTTCTGCTTGAAGGCGAAGACCGTGTGGATCTGGTTGGCGCCGCCGCTGCGGGCCTCGGAGTCCTCGATCTGGACGAGGTCGATGGCCTGCTGGGTGATCAGGACGGTGACCGCCAGGTAGGAGCGGCCCTGCTTCAGCGCGCGGCGCATCAGGTCGCGGCCGGACTCGGTCGCCGTGACGACGTACGCCTCGTCGACGAACAGCGCCTTCGGGCGGAGGCCGATCTCGCCGGTCACCGGGTTCTTCTCGTAGCCGACGTCGAGCATCTGGCTGCCCAGTTCCACGACCGCCATGAGGGCCGTGGCCGCGAGGCGCTCCGCCGGGTTCCAGCTGCGCGGGTCGGAGGCCGCGGGGGACTGGAAGCCGCGCAGGGTGATGACCGTACGGCGCTTGCGCATGCTGGACAGGGGCTGCGGGCGCTCCGCGAAGGAGAGCCGTGCGTAGGGGAGCGTGCGCAGCTCGGTCAGGAGCATCTGCGCGAGCTTCAGGTCCTTGATGGCCTCGCGGTCGCCGGACGCCACCGCGTGGTCGTAGGCCGCAACGACCTCGTCGACCACCTGCCACAACGTCGGCCGGGGTACGGCGAGTTCGGCGTCGCGGGCCGTGTGGCCCTGCTCGACCGCCTGGCGGATCGCGGAGTTGTAGCGGCCGATGACGGTCGCCATGCCCTCGATGACGGGGAGGCGTACGCGCTGGTAGTCCTCGTCGCCGAGGAAGCCGCGGAGCATGGACTCGGCGAGCAGGCGGCCGGCGGGGACGTCTCGGGCGATGACCCACGGGTCCAGCACGCCCGCCTGGCCCTTCAGGAGGTCGACGACCTCCGTCTCGGCCCAGAACTCCGGGTTCACCGGCTGGAACTTGCTGGCCGGGGTGCCGAGGAGGCCGGTCTCCGCGTCGCCCGCGAAGTCCGGGTCGTTCACCTGGGCGCCGAAGGCCAGGTAGTAGCAGAGCTGCGCGAAGTCGGTCTTCGGGTCGATGACCAGGCAGCGGACGCCCGACTCCGACTCCTCGTAGAACTTCTGCAGGGCCAGCGAGGACTTGCCACCGCCGGACGCGCCGACGATGGCCAGGCCACCGCCGTCGTTACGGGCCGGGCCGACGTGCAGGGAGTAGTGGACCGGCATCTTGCCCGCCCAGCCGACCAGGTTGCCGACCCAGCCGAGGCGCTTGCCGGAACGGTGCTCGGGATTGTCGCCCAACTCCGTGCCCGCGGTGGGCAGTCCGGCGCCGAGCTGCTCGACCTCCTGGAGCCGCAGGTAGGGCGCGATCGGCAGCTTGGGCGCGTCGCCGGGGAGCTGCGCCTGGAGCAGCCGCCACTGCTGGCGGGTCGGGCGCAGCAGGGTGACCTTCAGGTCCTGCTTGAACTGCATCTCCAGCACGCGGCGCCGGCGCTCGAGCTCCTTCACGTCGTGCGCCGAGATCGTGAAGCGGATCTGTGCCTCCATGCCCGGCATCTTGTGCTCGTCGATGTCGTCGACGAGTTCCTGGGCGCGGGTGACCTGGGTGGCCAGCTTGGTGTCGGGGCTGCGGCCGGAGTTGGCCATGTCGTTCATCTCGTCCACGAGGTTGCCGCGGATCTTGTCGGCGCGGTCCTTGAACTTCAGGTACGGGATGAGCGTGAAGCGCATGTCGATCTCGACGGGGAAGTCCACGTGCTGGGCGGCGTAGCGCGCCCACGCGGTCGACTGGCGGAAGCGGGTCTCCGCGGGCCAGTTGGCGGCCACGAGGGTGGTGGTGTAGCTGGTCTGCTGCTCGCCCGTCACCTCGTCGTACTGGTTCAGGACGATGTGCGTCTTGCGGTTCTCGCCGGAGAAGTCGACGACCAGGTCGAACTGGTTCGGTCCCCAGGCGCGCGAGCCGAGCACCGGCTCCGGCGGGACCGGCAGGTCGCCGTGGAGCGGCTTGCGGATCAGCCAGACGAGCTCCTCGCGGCTGAGCGGGGTGCCCTTGAGGCCCTCCAGGCTCTCGTGGACCTCGACCGCGACCTGCGTCCACTCGGCGAGGACGTGCGGGGAGAGGTACTCGTCCGTGACGCCGGTCGCGGTGGCGGCGGCCTGGTCGGCGGCGCCGCGGACACCCTGGAGGAGGCCGGGCTCGTCGTACGGCTCGTCGTCCTGGGCGACGACTCCGCTGCCGCCGTTGGTGCGCTTCAGCGAACCCAGCTTCACCAGCAGGATGTTGCGCTCGCGCTTGGCGCCGATGCGCTCCTGGTACTCCGCCTTGCGCAGGTTGTACGCCTTGTAGTTCTCGGTGGGGTCCCAGGCGACCGCGTTCAGTTCCTCCGCCCAGGTCATGGCCGTGATCGGCTGGTAGACCTTGCGGTAGTGGCACTCGACGTTGCGGTCGCCGCGGGCCAGGTTGAGCAGACCGCGGGCGGGGCCCTCGGCCATCGCCTGGAGCTCGCCGGCGTTCAGGTACTCGTCGATGGCGTTGGGCAGGACGATGCCCGTCCACACCGAGTCGCCGTGCACGAAGATCATGTCGTCGGCGTAGCGGTAGGGGAGGCGGAGGTCCTCGCGGCGGGTGGCGGCCGAGGAGCCGGACGGCTTGGAGCGCGCGGCGGAGGAGTTCCTGCCGCCGCCCTGGCCGCCCCGGCCGTTCTTCTTGCTCGACGAGGCGGCCATGATCATGGCGACCACGAAGAAGGCGGCCGCCCCGCCCAAAAGGATCAACATGAACATGGAGGAGTCACCCTGGGGTAGTTGACGTGTAGGGGGTCAGCGGTAGGTGGAGAAGGCGCTGCCGCGCTCGGCGGCGGTCCGGCGCGCGGCCTCGTAGCGGGACTGCCAGCGCGGCGAACCGGGAGTGAAGAGGATGACCTGCCAGTGCAGTTCCTCGGGTTCCTGGTCGGCGGCGAGCCCCTGGAGGCGCTTGGGCTGGAACCACCAGTCGGTCCACACCACGATCTGCTGGCTCAGCGTGAGCGCCGAGGGCAGCGGCCGTCCCCAGACGAAATAGACGGCGAACGGCGGCCCGAAGTAGAGGATCGACGTCCACATCGACATCCCCAGGAAGGGCAGGAAGGCCGACATCGTGAACAGAGCGATGAGCCAGATCAGCCCGAAGCCGAAGGCCGCGCCCAGAGCGGGCAGCAGCAGGCCCGGCAGCGGGATGTTGCCCCAGTTCCAGATCCTTTTGGGGCGGTTGACCAGATCGGTGTGGTCGTACGCGACCAGCGGCTCCGGTGCCTCCTGGCTCATGTCTGCGAACTCCCTTGATGGGGACGGCTACTGACGGTCCATCCGGCGACGGACGTCAGCCGTTGCCGCCGCCGATCTGGCCGCCGAGGTCGATGAGGAGACCGGCGAGGCCGGTGGCGCCTCCGATGATGAGAGCGGCGAGCGCGATCATGCCGAAGCCCTGGAAGGCCTCGCGCATGCCGTCGCCGCGCTTCATCGACAGGAGCATGCGGATGCCGAGGATGAGAAGGGCGATGACGGCGACCATCGTGCCGGCGTTGCGGAGGATCGTCTCGATCTCTCCGAACATGTCCTCCATGGTGGTGGCGGCCAGGTACACGGTGTTTCCTCTCGGGTGGTGAAGCAGTAGTCAGGCGATGGGAGTGAGGGCGGCGCGGTCCCGGTCAGGACTTGCGGGGCTACCGGCCCTTGGACGACTGGGTGGTCGTGGAGGCGGAGGCGGAGGTGGACGGGGACGCGGAGGCGGAAGCACTCGTCGAGGGAGAGGCGGCGCCCGTGCCCCCTTCGCTGTCGGCCCGTCCGCCCTGTGAGTCGAGCACGCCACCGCGGATGTCCTTGATGAACCAGCCCTGGGCCGTGTTCACCACCGTCATCCGGTAGGCGCGGCGCACCGTTTCGCCCTTCGGGTCGCCCCAGTCGACGACCACGCGGACCTCGACGGCCTGTCCGGCGGGGTACGCGTACGGATCGGTGTTCTGTACGTTCTTCGGGACGAGTGCGACGACGTCGTTGATCGTCGGGGTCGTCAGCCGCCCGGCCAGGCCGGCGGTGGCCGACTCCGAAGCGTCGGGCGTGGTGAAGCGGGTCATCGCGGTGGCGTCGGACGCGCCCCACGCAGCGAAGTAGCCCGGCAGTACCTGCTGCTGAAGCTGCTGGGCCAGACCGTCGTCCACGACCTCGTCGTCCTGGTCGGTCTCCGGCACGTCCGCGCGGCCTGGCAGGGGCATCTGGCCGACATCGCCGGCGACGCGCATGCCCTCGCCCGTCGTGAGGCTCTTCACGTAGACGGGGACGGTGAGCGTGGTGAGCGTGCCGTCGTCGGTGCGGACCTGGACCCCGATGTAGCGGCCGTGGTCGCCGTACTCGGCGAGCTTCTCGGCAGTCCCGTCCCAGGTGGCGGAGACGGCCGTGGAGGTCCCCTCGCCGCTCCATCCGCATTCGGCGTCGACACCGGAGGAGGCGTAGCGGGCGAGGTCGGCCCGGCGCGTGGACGCGGTCTCCGGGGAGAACGTCATGCACAGCAGGGCGTACTGCTCGGCGAAGGTCGCCGCCTGCCGGGTCGGGAAGTCGGTGAGGTGGTATTTGTTCACGTCGGCGCTGTCCAGCCCGGCGGTCTTGGGGCCGGACGACTTGCCGATCACCAGTCCCATCACCCCGCAGGAGCCCAGCGCGAACACACACGTGGTGATCAGCAGGGTGGCGCGGAGGGCGACGTGCGTGCGGCGCCCGCCGGTGGAGATACGGCCGCCGGGCTTGGGCACGACGAAGTCGCGGTGAGGCTTGGGGGCGGACGCGGCGGACGCGGCGGGGGCGACGGTGGGGCCCGGGGTGCTGGTCCGAGCCGCTGCGGCGGGAGTGCCCGCCGTGGGCCCGAGCGAGAGCGTCGGGGCGCCGGCCACGGGGGCCTGGGGCACGGCGGCCGGGGCGGTGGCGACCGGCGCCGACGCGGCGGCCGCCGTCGTACCGCCCCTCTTGCGCTGCTCCTTCTCCGCCTTCTTCTGCTCGTAGGCCGCCTTGCGCGCCGCCCGCTCGCGCTCGCGCTTCTCCTTCTTCGACTCGCCCTGGGGGCGCGTCTCACGCGGCGGCAGCGACGGGACGGCGGCCTGGCCTGCCCGGGGCGTGCTGCGCACCCAGGCGGCGGCGACCTGGGCGCGGGCCGCGTCGGAGGGCAGCGGCTGCTGCGGGGAGGTGGCCTGTTGCGGGGCCGGCTGCGGGGCGGGGGCCGGCTGCCCTTGGCCCTGCCACTGCTGCTGCGGTGGCTGCTGGGAGGGACCGAAGGACCCGGGCTGCCCGGAAGGCTGGCCTCCGCCGACCGCGCCAGCAGGGCTGTTGTGGTCTGTCATCGAGTCGGTTACTCCAGCGAGTCGGTTCCCCGTCCGCCTGGGCGGGTTCACGACCGCACCGCACGACGGGCCCTGGCCCGGCCAGGTGCGCTTGGCAGTGTGACAAAGACCTGCCACCGGACCGGGGTCACTTTCCTCGCCGGGACTGCGGGGATTCCCGATGTCGCGGCCATGAGGAAAACGCTCGGGAAAAATGTCAGGGACACGATTGCAAGGCGTCGTGCCGTACCGGCCCGCCCTGGGCCCACAATGCGCTGGGCACGTGTGCCCGAGGTGCCCCGGCTAGCGCCACCCGGCACCACCCCCTTGGACCCGACGGACCCGGCGAAGGACGAGAGTTGACCGACCACAACGGGCACCCGCAGCAGCCGCAACCTCCGGAGCAGCCCGACCCGCGCACCTGGGAGATCCCCCAGCAGGCTCCGCCGGTCCAGCAGGCTCCTGCCGCCGCCCCTGCTCCTGTCCCCGCCCCTGCCGCCGTACCGGTCCCGGACCCGCAGCCGGCCCTGGCCGCCCGGCAGGTCTTCCAGGCCGAACACGCCTGGATCGACGGCTACGAGCCCGGCAACCCCTGGCAGGCCAGCCTGTGCGTGGAGACGCCGTACGGGACCTTCGCCTATCCCCTCACGCCGAACACGATTCCCGAACTCCTCGAGCAGATGGTCCTGGTGGCGCAGGAGCAGCAGGGGCTGCGGGTCGGGATCGACGAGGATCCCCAGCCGCTGCCCGCCGACGGCGAGGGTGAGGGCGAGGAGCAACAGGGTGTGGCCGCGCGTCTCCAAGGCGGCCGCGCCGCGCGGATGACCGGCTGGGCCGTCGTCCATGACCTGTGGGAGCGCGAGGACCCGACGGCGCGCATCGTGATGGGCGCGGTCGTGGTGGTGCTGTTGCTGATCGGTATCGTCCTGACCTGAGAGCACGGACGGGTCGAGTGATCGCCTGACGGGGAAACATCGTTGTACGCCCCGTCGCCCGTCGCCCGTCCCGCGCGGTCCGCTCGCGGGCCGCCGTGGGGTCCTCGACCCGGCCGCTGTCCTCACCCTTCCGCCGTCGGTTCCCCAACAGCAGCCCGCAGGAGTCGAACGATGACGCTTACCGAACCCGCAGCCGAGGAGCCGGAGTTCTACTTCGCGGACGTCTTCGTCTTTGTCTCCGACTATCTCGCCCAGATGATCCGCCGCCGGGTCAACGGCAGTTCGGCCACCTGGTGCCCCACGTGGTGGGAGCACCCCGAGGCCGGTGCCCGTCTGTCGGCGCTCTGGCTGGCCTGGGAACATCTGCGCCAGGACCCGGCGCTCGGCATGTCCACGTGGTGGCTGCACCACGCCGACCCGCATCTGCGGGTCCTGATGGACGCCGACTCGGGTCCGTTCGCGGCCTGTTCACCCAAGGACGGGCACACGGCGTACCCGTTCGACCCGCTGCCTGTGGATCCGCGCCCGGAGTGATCGGGGTGGCCGGGGGCGGAACGGCTTTCCCGCGATTTCCCGGGTCCGGCGCCGCGATTCCCCGCCGGGAATCCTCGCAGCCCCCCGCGCCCGCCTCCACCTACCGTGTCCCGGTCACCCGCCGTACCGGATCAGCACAAAGGGAGGCGCGGGAAGCGTGGATGTGCCTGAGGAGGGCAAGCGCTCGGGGCTGCTCGCCCTGGCGGTGCTCGGAGTTCTGCTGGTCGCCGTGCTCACGGTGTTCACCGTCTTCGACGGGGACGAGTCGAGCGGCGACGGCGGTGCGGCGTCTCCCGCCGCCACGGCCGCGGGGAAGGACGGGGCGAACGCGGACTCCGGGTCCGGCGGCACACAGCAGCCGAGCGGCGGCGCCACCCCCATCGTCGCGCTCACCGAGGTGGCCGCGGCGCACGAGGTCATGGCGAAGTACATGGCCGGTCTCAACACGTACGACCACGCCAGCAAGCCGGTCTCCTGGAGCGCCCCGCTGCTGCAACTGACCACCGGCGACACGCAGATGGAGCAGGTGACCGCCCTGCCCACCGGCAAGGACTGGGCCCAGTGCCAGGCCGGCCGGTGTTCCTCGAAGGGCACGGCGACCGTCGTGCGGGACGCGATGATCTCGGACGACCTGGTGCGTGACAGCGGCCGGTCGATCTCCAGCGTCGTGAACGTGACCGCCGCACGGACTGCCGACAACAAGACCGTCACGGAGTCCAACCGGTGGCTGGTGACCGTCAAGGAGGAGAGCGGCGTGTGGGTCGTCTCCGGCTTCGACATCTTCGGTCTCGGCGACGTGGGCGCCTCTGACGAATCGGGGGAGTGAGCCGGCATGGTGGCACCCGCCGTACTGGCGGCCGCGTCGAAGGCCGCGAAGATCGCCAAGACCGCCAAGAAGGCCCGTCAGGCCGCGTCCGCGGGTGGCGGTCAGGGCGACGACAAGGGCAAGGACAAGAGCAACCTCAAGCTCTGGCTCATCCTCGGCGGCAGTGGCGGACTGCTGACGTTCGGCGGCATATCCCTGGTGACCATCATCCTCATGGGCATGATCGGCGGCACCGGCAACGGCGCCGTCGCTGCCGCCTGCGGCGACTACGCCGACAACGCCAACGCCGGCAACACAGGTGACGCCGCGGCCACCAACCCGATCCTGCCGGCCGGCAAGGTGTACATGCCGAGCGAGGCGGCGCGCAACGAGATACCGCCGAAGATGATCCTCGCCGCGATGCGTGCCGCCGCCCGCTACGACGGCCTCGACTGGGCGCTCATCGCCGGGCAGATGTACCAGGAGACCAAGTACGGCCAGGACAAGTCGGCCGCGCCCGGGGGCAAGAACTCACTCGGTTACATGGGCATCCTCCAGTTCGGCACTCCTGCGTGGACGGACTACGGCGCGGACGGCAACGGCGACGGCAAGAAGGACCTCTACAACATCGACGACGCGGCGTGGGCAGCCGCCAACTTCCTGCACGCCAAGAAGGCCGAGACCGCGCCCTTCAAGGCGTTGCAGATCTATTCCGGCTCCACGGCCTCCAACACGATCTACCCGCGGGTCGTCATCACCCAGGCCACCCGCTACCACGGGGTCCTCACGGGCGATCAGGATCTGATCAAGCGCTGGTACGCCCATCTGAAGGAGACCGTCGAGAAGAACCCCGACTTCCCCACGCTCGGTCAGCAGTCGGACATTCCGGAGCCGGTCGGCAACAACGCCCAGCCCGGCTCCGCGCTCGGCATCGCCGCTACCTCGCCCCGCTCGTGGTCCACCCCGGCGCTGGACGCGGACGACGGTGCGCAGAGCACCACGGCCATGGCGCCGGCCGCGTACACCACGAGCACTCTCGAGACCACCGGTGTCACCACCGTTGCCCTCCCTGCGGCGAAGCAGCCCACCGGTGGGGCGGGCTGGCAGTGGCCCCTCAAGGAGGGCAGCTACACCCTCGGCACCAAGTACCACGAGAACGGCAGCATGTGGAGTCTCGGCTACCACACCGGCCTCGACCTGGTGGCGACCTCCGGAACCCCGATCTACGCCCCGGCCGACGGCAAGATCGTCCACGCCGGGCCCGGCGGTTCGTACGGCAACGAGACGGAGATCCAGCACGAGGGCGGCGTCATCACGCTCTACGCCCACCAGACCTCGATCAAGGTGTCCGTCGGACAGACGGTCAAGCGCGGCGACCTGATCGGCACGGTCGGCGCGACCGGCAACGTCACCGGGCCCCACCTGCACTGGGAGGTGCGGGTCCCGGGGGTCGACAACCCGTTCGTCGGCGGTCAGGACGCGGGCCCCGGCATGGTCGACCCCCAGGCCTGGATGAAGGGCCGGATCACCGCCAACCCGGACTACGGCACCGTTCCGGGTTCGGTCGACGAGGACCAGGGCAAGGACGCCCAGTACGCCGACTGCGCGGAGGAGAACGGCAGCGCGGCCGTCGCCCCGGACGGCGCCGGCGCCTCCGGCGTCATCCCCGACGCCGACGACCCCGTGATCCGCGCGGTCCTCGGCTGGGCCCAACGGGGCATCGGCGTGCCCTACGTGTTCGGCGCGCCGCGGCTTCAGGGCCAGAGCCCTACCAGCTTCGACTGCTCGAGCTTCACGCAGTGGGTGTACTACATGGCCAGCGGCGGGAAGATCAACATCGGTACGACGACGTACACACAGGAGCCCTACCTCAAGAAGTACGAGGTGTCGTTGTCCGAGGCCCAGCCCGGCGACGTCATCTTCTTCCGCCCGGAGGCCGGCCATTCGGGCCACGTCGGCCTGGTCTGGGACCCCAAGGGCCACAAGATCATCCATGCTCCGCGGCCGGGCAAGACGGTCGAGTTCAGCAAGTGGGACTACCAGGACCAGATCACCGGCGTCTACCGCGTCCCGATCCCCCCGGGCACTGACCCGGTCGAGGGCAACGGCACGGGCCAAGAGAAGGGCGCCTGACACGGTGGCCACCGCACGGCACCCCCTGTCGGCCTTCGCCGCCGGGACCGTCCTGTCCCTGGGACTCGTCACCGGCTGCGGGGGCGAGGACGACGGTCGGGCGGGCGCGCAGGCGACCGGCCAGGACCGGCCCCGGGCATCGGCCTCCGCGGCACGGCAGGCGCGCTACCCGGGCGAGACGATCCCCGGCCTCGCCACGAAACCCGCGTGGAGTCTCGCCCGCCAGAGCGACGGGAGCCGGCGGTGCGCCGGCGAAGCCGCCCTTCCCGCCGACCGGCAGACCGAGACCGGCACCTGCGTCGTCGGCGACGCCTTCCTCCTCGTGGAGGACCTCTCCGATCCGGTGGCCGACGGTGAGACAGAGCGGCAGACCGCCCGTTTCCTGGCCCACCTCTACGACGCCGCCACCGGCAAGGAGCGCAGATCGTTCGCGGTCACCTGCGCCTACGACCCCGACGGCGACGCACCGCGGCCCGCCGCGCGGGTCCAGGTCGGCACCTGGCAGGACGGCTCCCCGGCCGTCCTGATCCGCGACTGCGAGGACACCACGGAGGGCGGCCTGGGCAACACCGCCGCCACGACCGTCTACACCATGTACGCGCCGAGCGGTGCGAAGCTCGGCAGCTCCGCCTACACCGGCGAGGAGCGGGCCGCACTGCCGGTCGTGCGTGGACATGTACTGCTCCCCGGCGACGTCCACGACGACCGCACCCTCGCCCCGATCGGCGGCGGCCGGAACCTCGTCCTGCCCGCCGAGACCGAACCGCTCGACACCGGCCGTGGATACGCGACCCGGGGCACCGGCGTGAACGAGCCCGTGTCGGTGACCGACCAGAGCACGGGCAGGTCCCTGTGGACCACGGCGAACCTCACCCCGCCCGATGCCATCGCCGCACGGAGCGTGGGCCAGGAGGAACCCGACGCCCAGCTCTACCCCCTCCACGGCGACCAGGGGATCCTCGTCTGGTCGGCGAGCGGCTCCGACGACGCGGTGCTCACCACGGTCGATCTGCGCACCGGCGCCACTGCGACCGTCGGCCCACGCACCACGCTCAGACAGTTCACGCAGGTCTCCGCCCCCGTCGTCTCGCCGGACGGGCGGACCGCCGCCGTCAACTTCGCCGAAGGGGCGGTGGCATGGGACACCCGCACCGGCGCCGAACTGTGGCGGCAGGGGGCGGGCGCCGAGGACATCCGGCCGCGTACCGTGACGCCCGGGGGTGTCCTGTACGCGGAGCTCGACCAGAAGGCCGCGGCCCTGGTGATGGGGAGCGGGAGACTTCTCGGCATGCTCCCCGAGGACGTGGACATCCCCCTGGAGTTCACCGGCAACGGCTACACGCTCGTCACCACTGACAACGCTCTCTTCGCCTTCGCGGCGACGCAGGCCTGACCGGAACCCTCGGCCGAGCTTCCCAGACAGTTCCACAGTCCAGAAAGGACGGACCCGCGGGTGACCGCAGAACAGCAGAAGAAACCCCGCGCCGAGGACGACTGGACCTTCGAGATCGTCATCGCCGTCGCGGTCGTGCTCCTCGTCGGGGCCGCTGCCTGGCTGGCGGCGAAGGTCGGGGCCGGGTACGCCGACGCGCCGGCGCCGCCCGGCAACCCGCTGACGTTCCTCGTCGAGGTGATCAAGGGCGACTACAGCTGGCCGGGCTCGGCGGCCAGTGCCGTCGCGGCCGGCGAGGCGGTGGTGGTCGGCATGCTCGGCCTGGCCGCCTACCGGGTGCGGGAGCGGTTCAGGAACAAGCCCAAGGTGGACGGTGCCGCCCAGCACCTCGCGAAGGGCGAGGAGCTGGGCAAGCTGACGATGAAGGGCGCGGCCGCCACCGCCGAGCGCCTCGGAGTGCGGTCGAGCACGCCCGGCGTGTTCATCGGACGGTCCGTCAAGGGGCGTCAGCCGCTGTACGGGTCGTACGAGGACATGCACGTCGACATCTGGGGCCCGCGGACCGGTAAGACGACCCGGCGCGCCATTCCCGCCATCCTGGACGGGCCCGGCGCCGTCCTCGTGACCTCCAACAAGCGCGACATCGTGGACGCGACCCGGGGGCCGCGGACCGCGCGCGGCCCGGTGTGGGTGTTCGACCCGCAGCAGGTCGCGCAGGAGGAGCCGAGCTGGTGGTGGAACCCGCTGTCGTACGTCACCGACGTGGCCAGGGCCCGCAAGATGGCCGACCACTTCGCCAGCGGTTCGCGGGACGCCAACGCCTCCACCGACGCCTTCTTCGACCCGGCCGGCCAGGACCTGCTCGCCAACCTGCTGCTGGCCGCCGCCTGTGCCAAGGCGCCGATCACCCAGATCTACACCTGGCTGTCCAACCCCAGGGACGACGCCCCGGAGCGGATCCTGCGCGGCGCCGGACACGCCATGTCCGCGGACGGGCTGGCCGGCGTGATCAACGCCCCCGACAAGCAGCGCAGCGGCATCTACGGTGTCGCCCAGCAGATGGCGTCCTGCCTGGTCAATCCCGAGGTCAACCGGTGGGTCACGCCCCCGGCCGACGAGTACGCGGGCGAGTTCGACCCGCATGCGTTCGTCCGCACCGGCGGCACCCTGTACTCGCTGAGCCGGGAGGGCCGCGACTCCGCCGGGCCGCTGGTGACCGCGCTGACCGTGGCCGTCGTCGAGGCGGCCGAGGAGTACGCCACCACGCAGCGCGGCGGCCGTCTCCCGCTGCCCCTCGTCGGCGTCCTCGACGAGGCGGCCAACGTGTGCCGCTGGCGGACCCTGCCCGACCTGTACTCGCACTACGGCTCGCGCGGGATCATCCTCATGACGATCCTCCAGTCCTGGGCGCAGGGCATCGAGGTGTGGGGCGAGCGCGGCATGGAGAAGCTGTGGTCCGCCGCGAACGTGCGCGTCTACGGCGGTGGCGTCTCGGACACCCGCTTCCTGGGCGACCTGAGCGAGCTGGCCGGCGAGTACGAGCTGCGTGAGTACCAGACCAGCCGCGAGTCGGAGTTCGGCGGCTGGTCCGGCAACCGCGCGATCAGCGAGTCCACGCGCCGTGAACGCGTGCTCCAGGTCTCCGACCTCGGCGCGATGCCGCCCGGCCGGGCCCTCGTCCTCGCCTCCGGCACCAAGCCGGTGCTGGTCGAGACGGTCCCGTGGTGGGAGGGCGCGTACGCCGCCGAGGTCCAGGCCTCGCTGAAGAAGTACGACCCCGGGGCGCGCTGAGCCGACGGCGGCAGCACCGAGGACAGGGGAGGGGCCCGGAGGCGACTGCCTCCGGGCCCCTCCCCTGTCCGTCGTCTTCGTGCGCCTTCCCGGTCAGTCGTCCGCTGTCAGTCGTCCGTCGTCCGCCGTCCGTCGGGATCAGACGCGCGCGGTCCGTCGGCGACGCGTGCCGAACCAGGCCGCCGCACCGCCGACGGCCAGCAGGGCGGCCGCGAGTGCGCCGTAGAGGACACCGCCGCCCGAACCGGTGGCGGCGAGCGAACCGGTGGTGCTCGTGGTGTTCGTGGTGCCGCCGGTCGTGCCGCCCGTGCTGGTGGCCGCGGAGCCGGACGCGGATGCCGACGGGGACGCGGAGGCCGAGGCCGAGGCGGACGGGGACGCCGACGGCGTCGTGGACGGCGTACCGCTCGGCGGGGTGACCAGGGCCGGGCCGGCCTTCACCTTGGTCTGGGCGCCGTTGAACCCCCAGGAGTCGGCCATGGAGAACAGGGCCTCCAGCGGGACGACGGTGTCCTTCTTGATGTCGCTCTTCTTACCCAGGGAGAGGTACAGCTTGATGCTCTCGGTGCCCTTGGAGGAGCCGAAGCCCTTGGATATGGCGGGGAGTTCCCACTCGCTGTCGTTGGACTCCTCCAGCTTGACGAGCTTGCCGTCGACCTCGGCCTCCAGGACGAAGTCGGGGTTGCCCGCGCCTTCCCGGAACTGCTGGGCCGACACGGTGCGCTGAAGCTCGGCGGGGAACTCGCCGGGGCCGGTGGCCGTGGCGTTCAGCACCAGCTCGGCACGCTGGCCGGGCCGCGCGACGGCGCCCGTCTTCTGCTCCCACGCCACGTTGAGCTTGCCGGGCGTGATCGCCGGGTCGGTCTTGAAGACCTGGGTGTTGCGGGACGGGTCGTCGTCGGTGTCGCCGATCAGCCGCCCGGCGGTGAGGGTGAAGTCACCGTCGTTGGTGGGGTAGGAGGCGCCGAGGCCGACCGTGACCTTCCAGGTGTACTCGGTCTTCGCCGGGATGGAGAAGGTGGACGCCGCGTTCCCGGTGGCCGGGAAGAACAGCCCCTGGAAGGAGCCGTCCTGGCGGCCGACGGCCGACTTGGTCGCCGGAGCGTCGACCGCGGTCACGTCGAAGACGATGGAGTCCTTCAGCACCGGGCTCGGACCGTCCGGCGTGCCCGGCAGCCAGGCCGAGAAGTCCTGCGCCTTGTCGGAGGAGTTGGCGACCGTGAGGATCATCGACTCCGTCGCCCCGCCGCGCTTGAGCGGGCCGGTGGGGGAGGGCGCGCCCAGCGTCATCTTCAGCGCGTGTTCGCCCGCCTTGTCGGCGGCGACAGCGGTGGCCGGGACGAAGGCGGCGCCGGCGACCGCGGTGACGACGGCGGTCGCGGCCACGGTGCGGATGCGGCGGGCGGCGACGGAACCAGCGGACATGATGAATCCCCCAAGGAATCAGTGAGCGAGGGCACGCCGTGGTGACGGCGGGCGAAGACACGAGCGAGAAGTTCGACGAGAAGTTCGACGAGACGTGCGAAGAGACGTGCGAAGAGACGTGCGACGAGAACGCGGAGAAGTGACCGCCCGCCGGTACTGCTTGTCCCCCCGGCGGCTCGCGGTGCACTCATCTTCACCCGGATTTCACAGGTGATCAATCGTCGCTCCGTCACCAGTTCGCAACAGCGCCGGAAGCGATGATTCCGCTGGTCACGGGCCTATATCCGGGGGGTCACGCTCCGCTCCGCCGTGCCCTGCGGAGGCGGTTGTCGTCGCGCGGGGGCATCGCGCGGGGGCGACGGCGGTGGTGCGGAGGCAGCCGGTCGTGGTCGGTACGACGGCCGTGGCGAGGCTGGCGGGATTGATGCGTCCCTCGGGCCGGAAGGAAGGCCGTCGTGATCGTGACCCGCGAGGAACTGTCCTGGGCGTGCGACTTTTTGCCCACTCGTCGGCTGTTTCTCTGTCCAGGTCTTTTCAACGTCTCCGCGTGCTCTCCATGTGTCTTCACCTGCTAAGCGGAGTGTGATGTTGCTACTTCGTTAAGTAGTTCCGCTTGACGCCGACGGCCGCCGCCGCGTTGTCTTTTCAGACACCTGGGTCTACATGTCACACCCATGTGTCCGGAATCGCACCGAACGCACCTGAAGTGAGCCCCCGAATGCGTCGTATCGCCATAGCTGTGGTCGCCTCCACGATGTCCCTGTCGCTCGCCGGGTGCGGAATGCTGGGGGCCTCGGAGAACAGCAGCAGCGCGACACCGACCCGGAGCAACGACGTCACGGTGGGCGTGCTGATGCCGGAGGAGACCAACACCCGGTACGCGGACTTCGACTACCCCATCATCAAGAAGAAGGTCGCCGAGCTCACCGAGAACAAGGGCAAGACGGAGTACGCGAACGCCGCCGGGGAAGCCAAGACGCAGCTCACCCAGATGCAGAAGATGATCGACGAGAAGGTCGACGTCATCCTGCTGGACGCCGTCGACTCGAAGTCGATCGCGACGATGGTGCAGAAGGCCAAGGACGCGAACATCCCCGTCATCGCCTACGACCGCCTGGCCCAGGGGCCGATCGACGGGTACGTCTCCTTCGACAACGAGCTCGTCGGCGAGGTGCAGGGCCGCACCCTCGTGGAGGCCATCCCCGGCGTCAAGGCCAGCGACAAGATCGTCATGGTGAACGGCTCGCCCACCGACCCGAACGCCGGGCAGTTCAAGGCGGGCGCGCTCAACGAGCTCAACGGCCGGGTCACGGTGGCGAAGTCGTACGACACCGACAAGTGGAGCCCCGAGATCGCCGAGGCCAACATGACGAAGGCGATCGAGGCGCTGGGCGTGTCCAACATCGCCGGCGTCTACTCCGCCAACGACGCCATGGCCGGCGGCATCATCAAGGCACTGAAGGCCGCGGGCGTCAGCGACGGCGACCTGCCTCCGATCACCGGCCAGGACGCGGAGCTCGCGGCCGTGCAGCGCATCATCAGCGGCGAGCAGTTCATGAGCGTCTACAAGCCGTACCCGGGCGAGGCCGAGGCCGCCGCCGAGGCCGCCGTCGCCAAGGTCCAGGGCCGCGACATCCAGTTCGACGCCCTCACCCGCGACCGGGTCGACAGCCCGACGAACAAGGACATCCCGGCCAAGCTGGTGACCGTGGTCGCGCTGACGAAGAGCAACATCAAGTCGACCATCGTCGCCGACGGCATCTACAAGGTCTCCGAGATCTGCACCGCCAAGTACAAGGCCGCCTGCCAGGCCCTCGACCTGCTCTGATCCGAGCCACGGTCCCGGGACTTCGCGGTCCCGGGACTCAGGGTGGGCCGAACACCCGCCCGGACCGTACCGGCTCGGACAGCACCGGCCGAGCACCCGCACCCGCACCCGCACCCGCCCGAGCCCGAACCAGAGGGCGCGGCCACGGACGAGCTCCCCGCCGGACGAAGCTCCCCGCGTACGAGCCCCGGACAGCCGTAGGGGCCCGTACGGGAGACCGCGCGGCGCTGGTCGGCCAGGTAGATGCCGGCGACGTGGATGCGTACCCCGCCGGGTAGTTCGACGCCGTGAGCAGCGCGGTGGCCCGTGGCCTTGGCCCGGCCGCCCCCCGGTGGCCTTGGGCCGGCCGGACTTCCCCGTGGCCTTGGACCAGCCGCCCCCCCCGGGTGGCCTTGCCCCGGCCGGACTCCCCCGTGGCCTTGCCCCGGCCGGACTCCCCCGTGGCCTTGCCCGGCCGGACTCCCCCGTGGTCCGGCCGGGTTGGCTGCGCCCTCCCCCGAGTGGGGAGCACCCGGGGGCAAGCGGAACCCACCATGCCTTGCCGTGGGCGCCCGGCACCACCGTCAGCTTGTTGCAGTGCGAGGGGAGGAGGCCGGGAGAAACAGGAACAGACCGGTGGTTTTCCCGGGCGTCGGCCGGGGCAGCCGTGTTGCGGAGCTGGTCCGGGCCGCGCATAGTTGCGCTCCGGAAGCGGTGTACGGCGGGGGTGGGATGGGCGATGGCCGGGCACGGGACGGAGGAGCATCCACACGGTGCCGACCGACTGTGCGACGCCGGGGATCGCGTGTATTCCCGGGCCGTGCGGCGCGGTCGGGTGGCGCGGACCGACGCCGAGCCGGTCCCGTGCCTCCTGGAACTCGCCCTGCTGCACCCCGATCCCGACGACATGGACTGGCTGGTGCCGACCTCCCCGCAGGAGGTCATGACCCGGCTGCTGCGCGGTCTGTACGACGAGGTGAGCGCGAGCGGGCGCCGGATGGGCTCGGCGGTCGCCGCCTTCGAGTGGTACGCGGGCCTCGGCGGTCCCGCGCGGGGCGGGACGGCCGGCGAGGGCGCGGCGATCCGGGTCCTGGACGGCGCCTCCCGCATCCAGGCAGCCCTGGACGCGGCGACCGTGGCGTGCACGACCGAGGTCCTCACCGTGCAGCCCGGCGGCATCCGGCGTGAGCACGAGCTGTCGGAGGGCCTGCACCGGGCGCTGGAGCTGCGCGGCCGGGGCGTGCGCATGCGGGACATCTACAACCACGTCGCCCGGCACGGCCAGGGCCTGCTGACGTACCTGGAGCTGATGGGCGACGCGGTGGAGGCCCGCACGCTGGACGAGGTGATCGACCGGCTGATCCTCTTCGACCGCACGGTCGCCTTCATCCCGGCGAACACCGACCGCACGATGGCCCTGGAGCTGCGCCACCCGGCCCTGGTCTCCTACCTGGTGACGGTCTTCGAGCGGCTGTGGCGGCTGGCGATCCCGCTCACCGCGCCCCTGCCCGAGACCCGGATCGAGGGCATCTCGCACCGGGAGCAGTCCATCGCCGCCCTGCTGGCGGAGGGGCACCAGGACGCGGTGATCGCCGAGCGCCTGGGCATCAGTGTCCGCACCTGCCGGGCGCACATCGCCCGGTTGTCGGAGACGCTGGGCGCGGCCAGCCGGACCCAGCTGGGGGTGCGGATCGCGAAGGTCGGCCTCGACCGGCCGTCCGGGGAGGCGGAGCCGCCGTCGGTCAGTCTTCCGGCGCCGGGGGCCGGTCCGGATCCGGCCGCTGCTCCTGCTCCTGCGCCCGGTTCCGGTTCTGTTCCCGGTCAAGGATCCCCGACTGCCCGATGAGGTAGCCGAGTTGGGCGCGGCTCTCGCTGCCGAGGGTGGTGGCGAGTTTGGCGATGTGGACGCGTGCGGTCCGGATGTTCATGCCGAGGCGGTCGGCGATGACGGCGTCGGTGTGCCCTTCGACGAGGAGGGCGGCGATGGCCTGCTGCCGCGGGGTGACGCCGTTGAGGGACGGGCGGTGCACCGCCTGCGGGTACATCGGGGTGGCCAGCCGCCAGAGGCGGTCGAAGGTGACGGTGAAGTACGTGAGGAGGGCGGGGTGGCGGACCTCCAGGGCCAGTCGGCCGTCCTCTCCGGCGGGGATGAAGGCGACCTTGCCGTCGATGACGATCAGGCGGTCGGTGACCTCGTCGAGGGTCCGGGCCGCCACGTCGCCCCGGAGCTGCTCGTAGCGGGCCAGGACGAGGGGCTGGTGGCGCTGGGTGTGCTGGTAGAGGGTGCGGATGCGGCAGCCCCGGTCGAGCAGGGCCTGGTCGCGAGCCATGGCCACGGTCTGGGCCGTCTCGCCGCGCGGCCCGCTGTAGTGGACGTTGGGCTGGATGCAGAGCAGTTCGTCCGTCGCCTCGGCCGTCGCCTCGGTGATGGCCCCGTTGATCTGTTCCGTGCCGCTGAGAAGCCGCAGGGAGGCGGGATCGGCGGCGGCGGTGCGGCTGCCGGTGATCCGCATCAGGGGTTCGAACAGGGTCGCGAGTCGTTCCTCGCGGCGCCGTTCGTCGGCGATGCGGGTGCCCGAGGCGCGCAGCAGCCGGTGCAGGGCCAGGGCGGGGGAGACGGGTTCGAGCTGTTCGGGGTCGTCCACGAGCGGGTGCAGCAGGCCGAAGGACAGCAGACAGGGGGCCGCCGTCTCGGCCTCCTCGGTCTTGACCCGTCCGTCGCGCAGGGCCGCCTCGTAGAGGTTCGTGCCGGCGGCGCACAGGTTTTCCACGCCGTGGTGGGCGTGCGGCGGCGCGTTCACTGCGAATCTCTCTCCTGCTCGAGGACGACGGACGGCGGGCGGTGGGCTGCGGGCTGCGGACGGCGGACGGCGGACTGCGGGCGGCGGACGGTGGACTGCGGGGCCGGGAGGTGCGCGGTCCGGCCGGGCGCGGGCGTGCCGTCCCCGGTTCTCGGTTCCGGGCCCGCCCGAAGGGTCAGGGTTCCTGTTTGAGGATCCCCGACTGGGCTATGAGGAAGCCGAGTTGGGCGCGGCTGCCGCTGCCCAGAGCATTCGCGAGTTTCGCGATGTGGGCTCGGCAGGTGCGTACATTCATGCCCAGACGGCGGGCAATGGCCTCGTCGACGTGCCCCTCGACGAGGAGCTTGGCGATGGAGTGCTGGATCTCCGTGATGCCGTCGGGGGCGGTCTCGTAGGGGGCGCCGGTGGCCAGCGGGACCGCGCGGCCCCACATGAACTCGAAGACCTTGATCAGGTAGCGGACGAGTCCCGGGTGCCGGAGCTCCAGGGCGACCTGTCCGTCGTCCCGGG
Source organism: Streptomyces zaehneri (assembly GCF_032248645.1). Lineage (NCBI taxonomy): Bacteria > Bacillati > Actinomycetota > Actinomycetes > Kitasatosporales > Streptomycetaceae > Streptomyces > Streptomyces zaehneri. Next base: position 245,585 of record NZ_JASTTJ010000009.1, read on the forward strand.
TCGGGATGAAGGCGACGGTCTCGTCGCAGATGATCAGCCGCTCCACGAGTTCGTCGATGGTGCGGTACTCCACCTTGCCGTCGGTGAACTGGGAGACGTAGGCCAGCGTCTCGGGGCTGTACCGGGCCGTGTGCTGGTAGAGGGTCCGGATCCGGCAGCCGCGTTCGATCAGCGGTCTGTCGCGCTCGAGGCCCTGTACGAGGGTGTGTTCGAGGCGCCGGCGGCTCGGCTGGACGGTGAGCATCTCGGTCTGGCACTGGGAGGTGGCCAGATCGAGTGCCGCGTTGATCCGGTCGATGCCCTCCAGCACCGTGATCGAGTGTGTGGTCGGCGTCGGCTGGGCGCTGAGGGTCATGAACGGCTCGAAAGCGTCGGCGAGTTCGACCGACAGCCGTCTGCGCTGGGTGATCTCGCGTTCGATCGGGTTGAGCAGCTGGGACAGGGCGATCGACGGGGGCACCGGACGTAGCCAGTTCGCGTCGTCGGGGTCCGCATGAAGCAGGGCGAACTCCATCAAACACGGAGCAGGCTCCACGTCCGCACGGGCTATGCGGCCCGTCCGAAGAGCGTTCCCATAGAGACGGCGACCTTCCTCGCACAGCTCAGTCGACGCATGAGGATGTGTCTGCTTTGTCTCATTTTTCGTCAAATCTCCACCCCCCAGGGTCCTGAACGTGCAGGAACATGATGCATCGATTGTGTGGCCATGACGTGCCCGAATGGGCCATCGTCGTAGTGGACGGGGGAGAGGTGACCTTCAAATGAGGACGAAGCCGACTATGCATAAGAGAATGCTTCGCTCGGCGCTTGCCGCCGCCTTCTCCGCCGCCTTGGCCTTCGGGGCGCTGAGTGGCCTTGCGGGAACGACGGGTGACACGGCGCGCGACAGTACCTGGAGCACGGGTACCGAGACCGTCGCGGCGCCCGCGGACAGTACGTGGGTCGCGCCCGGTGACAGCACGTGGGTGATCACGGCGGCAGACGTGCCGGGTGACAGCACGTGGGTCGCGCCCGGTGACAGTACGTGGGTCGCGCCCGGCGACAGTACGTGGGTCGCCGAGTCATGACCACTCCACCCGACGACCGCTCCTTCCGCCGCGAAATGGCCACCGCCTACCGCTCCGGCTGGCACTTCATCGACCTGGTCACCGCCATCCCCCACAGCGGTGACTCGTTGATGGTGACCGTGTTCGGCGAGCCGGTGGTCGTGACGCGCGACGAGGACGAGGACGTACGGGCCTACCGGTGCCTGCGCAAGCCCCGGGGGGCGCCGCAGCCCGTGCGGTGCGCCATTCGTTACGGAATGATCTTTGTGAACCTGGACCAGCGGGACCACAGGCTCGTGGAGCCCGAGACCCCGCCCCTGAAGACCATCTCAGCCACCCCCCGCAGTGCCTGACGCGATTCCCCCGTCGTAACAGATCGCTCAGGTGCTTCCCCCCGCAGCGGCGTCACCGTGACCTGAACACGGTGACGCCGCTGTAATTTGCGGGGACATTTCCGCACATGCACCCGCTTGAGCGTTGGCCGAAAAACGACGGGGACGGATCTGGTCATCCCCGCCGCGCGTCACCTCGCCCGCGTCAGCCGCGACCCATCGCGCGGGTCAGTTCGATCTCGATCACCACGCGTGTGGGGTTCGGGCTCGGCGTGCGCCCGTAGCGCTCGGCGTACCGGCGCTCCGCCTCCGCGACCCGGTCCGGTTCCTCGCGCACGTACGCCCTGCCCTCCAGGGTGGCCCAGCGCCGGCCGTCCACCTGGCACACCGCGACCCGGGCGCCGTCCGGCCCCGCCGCCAGGACGTTGCCGACCTTCGTGCTGCGCTTGTCGGCGATGACCCGGGCGAGCCGGGCCCCGGGTTCGTATGTCACTCCGACCGGAACCACGTGCGGACTGCCGTCCGGACGTGGTGTGGTCAGTGTGCACAGGTGCCGTTCGCGCCAGAAGGCGAGATACGGCGCGTCCGGGGCGCCCGGGTCCTGGGGGTATGCGGCCATGGTCCGGAACCTAACCCGTCCCCGGACTCCCGCGCACACCTTGAGCGGAATAGACTCAACTTTGTGTACGCTGACTGAGTCAGAAACGGGAGTGCTGACGCCAGGAGGAGAAAGCGAACGTGGACGCCGAGCTGACCAACCGGAGCCGGGACGCGATCAACGCGGCCAGCAACAGGGCCGTGTCCCAGGGACACGCCGACCTCATCCCCGCCCATCTGCTGCTCGCTCTGCTCCAGGGGCAGGAGAACGACAACATCGTCGATCTCCTCGCCGCCGTCGACGCGGACCAGGCGGCCGTGCGGGCCGGGGCCGAGAAGGTGCTCGGCGCGCTGCCCAGCGTGACCGGGTCCACCGTCGCGCCCCCGCAGCCCAACCGCGAGCTGCTGTCCGTCATCGCCGACGCGCAGAGCCGGGCCGGCGACCTGGGGGACGAGTACCTGTCGACCGAGCACCTGCTCATCGGCATCGCCGCCAAGGGCGGACAGGCCGCTGACGTGCTGGCCCGGCAGGGAGCGACCCCGAAGAAGCTCCAGGAGGCCTTCCAGAAGTCCCGCGGCGGGCGCCGGGTGACCAGCGCCGACCCCGAGGGGCAGTACAAGGCCCTGGAGAAGTTCGGGACGGACTTCACCGCCGCCGCCCGCGAGGGCAAGCTCGACCCGGTCATCGGGCGGGACCAGGAGATCCGGCGCGTCGTGCAGGTCCTCTCCCGGCGCACCAAGAACAACCCCGTCCTCATCGGCGAGCCCGGCGTCGGCAAGACCGCCGTCGTGGAGGGCCTCGCCCAGCGGATCGTCAAGGGCGACGTGCCCGAGTCCCTCAGGAACAAGCGGCTCGTCGCGCTCGACCTCGGCGCGATGGTCGCGGGCGCCAAGTACCGGGGCGAGTTCGAGGAGCGGCTGAAGACCGTCCTCGCCGAGATCAAGGACTCCGACGGGCAGATCATCACCTTCATCGACGAGCTGCACACGGTCGTCGGCGCGGGCGCCGGCGGCGACTCCGCGATGGACGCCGGCAACATGCTCAAGCCGATGCTCGCGCGCGGTGAGCTGCGCATGGTCGGCGCGACGACGCTCGACGAGTACCGGGAGCGGATCGAGAAGGACCCGGCCCTGGAGCGCCGCTTCCAGCAGGTGCTGGTGGCGGAGCCGTCGGTCGAGGACACCATCGCGATCCTGCGCGGTCTCAAGGGCCGCTACGAGGCCCACCACAAGGTGCAGATCGCGGACGCGGCCCTGGTCGCCGCCGCGACCCTCTCCGACCGGTACATCACCTCCCGCTTCCTCCCCGACAAGGCCATCGACCTGGTCGACGAGGCGGCCTCCCGCCTGCGCATGGAGATCGACTCCTCGCCGGTCGAGATCGACGAGCTCCAGCGGTCCGTGGACCGGCTGAAGATGGAGGAGCTGGCGCTCAGCAAGGAGACGGACGCCGCCTCCCGCGAGCGGCTGGAGAAGCTGCGCCGCGACCTCGCCGACCGGGAGGAGGAGCTGCGCCTGCTCACCGCCCGCTGGGAGAAGGAGAAGCAGTCCCTCAACCGGGTCGGCGCGCTGAAGGAGAAGCTCGACGAACTGCGCGGCCAGGCCGAGCGCGCCCAGCGCGACGGCGACTTCGACACCGCCAGCAAGCTGCTGTACGGCGAGATCCCGACCCTGGAGCGCGACCTGGAGGCCGCGTCCGAGGCCGAGGAGGAGGCCGCGAAGGACACCATGGTCAAGGAGGAGGTCGGCTCGGACGACATCGCCGACGTCGTCGCCTCCTGGACCGGCATCCCCGCGGGCCGCCTCCTGGAGGGCGAGACGCAGAAGCTGCTGCGCATGGAGGAGGAGCTCGGCCGCCGCCTGATCGGCCAGGCGCAGGCGGTGCAGGCCGTCTCCGACGCCGTACGCCGCTCCCGCGCCGGCATCGCCGACCCCGACCGCCCCACCGGCTCCTTCCTCTTCCTCGGCCCGACCGGCGTCGGCAAGACCGAGCTGGCCAAGGCGCTCGCCGACTTCCTCTTCGACGACGAGCGGGCCATGATCCGCATCGACATGTCGGAGTACGGCGAGAAGCACAGCGTCGCCCGCCTGGTCGGCGCGCCCCCCGGCTACATCGGCTACGAGGAGGGCGGCCAGCTCACGGAGGCGGTGCGCAGGCGCCCGTACAGCGTGGTGCTGCTGGACGAGGTGGAGAAGGCGCACCCGGAGGTCTTCGACGTCCTGCTCCAGGTCCTGGACGACGGCCGGCTGACCGACGGCCAGGGCCGCACGGTCGACTTCCGCAACACCATCCTGGTGCTGACGTCGAACCTGGGCAGCCAGTACCTGGTCGACCCGGTGACGACCGAGGCGGAGAAGAAGGAGCAGGTCCTTGAGGTGGTGCGGGCCTCGTTCAAGCCGGAGTTCCTCAACCGGCTCGACGACCTGGTCGTCTTCTCGGCCCTGAACAAGGAGGAGCTGGAGCGGATCGCCCGCCTCCAGATCGACCGCCTGGCCAAGCGGCTCGCCGAACGCCGCCTCACCCTGGAGGTCACCGACGCGGCCCTGGCCTGGCTCGCCGACGAGGGCAACGACCCGGCGTACGGCGCCCGTCCGCTGCGCCGCCTGGTCCAGACGGCCATCGGCGACCGGCTCGCCAAGGAGATCCTGGCCGGCGAGATCAAGGACGGCGACACGGTCCGGGTGGACACCTTCGGCGAGGGCGAGGGCCTGATCGTGGGCCCGGCGACCGGCAAGACGCTGTAGCGCCCCCGCCCCCGCCCCTGCTCACGTCATGTCGTGAACGCCGAGTACCGCACCCGCACGGTCTCGGCGTTCACGTACGTCGCGTTCACGTTGACGTAGTAGGCGTCCGCCCCGGGGTGCTCGGTGACGTCGAGCTGCAGGCAGTAGTCCGAGCCCGGTACGCAGGTCTGCGTGCCCGGGCCGCCCGACTCCGTCACCTCCGGATAGGTGTTCGTCAGCCAGGCGTCGAAGTCCGCGCGCGGCATCCGGAAGTCGGCCTGGTAGTTCGTGTCCAGCCAGGACTGCACCGTGCACGAGGCGTCCTCGGCGCCCGCCGGCAGCTCGGCCCCGCCGAACGCCATGGCCTCGGCACAGGGCACCTTCTTCAGCCGGGTCCCGTCCACTTCCTCGTCGTCGGTCAGCAACCAGACGCCGGCCAGCACCAGCAGACCTACCACCAGCAGCACCGGCAGGGCCAGGATCGCCGCCACCAGGCCCCATCTGGTCCGGCCCCGTGGCCTTGGTCCCGGCAGGACGCCGGCCCCGCTTCGTCCGTTCGCCATGCGATTCCCCTCCACCTGTCACCGCCCCTTCGCGCAACAGGCCGGATCATGTCAGCTCACGGCTGACAGGCCCGTGCTGGGCTTGCCACCCCCCTCCCCGCATGGGGGAGGATGGCGGGATCCGTACGAAGGGAAAAACACGGTGAGCATCGACCCGTCCTCGATTCCGAACTTCGGGGGCCAGCCAGAGCCGCAGCCCCAGGGTGGACCGGCGGGCCCCGTCGTCCCGGATCAGGATCTCGTGAAGCAGCTCCTCGACCAGATGGAGCTGAAGTACGTCGTCGACGACGAGGGTGACCTCGCGGCGCCGTGGGAGGAGTTCCGTACCTACTTCATGTTCCGCGGCGAGGGGGACCAGGCGGTCTACTCGGTGCGGACGTTCTACGACCGGCCCCACAAGATCGACGACAAGGTGGCGCTGCTCGAGTCGATCGACGACTGGAACCGCCGCACCCTGTGGCCGAAGGTCTACACCCACACCCACGACGACGGCACCGTCCGCCTCATCGGCGAGGCGCAGCTGCTGATCGGCGCCGGTGTGAACATCGAGCTCTTCGTCTCCTCGACGGTGAGCTGGGTGCGGGCGGCGATCGAGTTCGACAAGTGGCTCGTGGAGCAGCTGGGCCTGGAGTCGGCGGTCAACGAGGCCGACGAGAAGCCCGAAGACGGCGCCGAGGGCGCCGAGGGCGACAACTAGTCCCCACACCTGCCTGAGCACCGAGCGCGCCGCCGTGACCTGGACCACGCCGTGTTCACACACTCATTCGTGATGATCACCGCGCGATGCCGGGACCGGCGGGGTCTGTGCCCGATCCTCGAGTCCTGTCAGCTTTCGTAGTGGTAGCGGCACTGCGCGATCAGGACGCCGTCCTCGGTGGCCTTGTAGATCAGTCGGTGCTCGTCGTTGATGCGGCGCGACCAGTAGCCCTGGAACCCGTGCTTGAGCGGTTCCGGTTTGCCGATGCCCTCGTTGCCGTTGCGGGCGATGTCCGCGATGAGCGTGTCGATGCGCTTCAGGATCTTCCGGTCCTGAAGCTGCCACCACAGGTAGTCCTCCCAGGCGCGGGAGGAGAAGGTGATCTTCAACTTGCGGCCCTTATTCGTCGGTCGCCAGCTCGCGTACGGTGCCGCCGCCGTTTTCCAGCTCGTCGATGGACGCGAGCAGGCGCCGTGCGTTGGCCGGGCTTCGCAGCAGGTACGCCGTCTCCTTCAGGGACTCGTAGTCCTCGAGGGAGACGATGACGACCGGCTCGTGTCCAGCCCGGGTGATGACGACCTCTTCGCGGTCGTCGGTGACGGAGTTGAGCACCTCGGCGTACCGCGCGCGCGACTCGGAATAGGTCATGGTCTTCACGATCAACCCTCCTTGACGTACAAGAAACTGTACGTCGATGCCTGTGGTGCGGCAAGCGGCAGAATGACGGCCGTGACCGGGCGGCACCGGGTACGGAAGTTCTGTGGCGGGACGGCAGGCGAAGAGCAGTGTGACGACCGGCCCGGCAGAGCGGCGGTCAGTGTGCGAACGCCTTGCGGAGCCGTTCCGCCGCGTCCGTCAACACCTCAGTGCGTTTGCAGAAGGCGAAGCGGACGAAGGGGGCGCCCGCCTCGCGGTGGTCGTAGAAGACCGCGTTGGGGATGGCGACGACTCCCGCGCGCTCCGGCAGCGCGCGGCAGAAGGCGAAGCCGTCGCTCTCGCCCAGGGGGCGGATGTCGGTGGTGACGAAGTAGGTTCCGGCCGGCTTGAAGACCCCGAAACCGGCCTCCGCCAGGCCGCCCGCCAGCAGGTCCCGCTTGGCGAGCATGTCGTCGCGGAAGGCGGTGAAGTAGCTGTCGGGCAGGGCCAGCGCCTCGGCGACCGCGTACTGGAACGGACCGGACGACACGTACGTCAGGAACTGCTTCGCCGAGCGCACCGCCGTGACCAGTGCGGGCGCCGCCGTGACCCAGCCGACCTTCCAGCCCGTGAACGAGAACGTCTTGCCGCTCGACCCGATGGTGACCGTACGCTCCCGCATCCCGGGCAGCGTCGCCAGCGGCACATGCTCGGCCTCGTCGAACACCAGGTGCTCGTACACCTCGTCCGTCACGACGAGCAGGTCCCGCTCCACCGCCAGCTCGGCGATCGCGGTCAGCTCCTCGCGGGTGAGGACCGTGCCGGTCGGGTTGTGCGGGGTGTTGATCAGCAGCAGCCGGGTGCGCCCGGTGACCGCGTCGCGCAGCTCGTCCAGGTCGAGGCGGAAACGGGCCTGCTCGGGGTCCGGGCGCAGGGTGACCGGCACCCGCGTGGCGCCCGCCATCGCGATGCAGGCCGCGTAGGAGTCGTAGTACGGCTCGAGGGCGACCACCTCGTCGCCCGGCTCCAGCAGCGCGAGCAGGGTGGCGGCGATGGCCTCCGTGGCGCCCGCGGTGACCAGGACCTCGGTGTCCGGGTCGAAGGAGAGGCCGTAGCGGCGGCGCTGGTGGTCGGCGATCGCCGTGCGCAGCTCGGGGACGCCGGGCCCCGGCGGGTACTGGTTGCCGCGCCCGTCCCGCAGCGCCCGCACGGCCGCCTCGCGGACCTCCTCGGGGCCGTCGGTGTCGGGGAAACCCTGCCCCAGGTTGATCGCGCCGGTCGCCGCGGCCAGGGCGGACATCTCGGCGAAGATCGTCGTCCCGAACTCGGCGAGACGGCGGTTGAGGAAGGGGCGCGCGGTGGAGGTCATGCCCGTCATCCTGCGCCGAAGCTCTGGAGTTCCTCAACTCTGCTTTGGCAGATGAGACGGGCGGGCATCCCCCGTGCACGTGGCGCTCGGACGCCACGCGAGGCGCCCACGGGGGGCCGCTTCGGGGGACACGGAAGGAGGGTGGCGCCATGGTCTTCGGCATCATCCTGGCGGTGATCGGAATCGTGCTCGTGGCGGCCCTGCTGGTGAACGCCGGCAGTTGCGGTGCCGCGAGGTCGTACCGCGGCGGCCGGCCGCGCCGCTACAGCGCGGGCGGCAGCGCGGCCGGCGGTGGCGGCGGCAGCTGGTGGGCCGGCGGGGGAGACAGCGGTGGGGACGGCGGCTCCGGCGGCGGTCACCACGGAGGCCACTCCTGCGGCGGAGGGTCGTCCTGCGGGGGCGGCGGATCGTCCTGCGGCGGAGGCGGCGGATGCGGCGGAGGCAGCTGACACGGGGCAGCCGAGCTCCCCGCGGGGGGAGCCGCATCCGGACCGCGGGGCCCGACCTGACCAGGGGGCTCCGCGGTCGCACGCTCGGGGCGGCCGCATCGTCTACCCGCGGTCGCCCCTTTCATGTGGGGCGCGCGGATGCACGCCTGGGCCGCCTGGGGTACGCCATGGTTGAACAATTGAGCTGTGGACCCCCCGAGGGATGGAAACCCCACGAAGTTGGGTAAAAACGCTGTGGAGCCACCGCAGTTCATGATTCCCTCTAAAACACCAACGCAGCCCCTCGGACCCCTTCGGACGTCCCGTGCGGACGACCTTCCGGACCGGGCCGACCGGGGCCGTTCTCCCGGCTTCGACCGGGGTGCGCCGACCTGCCCCCTCCTTTCTTTGCGTCTCCGCGGAGCCGATCCATGCTCACGACCCTGAACACCTCCTACACCGACACGCGCGCGGCCGATCTCGCCTGGGCCCTGGGGCGAGAGCCGCTGCCCGCCCTCGCCACACTCGACCTCGAACTGTCCGCTGCCAGGTTGCAGCTGAGACTGCTCGGCGCATCGCACCAAGTGCTGCTGGAGGAGGAGCAGGGCAGTTGTTCCGAGACGGTGGCCTGCCTCCCCGGCAGCAGCACCCCGCTCCCGCTGGGCGTCGCCAAGCGGGTGGGCGACTGGGAGTACGAGTTCGCGGCGCGCGTCGAGGAGCTCTCGCCCGGCCAGTTCGAGGGCCGCGCCCAGGAGCTCCTGGCCCTCGTCTCCGAGCACCCGCACGGCCTCGCCGGCGTCTTCCCCGGCAGCCCGCACGCCTTCACCGCCCTGCTCGCCCACCGCAGCGACGGCCAGGTGCACTGGCGCACCTGGCACGCCTACCCGCAGGACGGGCAGCTGGTGGCGACCAGGACGAGGGTGGGCGTCCGGGTCGCCTCGGGCGATCCCGGCCTGTCCGTGAGCGCCTCCGCCCAGGGAGTCTGAGGCGCCGGCGGCTCAAACGTCCGCTGCGCGAACGACCTCGGATTCCACACGTGTGGGTGACGAAGGGCAACCGTGCCGTGACGTAACGTCGCAGTCGTGATCGAACCGCACGCACCGGCCCCGCCCGGTGTCCGACCGGACCGGAAGCCGCCCCCGCCGGGGTCCGCGCGGCTCCCCGTCCGGCCGGCCACCGGGCGGTTCCTGGTCCTCGCGTGCGTCTTCGTCTGCGCGGCCTGCGGTCTCGTCTACGAACTGGAACTCGTCGCACTCGCCTCCTACCTGATGGGCGACTCCGTCACCCAGGCCTCCGTCGTGCTGTCCGTCATGGTCTTCGCGATGGGCGTCGGCTCCCTCGCCGCCAAACGGCTGCGCCGGTTCGCCGCGGCCGGCTTCGGCGCCCTGGAGGCGACCCTCGCGCTGGTCGGCGGGTGCAGTGCCATGGCGCTCTACGCGGTGTTCGCCTGGACCGGCGACTGGGGCGGAGTGTGGGCCCACGGCCCCCGCGTGCTCCTCGTCGCGTTCTCCCTCGCCATCGGTGTGCTCATCGGCGCCGAGGTGCCCCTCCTCATGGAGCTCATCCAGCGCATCCGCCGCCAGGACGCGGGCGGCGCGGTGGCCGACCTGTTCGCCGCGGACTACGTGGGCGCGCTGGTGGGCGGCCTCGCCTTCCCGTTCCTGCTGCTGCCCCTTCTGGGCCAGCTGACCAGCTCCCTGCTGACCGGCGGGGTCAACGTCGTGGCCGGGGCCGCCCTGGTCCTGGGCCTCTTCCGGCGCGACCTCACCTGCCGGGCCCGCTGCCTGCTGCTCGTCGCCAACATCGCCGTCCTCGGCGTCCTCGCCTCCGCCGCCGTCCTCGTCGACGACTTCGAACGGGCCGCCCGGCAGGCGGTGTACGGCGACGACGTACGCGTGGCGGTGCGGACCGGCGTCCAGGAGATCGTCCTCACCGGCGGCACCGACGGCCGCCCCCTCGGCCTCTACCTGGACGGCCGGCTCCGCTTCGCCGGCCACGACGAGCGGCGCTATCACGAGGCCCTGGTCCAGCCCGCGATGAGCGGCCCCCACGCGCGCGTGCTGATCCTCGGCGGCGGCGACGGCCTGGCCGCCCGCGAGGTCCTCGGTCACCCCGGCGTGCGCCGCGCCGACGTCGTAGCACTCGACCCCGGCCTGGTCCGGCTCGCCCGCACCGACCCGGGCCTGTCCCGCATCAACGACCACGTCTACGGCGACCCGCGCGTCCACGTCGCCACGGGGGAGGCCTTCCAGTGGCTGCGCGGGGCCCCTCCGGCGACGTACGACGTGGTCGTCGCGGATCTGCCCGACCCCGGTATGACGGCCAGCACGAAGCTCTACTCCCAGGAGTTCTACGGCCTCGCCCGCCGCGCCCTCGCCCCGGGCGGCCGCCTCGTCGTGCACGCAGGCCCGGTCGCCGGCAGGCCGCGCGCGTTCTGGACGGTCGAGGCGACGATGCGCGCGGCGGGCCTGCACACCGCCCCCTACCGCGTGGACGGCCGCGACGCCGGCCGCACCGCGCTCCCGGACGCCGCCGGCGGCTCCCGGGCCCCCCGCGACTGGGGCTTCGTCCTGGCCACCGCCGACACCCGCCCGCCGCTGCGCCTGGACCGGCTCGGGCAGCCGCCGCGCACCCTGACCCAGGCGCAGCTGACGGCGGACGCGCGCGCGGCGGAGGAGACCCGGGTGACGGGGCTGCGGCCCTCGACGCTGGTGCATCCGCGGTACTGACCCGGCGCCGGGGGTGTATCACCGGCCGGGGCCCGGCGGAGCCTAATCCCGGTTTCGCCGGGTGCTTTCCGGTACCTGCTGGGTAGGCTCCGATGTCATGGAGCAAGAGGTGTTCGTTCCGGTTCCGGCCGAGCGGTTGAGGACGGCTCTCGCAGATCCGGCGCAGGTGGCACGGGCGGTCCCCGGGCTCCAGCAGGACGCGGGCACCGAGCCCGTCGCGGGACGGCTGAAGGTGCGGGTGGGCGGGCACACCATCACGTACCGGGGTGCCCTGCGTGTCTCCCCGCGCGAGGACGGTGCGTACGCCGTGGAGGGCGACGCGACCGAGGTGCGCGGCAGCGGGGTGGTGAAACCGATTCTCACGCTGTGGCTGCGGGAGGCGGAAGCGGGCACGACACTCCGCTTCGAGGGGACGGCGTCGGCGGACGGCCGGATCGCGGAGCTGCCGTCGGAGGCGGTGGACGCGGCGGTCACCCGACTGCTGAACCGCTTCGCGGCGAACCTGGCCGCCGAAACCGCGGAATCGGCGGCAACAGCGGAGGCGGCGGCGGCAACAGCGGAGGCGGCGGAAGCGGCGGCAACAGCGGAGGCGGCGGAATCGGCGGAAGCCGTGGACGTGGACGCCTTGGACGACGCCGCCGATCACGTCGACGCGGTCGATGACGTCGATGACGTCGATGACGTCGACGAATCACCGGTGCCCGGGACCGTCTTCGAGGCGGAGGTGTCGCCCGCCGGGCTCGAGGACCGCGCGGGCCCCGGAGAGCCGCCCGCCGAGGCCGCGCACGCGCGCCGGACGATGATCGGGCGCAGCGCCGAGGAGGTGGACCACGCACCGCCGCGCGGGCGCTACGCGCCGGTCCCGGCCCCGCAGACCGTCGTACCGAACAGCACGCTGCGGTGGGCCGCTCCGGCGGCCGCACTGGTCGTGGCGTCGGCGATCGTGGTGGGCAGGGCGCTGCGCCGACGCGGCTGAGGACCGACCCGTCCCCGCGGACCCACAGCGCGGACCGGCAGCGCGGACCGGTGCCTCGCCGGTGCCTCGCCCGGCTGCCTTGCCCGGTGTCCCGGTCGGTCCGCCACCGCACGGGTCCGACCGCCCCAGTAGGGTCGTCCCGTGAGTGACGAAGACATCACGCTGACCGCGGGCGACGCGGAGGTGACCGTGCAGCCGGGCAACGGCGGCCGGGTCGGTGGGCTGCGCGTCGGCGGCCTCGAACTGCTGCGCCAGGGAGAGCGCTTCGGGTGCTTCCCGATGGTCCCCTGGTGCGGCAGGATCCGCGACGGCCGTTTCCGGGACGGCGGAACCGTCCGCCAGATGCCGCTCAACGCCGCGCCCAACGCCATCCACGGCACCGCCCGCGACGGTGCCTGGAAGGTGGCGCGGCGCACCGTCGACGAGGCCGTGCTGACGTACGACCTGGTGGAACCCTGGCCCTACCCCGGCCGGGTCACCCAGGTGGTCACGCTGACCGAGGACACCCTGACCCTCGCGACGGCCGTGGAGACGCACGGCTCGTCCTTCCCGGCGCAGATCGGCTGGCACCCCTGGTTCAACCGCAACCTCGGCGGCCCGGACGACCAGGACGTGCGGGTCTCCTTCGACCCCGCGTGGCAGGAGGAGCGCGGCGACGACCATCTGCCGACCGGCAACCGGATCGAGCCGAGGCCCGGCCCCTGGGACGACTGCTTCGGCATGCCCGGCGGCGTCGCCGTCGGCCTCACCTGGCCGGGCCGGCTGGAGCTGAAGGTGACCAGCCCCGAGGAGTGGGTCGTCGTCTACGACGAGCAGGAGGCGGCCGTGTGCGTGGAGCCGCAGACCGGCCCGCCCGACGGCCTGAACACGCTTCCGCGCCTGGTCACGCCCCTGGATCCGCTGGAGGCCACCACCTCCTGGCGCTGGACCAGGCTCTGAGTTCGGCCTCCTGGCTTCGCCTTTAAGCTGGGCGGCATGACGGACGTACGTGGCGCGCTGCTGCAGCAGATCAAGGACAAGGCCGTGGTGCACGGCAAGGTGACCCTGTCGTCGGGTCTGGAGGCGGACTACTACATCGACCTCCGCCGCATCACCCTCGACGGGGAGGCCGCCCCGCTGGTCGGACAGGTGCTGCTCGACCTGACCGCCGAGCTCGACTTCGACGCGGTGGGCGGTCTGACCATGGGCGCCGACCCGGTGGCCGGCGCCATGCTGCACGCCGCCGCCGCGCGCGGCAAGAAGCTGGACGCCTTCGTCGTACGCAAGGCGGCGAAGGCGCACGGGCTCCAGCGGCGGGTCGAGGGCCCGGAGATCAAGGGCCGGCGCGTCCTGGTCGTCGAGGACACCTCGACCACGGGCGGTTCGCCGCTCGCCGCGGTGGAGGCCGTCCGCGAGGCGGGCGCCGAGGTGGTGGCCGTGGCGACGATCGTGGACCGGGCGACCGGCGCCGACGAGAAGATCCGCGAGGGCGCGGGCGTGCCGTACCTGTTCGCCTTCTCGAAGGATGAACTGGGTCTGGACTGACGGGCCGTATTGACCTGCACTTGACCGGGGCGTGGACCAGGCATGGACCATTCGCCCAGGTCTGGAAAGATGGGGCCGACGATGACGTCGCACCCCAGGTCTAGGTCAGGGCCGTAGTACGCAGATCGACAGATCGCCAACCCGCAGATACCAAGGAGCGGACAGATGCCCATCGCAACCCCCGAGGTCTACAACGAGATGCTCGACCGGGCGAAGGCAGGCAAGTTCGCCTACCCGGCCATCAACGTCACCTCGACGCAGACCCTGCACGCGGCACTGCGCGGCTTCGCCGAGGCGGAGAGCGACGGCATCATCCAGATCTCCACGGGTGGCGCGGAGTTCCTGGGCGGCCAGTACAGCAAGGACATGGTGACGGGCTCGGTCGCCCTCGCCGAGTTCGCGCACGTCGTCGCCGAGAAGTACCCGGTCACCGTCGCGCTGCACACGGACCACTGCCCGAAGGACAAGCTCGACGGGTACGTCCGTCCGCTGCTCGCGGTCTCCGAGGAGCGCGTGAAGGCCGGCCGCAACCCGCTCTTCCAGTCGCACATGTGGGACGGCTCCGCCGAGACCCTCGCCGACAACCTCGCCATCGCGCAGGAACTGCTCGCCCGCGCCGTCGCCGCGAAGATCATCCTCGAGGTGGAGATCACCCCGACCGGCGGCGAGGAGGACGGCGTCTCCCACGAGATCAACGACTCCCTGTACACGACGGTCGACGACGCGGTGCGCACCGTCGAGGCGCTGGGCCTGGGCGAGAAGGGCCGCTACCTGCTGGCCGCGTCCTTCGGCAACGTCCACGGCGTGTACAAGCCGGGCAACGTCGTGCTCCGCCCCGACCTGCTCAAGGAGCTGAACGAGGGCATCGCCTCGAAGTACGGCAAGCCGGCCGGCTCCCAGCCGTTCGACTTCGTCTTCCACGGCGGCTCCGGCTCCACCGCGGAGGAGATCGCGACCGCGCTGGACAACGGCGTCGTCAAGATGAACCTCGACACGGACACGCAGTACGCCTTCACGCGTCCCGTCGCCGACCACATGTTCAAGAACTACGACGGCGTCCTGAAGGTCGACGGCGAGGTCGGCTCCAAGAAGACCTACGACCCGCGGACCTGGGGCAAGCTGGCCGAGGCGGGCATGGCCGCGCGGGTCGTCGAGGCCACGCAGCACCTGCGTTCGGCGGGCCAGAAGATCAAGTAGTCCCCGGCGGCACCGCTGGAGTACCTCCGGACCCTGGAGATACCCGGAGGTACTACGGGTACGGGTGAGCCCGGCGTCTGTCTACGGCGCCGGGCTCGCTGTATACCTGGGGGCATGCCTGACGTCCGGTTGGCCTCGCCTCAGGGCAAGTGGATCCTGCTCACCACGGTGCTCGGCTCCAGCATGGCCCTGCTGGACTCGACCGTCGTCAACGTCGCCCTCCCGCGTATCGGCCGCGACCTGGACGCCGACCTGGCCGCCCTCCAGTGGACCGTCAACGCGTATCTGCTGACGCTGGCCGGGCTGATCCTGCTCGGCGGCTCCCTGGGCGACCACTACGGGCGGCGCAAGGTGTTCGTGGTCGGGGTGGTGTGGTTCGCCGTCGCCTCGCTGCTGTGCGGTATCGCCCCGAACGCGGGCGTGCTGGTCGCCGCCCGGGCGTTGCAGGGGGTCGGCGGCGCGCTCCTCACGCCGGGTTCCCTCGCGCTCATCCAGGCCTCCTTCCACCCCGAGGACCGGGGGCGGGCGGTGGGCCTGTGGTCCGGGTTCGGAGGCATGGGGGCGGCCGTGGGGCCGTTCCTGGGCGGCTGGCTGGTGGACGGTCCGGGCTGGCGGTGGGTGTTCCTGCTGAACGTGCCGCTGGCGGTGGTGTGCGTGCCGGTGGCGCTGCGGCACGTACCGGAGTCGGACGGACGGACCGTCCGCTCCGGCGCGACCCGCAGTACGGCGGGCAGTGCCGCGGGGAACACGGCCGGGAGCGTGACGGCCGGGAGCGGGGCAGGGCGTTCGCACGCCCGCTTCGACGTGCTGGGCGCCTTCCTGGGCGCGCTGGCGCTCGCCCTCGTCACCTACGCGCTGATCGAGGCCCGGAGCGGACCCGTAGGGGTCGTCATGGGGGCGGCGGTCGCGGGACTGGCCGCCGGGGTCGCCTTCGTGGCGGTGGAGCGCCGTCACCCGGACCCGATGCTGCCGCTCGGCATCTTCGCGTCCCGCCAGTTCACGGCCGTCAACCTGGTCACCCTGTGCGTGTACGCGGCCTTCGGCGGGTTCTTCTTCCTGTCCGCGGTCCAGCTCCAGGTCGTGGTCGGCTGGTCCGCCCTCGGGGCCGGTACGGCGCTGCTGCCGACGACGGTGCTGATGCTGCTGCTGTCCGCCCGCTCCGGTGAACTGGCCGAGCACATCGGGCCGCGGATCCCGCTCACCGTCGGCCCGCTGCTGTGCGCCGCCGGGATGCTCCTGATGCTGCGTGTCGGGCCCGGCGCGTCCTACGCCGCCGACGTGCTGCCCGCCGTCCTGGTGCTGGGCTTCGGCATGGTCGCGCTGGTCGCCCCGCTCACCGCGACCGTGCTGGCCTCCGTGGACGTCTCCCGGGCCGGGGTGGCCAGCGGCGTCAACAACGCGGCTGCCCGCGCGGCCGGTCTGGTCGCGGTGGCCGCGCTGCCCCTGCTGACCGGGATGAGCTCGGAGGCCTACCGCTCGGCCACCGCCTTCGACGACGCCTTCCAGCGGGCCATGGTGCTGTGCGCGGGGGTGCTGGTGGTGGGCGCGGTGCTCGCCTTCACGACGGTGCGCCGCCCGGCCCCGGACTGCCGCAGGCCGGAGTGCAGGACGCACGGGAGCGTGCTGGCGCCGCCTCTGGAGGGGGAGCGGACGAAGGGACGGCTGTCCTAGGTGTATTGACCCGTGAGGCTGGGGACGCGGCCGGCGGGTGGTTGGCCTTTCAGCGCGGTGTGTCCGCGGTCCCGGGCGCGACGGCCGTCCGGGTTTCCCCGGCGGGCCGGGGCCGAGGGCCCGCGGATGGCGCAGACTGGACGCATGTCCATTCACGAAAACCTCCTCGGGGGACCGCCCCCGACCCACCTCCCCGACGACCCCGAGCCGCGCGAGCTCCTCGCGAACGGCACGGCGCCCGCCGACGTCGCCGCGAAGTACCCGACGTCCTCGCTGGCCTGGGCCCAGCTCGCCGACGACGCGTTCGACCGGGGCAGCGTGGTGGAGTCGTACGCGTACGCCCGTACGGGGTACCACCGCGGCCTGGACAGCCTGCGCCGAGGCGGCTGGAAGGGTCACGGCCCGGTGCCGTGGGAGCATGAGCCGAACCGCGGTTTCCTGCGTGCCCTGCACGGCCTCGCCCGCGCCGCGCAGGCGATCGGCGAGCAGGCGGAGTGGGAGCGCTGCTCGCAGTTCCTGAAGGACTCCTCGCCGACGGCGGCCCAGACCCTGGGATAGCCGTTCACCTGCGTCTTCTTCCGGGGCCCGCCTGGTGTGACCAGGCGGGCCTTGCGTTTTCGGGAGAGCATTGCGCACTATGTGCCGGTGGGGACCGGGGCCCCCGTGTCGGTAACGGCAGGGGCGGACCGCTACCCGGAGTACACAACAGGAGACAGCGATGTCCCAGCAGGCTCAGCCCCAAGAGGCTTCGGAGCCCGAGACCCCGCATCTCGACTTCGCCGGTACGACGCCGTACGAGGACTACGTCAAGGCGGACGTGCTCACCCACCTCCAGCACACCCTCTCCGACGATCCCGGAGAGATGGTCTTCCTGGTCACCACCCAGGTCATGGAGCTGTGGTTCACGGTCATCGTGCACGAGTGGGAGACCGCCGCGCAGGCGCTCCGCCAGGACCGGGTGCCGGTGGCGGTCGACGCGCTGAAGCGGTCCGTCCGCGAGCTGGACGCGCTGAACGCGTCCTGGCGGCCGCTCGGGCAGCTGACCCCGGCGCAGTTCAACTCGTACCGCTCCGCGCTCGGCGAGGGCTCCGGATTCCAGTCGGCGATGTACCGCCGCATGGAGTTCCTGCTCGGTGAGAAGTCCGCGTCCATGCTGGTCCCGCACCGCGGCGCGCCCCGCGTCCACGCGGAGCTGGAGAAGGCGCTGCACGAGCCGAGCCTGTACGACGAGGTGCTGCGGCTGCTGGCCCGGCGCGGTCACGCGATCCCGGCGGCCGTCCTGGAGCGTGACATCTCGCGCCGGTACGAGCCCTCGGCGGAGGTCGAGGCGGTCTGGACGGCCGTGTACGCGGGCGACGAGGGTGACGAGATCGCGCGCCTCGGCGAGGCCCTGACGGACGTCGCCGAGCTGGTGTGGCGCTGGCGCAACGACCACCTCGTCGCCACCCGCCGCGCGATGGGCGCGAAGGCCGGCACGGGCGGCTCGGCCGGCGTGGCCTGGCTGGAGAAGCGCGCGCAGAAGAACGTGTTCCCCGAGCTGTGGACGGCCAGGTCCCATGTCTGAGCGCCCCGGCTTCGAGCAACTCGCCTTCAGGGCGAAGGAGTTGGACGGCGGTGACGAACTGGCGGGCAAGCGCGCCCAGTTCCTCCTCGACGACGGCGTCTACCTCGACGGCAACTCGCTGGGCGCGCTGCCGCGGTCCGTCCCCGGGCACGTGGAGGACGTCGTGCGCCGTCAGTGGGGCGCGCTGAAGATCCGCTCCTGGGACGAGAGCGGCTGGTGGACGGCGCCCGAGCGGATCGGCGATCTGATCGCCCCGCTGGTGGGCGCGGCGGCCGGCCAGATCGTGGTCGGCGACTCGACGAGTGTCAACGTCTTCAAGGCACTCGTGGGAGCGGTACGCCTGGTGGACGGCGCCCGGGACGAGATCCTCGTCGACGCGACGACCTTCCCCACGGACGGCTACATAGCCGAGTCGGCGGCCCGTCTCACCGGCCGCACCCTGCGTGCGGTGGCACCGGGCGAGGTGCAGGCGGCGCTGTCGGAGCGCACCGCCGCCGTGCTGCTCAACCATGTGGACTACCGCACCGGGCGGCTGCACGACCTGCCCTCGCTCACCGCCGCCGTGCACGCGGCCGGCGCGATCGCCGTCTGGGACCTGTGCCACAGCGCGGGCGCCCTGCCCGTCGGCCTCGACGAGCACGGCGTGGACCTCGCGGTCGGCTGCACCTACAAGTACCTGAACGGCGGACCGGGTTCACCGGCGTACCTGTACGTCCGCCGTGGTCTCCAGGACCGGTTCGACTCACCGCTGCCCGGCTGGAACTCGCACGCCGAGCCCTTCGGCATGCGGGAGACGTACGAACCGGCGGCAGGCGCCCCGCGCGGGCGGGTCGGCACCCCGGACATCCTGTCGATGCTCGCCCTGGAGGCGGCGCTCGAGGTCTGGGACGGGGTCTCGGTCGAGTCGGTGCGGGCGAAGTCGTTGGCCCTGACGGACTTCTTCCTGGAGTGCGTCGCCGCGTACGTCCCCGAGGGGCGGGTCGAGTCTGTGACTCCGGTCCGTCACGAGGAGCGCGGCAGCCAGGTGGCGCTGCGCTGCGAGGACGCCGGCGAGGTCATGGAACGGCTGATCGGGCGCGGGGTCGTCGGCGACTTCCGCCGACCGGACGTCCTGCGCTTCGGCTTCACCCCCCTGTACGTGGGGTTCGCGGACGTGGAGCGGGCGGCGCGGGTGCTCGCGGAGGAACTGGGCTGACCGGCGGCCGGCCGGCAGACGGACCCGGACGGGGCCCGGTGGGCTGAACCGGCCGGGTCTCCTGGGCGTACCTAGGGGTACGCCCAGGGGGTTTCCCGGCGGGCGGGCGGTTCCCGGCGGGCGGGCCTGCCGGGGCGGCGGAACAGCAGAACCGTTTACCTGGACCGCTCGCCTTTCACCGAGCGTGACATCCGCGTGTCCGCGCATGTCACGGTCCTGATACCGTCCCGGCCAACGGCCGAATTCTCACCTGGTCCGCCAAATCCTCCCCCAGTGCCGAAAGCCTGGGAGGTACCCCCATCGCCGCTGAGAGGTTGGAGCATGCCGGACGACGTTGTCGCAGCCCGGGCCGCCGCCGAGGAGGCGTCGGCCTTCGCGCATCCGCCCGTCGGGCCCGACGTCACCACGGCGTACGGCGATCACCCCGACCAGGTGATCGACTTCTACGTCCCGCGAGCACAGGTCGGCCCGGCCGGGTCCGTCCCGCTCGTCGTCGTGCTGCACGGCGGGGCCTGGCGGGCGCCGTACGACCGGCGGCACATCACGCCCTTCGCGGACTTCCTGGCCCAGCGAGGCTTCGCCGTGGCCAACGTCGAGTACCGGCGGGGCGCCGAGCGTCCCGCCCCGGAGGGGACATCCCCGATCGCGGGACGCTGGCCGGACACCTTCGACGATGTCGCCGCGGCCCTCGACGCCCTCCCCGCCCTTGTCCGGGAGGCCGTGCCGCAGGCCGACGCCCGCCGTACGGTCCTCACCGGTCACTCGGCGGGCGGGCACCTCGCCCTGTGGGCGGCTGCCCGGCATGTGCTGCCCGCCGACGCGCCCTGGCGCACGGGGGATTCGGCTTGGCTGCGGGGCGTCGTCGCGCTGGCCCCGATCGCCGACTTCGCGGTCGCCGAGAAGCTGGACGTGTGCGGCGGAGCGGCTCACGAACTCCTGGGCGGCGAAGAGCGGTTCGGGGAGCGACGGCCGTACGCCGACCCCGCGCTGCTGTTGCCGACCGGTGTCGCGACGACCCTGGTGCAGGGCCGCACCGACCTGATGGTCCCGCAGGCGGTCGCCGAGGCGTACGCGGACGCGGCGGCGAAGGCGGGGGAGGTGGTGGGGGTGACCCTCCTGGAGGACGTCGGCCACTTCCCGCTGATCGACCCGGCGGCGGACGCCTGCGCGGTGGTGGCGGAGGAGATCGCGCAGCTGGCGTGGTAGCCGCGCCCCTCCGGCGGGGCGGTCCGGCGGGATGAAGTCCCCTAGGTCGTACCCGTAGTACCTGAGAGCTACGTCGAAGAAGAGCTCCTGAGCGGGACGCGAACGACGAGCGCCGATCCGTAACTTCCAAGCCAGAAAGGCCCGATGGCCGGGCGCTGTGGCGGGGGAGGGGCGGGATGGCGGAGTTTCGTTTTCGCGGGCTGTGGCGCCGTGCGAGGCAGACGCGCGGGGGGCGGCACTGGTTCCGCGCCTTGTTGGCCGTCCTCGTCACCGCCGCCGTGGTCGTCCCCCTCACCGCGGCGGCGGCCCGGCCGCGGATCCCGGCCCCGGACCCCGCCGACCTCGCCCCGCCGACGGCGGCGACGCTGGAGAGGGCGTACGCCGCCAACCGGGCCAACGCCACCCTGGCGTCCGGGATGGCCGCCGGCCACGGGGACCGCCACCGCGCTGCCGCCGAGCGGGAGTTGGCCGCTCCGTCCCACAATCTGCTCGCCTTCGACGGCAGGGGTTCCGGCCGGGCGGTCGAGGTGTTCGGGGACCTCGCCCACGCCGACCGGGTCGCCGTTCTCGTACCGGGCTCCGACACCTCGCTGGACACCTTCGGCCGCTTCCGCGCGGGAGCGGCCGCACTGCACCACCGGCTCACCGGGCAGACCGGCGCCGGCCCCCGTACGGCGGTGGTGGCCTGGCTCGGCTACACCACCCCCGGCACGGTCAGCGCCACCGTGATCACCCCCGACCGCGCCGAAGAAGCGGCCCCTGACCTGCGGGAGTTCCTGCGCGAACTGCGCGCCGTCACCGCACCGGGCGCCCGGTTCACCCTCCTGTGCCACTCGTACGGCACGGTGGTCTGCGGCCGCGCCGCCCCGCACCTGGACGTGACGGATCTCGTCCTCCTCGGCAGTCCGGGCACGGGTGCGGCGTCGGCGGCAGACCTGCGCACCCACGCACGGATCTGGGCGGCCCGGGGCGCCGACGACTGGGTGGCCGACGTCCCGCACGTCAGCGCCGACCTGTTCGGCACGACGGTCGGCTTCGGCACCGATCCCCTGTCCCCGTCGTTCGGCGCCCGTGTCTTCGCGGCGGGCTCCGGTGGACACAGCGACTACTTCAGGCCGGGTTCGCCCTCCCTGGCCAACATCGCCCGGATCGTCCTCGGTGAGACCTCGGAGGTCACCGGTGCGCGAGACTCAGGAACGCGAGACCCAGAGGCGTGAGTCACCGGTGCGTGAGACCCAGCAGCGTGAGGCACCGGGGCGGGCGCTGTCCGGGATCCGGCGGGCCGCCGTCCGGATCGACGCCGCCACGCCGCCGCAGCGCGACCGGGCCGTGGACGCCCTGCGGGCACTGGCGATCCTCGGTGTCGTCCTCGGGCACTGGCTGGTGACGGCGCTCGTCGCCGACGGCGCAACCCTGCGGGCCGCGAGTCCGCTGGGGCCCATGCCCTGGCTGGCCCCGGTGTCGTGGATGTTCCAGACCCTCGCGGTGTTCTTCATGGTGGGCGGCCATGTGGCGACCCGGAGCCTCGCCGCGGCCCGCGCGCGGGGCGGGAGGTACGGCGCGTGGCTGAGAAGCCGGCTGGCGCGGCTGTTCGTCCCGGTCGCCGCCTTGTCGGCCGTGTGGACGGTCGCCGCGGTCGGCCTCCTGCTCGGCGGCGCGTCCTTCGTCACCGTGCACACCGTGGTCAAACTGGCGCTGTCCCCCCTCTGGTTCCTGCTGGTCTTCGCCGTGCTGACGGCCGCGACCCCACTGCTGGTCCGGCTCAACCCGCTGTGGCCGCTGGCCGTCGTCCTCCATGTGGACCTGGTCCGCTTCGGCCTGGGCGGCCCGGCGTGGCTGGGCTGGGTGAACGTGGTGGCGGGCTGGCTGGTGCCGTACACCGTCGGCGCGGCCTGGACCCGCGGTGAGCTGGAGCGGCCCCGCGCGGGCCGGCTGCTGCTGGTCGGCGGGGCGGTGGCCACGGCACTGCTCGTCGGCTGGGCCGGATACCCGGCGTCGATGGTCGGTGTGCCGGGCGCGGCGGTGTCCAACCTCAACCCGCCGACGCTGGCCGCCGTCACCTTCGGTCTCGCCCAGTGCGGGCTGGCGCTGCTGCTGCGTGACCGGCTGCGCCGGGCCGTGCGCGGGCCCCTGGCCTGGGCGGCGGTCGCGCTGGTCAACCTCTCGGCGATGACGGTGTTCCTCTGGCATCAGACGGCCATGATGGCGACCACCGCCATGGGCCTGTTCGCCGGCCGCCTGGCCGGCCTGCACACGGTCCCCGACGGGCTGGACTGGGTGGCGGCGCGGCTGCTGTGGCTGCCGGTCTTCGCCCTGGTGCTGGGGGTGTGCCGGGCGGCGTTCCACGGTTGTGAGAACAGCGGAGGGCGACGCGGGCGGAAGAGCGAGGGCCGATCACGTGTGGTGCGCGTCGGAGGGCGGCCGAAACCGTCGGATCTGCGGGAGACACGGCATGTCTAGGGTGGTGCGGATGAACGGTGTGGGGGAGTGGCTGACCAGGATGTTGCGGGTCCTGCGTGACGACCTGTGGACGACCCGGGCGGCACCGCTGCCGTCGTTCGTATGGCTGCGCCGGCTGCCGCACGTGCATGTGATCCTGGTCGCCGTCGGCATCACGCTGGGCGGAGTGGATCAGATCGCCGACGAATACCGCCAGGGCGTGAACTACGGTTTGCTGTGCGCGGCGGCGCAGGGCGGGGCCGTGGCCCTGGCCCTGTGGCGGCCGGTTCCGGCGTGGTGGCTGTCGATGACGGTCACGGTGGTCGTGGCCATGGGCGCCCGCTCCCAACTGCTCTCGGGCCAGGCCGAGCCCTACGCCTCATGGCCCTGGGGCGGACCTGGCCTGATCGCACACGCCATGGTGCTGCTCCTGCTGTCGCTGCGCGTGCCCACCCGAGCCTCCGTGGCGGCGCTGGGCCTGACGGCGCTCGTCACCTACGTCATGGAAGGACTCATCGGCGCCGCCGACTACGGGCCGACCGGCCCGGTGGCGGTGATCGTGTTCGCCGCCGTGGTTCTCGTCGGCAGTTCTCTGCGCGGCCGGCGCGAGGCCCGTAAGCAGCTTGTCGAGCAGACCGGCATCACCGCCGAGGAACGCGCCCGTCGCACCCTGCTGGAGGAGCGCAACCGGATCGCGCGCGAACTGCACGACGTGGTCGCCCACCACATGTCGGTGATCTCCATCCAGGCCCAGGTCGCCCCGCACCTGGTGGAGAACCCGTCCGAGGAACTGAAGGAGAACCTCGCCGGCATCCGGAAGAACGCCCTGGAGGCGCTCGCCGAACTGCGCCGGGTCCTCGGCGTGTTGCGCTCGGAGAACCCCGAGGACCCCTACGGTCTCGGTGCGGCCGGCACCGGAGCCGCCCCGGACACCCCGCAGCCCACGCTCGACCGCCTCGACGCGCTCATGGAGAACACCCGCGCCGCGGGACTGGACGTGGTCGCCACCGTCGAGGGCGAGGCTCCCGTGTATCCGCCGGGCGTGCAGCTGTCGGCGTACCGGATAGTCCAGGAGGCGCTCAGCAACGCGCTGCGGCACGCGCCGGGTTCCCAGGTGCGGGTGGAGGTCACCCACCATGGCCAGGGCCTGTACCTGGAGGTCGTCAACTCCCGCCCGCGCGAACCCGCACCGTCCTCGCCGGGAGCGGGGCACGGTCTGCTCGGGATGCGCGAGCGGGCGGTGATGCTGGGCGGCCATGTCAGCGCCCGCCCGACCCTGCACGGCGGTTTCGCGGTGTCGGCGTTCCTCCCGCGGGAGGGCGCGGTGGCGCCCGGCGACGACTCGGACGCCCTCCCCGCCTCCCGCTCCGGAGACGACTCCGTGGATCCCGCTACCCCCGAGGGCCTCGAACTCGTCTTCCCGGACGACATGGACGACATGGACGACATGGACGACGGGGGCGACGTTAACGACGTGGACGGCAAGGACGGCAAGGACGGCAAGGACGGCAAGGACGGCAAGGACGGCAAGGACGACGTGGACGGCACGGACGCTGTGCACGAGGCGGACACCCCGCCACCGACAGGAGAAGGAACCCTATGACGACCGGGACGACCGGCGGCACCATCCGTGTACTGATCGCCGACGACCAGGAGATGGTCCGGCAGGGCTTCACCGTGCTGCTCAACGCCCATCCGGGCATCGAGGTCGTCGGCCAGGCGGTGCACGGCCTGGACGCCGTCGCCAAGGTCGACGAACTCGCCCCGGACGTCGTGCTGATGGACATTCGCATGCCCGAGCTCGGCGGTATCGACGCCACGCACCGCATCACCCTCGCGCACCCGCACATCAAGGTGCTGGTGCTCACCACCTTCGACCTCGACGAGTACGTGTACGACGCGCTGCGGGCCGGGGCGTCCGGCTTTCTGCTGAAGGACGCCTCCGCGGACCGGCTCGCCGAGGCGGTCCGGGTGGTGGCGGCCGGCGACGCCCTGCTCGCGCCGGTCATCACCCGCAAACTGATCGCCGAGTTCTCCCGTCTCGACGGCAAGCCCAGAGCCCCGCTGAAGGAGCGGGTAGGCGACCTCACCGAGCGCGAGACGGAGGTGCTCACACTGATCGCGCAGGGCCTGTCCAACGCGGAGATCGCCGACCACCTCTTCGTGGCCGAGCAGACCGTGAAGACGCACGTGGGCCGCATCCTGGTGAAACTGGGGCTGCGGGACCGCACCCAGGCGGCGGTGTTCGCGTACGAGTCGGGGCTGGTGAGACCGTCGGGGTACTGAGCGACGCCGCCCTGGTGGGGCCTCGGCGGAGCCCTGGCGGACCCGTAGTACTTGAGAGGGATCCGCACGAACCCCTCTCACTGGTGACGACCGGGACCCCTCCCTCGGCCTACCGTTCTGAACGTGACAGAGACGACGCAGACGCACACCACGCGCCCGGACGACCCGGACGACTCCTACGAGGCCTACCGGCCGCGGAGCCCGGAGTTCCGGGCGGCCGTGACCGCCCTGCGCGGCCTGTGGGAGGACCTCTTCCACGACGCCTTCGCCTACCGCCCGCTGCCCCGCAAGCACCCCGACGGCCGCGCCCCGGGCCGTCTCAAGGGCCGCAGGCGGGAGTACGTCGCCTGGTCCCGGCACGCGGTGGTCGGGGCGGCCGGCGCCCTGGCGATGCTGATCGCCTGGACGGACGCCCAGGGCAGCGGCCTCGGTCTCCTGATCGGCCTGCTCGCCCTGGCCCCGGTGCTGCTGACGCTGGTGCGGCCGGTCGGAGCGTTCTGGCTGTCGCTCGCGGGGGCCACCGTCGTCGCGATCATCGGCACCACGTACAGCGACTGGCCCTGGCTGCCTGGCAGCTTCGCCGCCCACCTGATCGTGCTGACGGTCGTGGCGATACGCACCCGCCCGCGCACGGCGGCGTGGATGTGGATGCTGACGGCGGCCTACGGCTTCGTCGCCGAGACCGTCTTCGGCGGGGGCTACTACTACACGAACACCGCCCCCATGCTGGTCTTCTCGGCGATCATCCTGCTCGCCGTCACCGTGTGGCACATCCGCCGGCAGGCCGAGGAGAAGGTGACGGCCCAGCAGACGGTGACCGCGCACGAGCGCTCCCGCCGCACCCTGCTGGAGGAGCGCACCACGATCGCCCGCGAGCTGCACGACGTCGTCGCCCACCACATGTCGGTGGTCGCCATCCAGGCCGAGGCCGCCCCCTACCGGGTGGATAACCCGCCGCCGGAGCTGGAGAAGGCCTTCGCCACGATCCGGGAGAACGCGGTGGCGGCTCTCACGGAACTGCGCCGCGTCCTGGGCGTGGTCCGCGCCGAGGACTACGAGGTCCCCGACGCCCCGCAGCCCACGCTCGCCGAACTGGACGGGCTGCTCGCCAACGTGCGGGAGACGGGCCTGGACGTGGAGAAGACGGTCACCGGCGCGGTGCGCGAGCTGCCCCAGGGCGTGGAGCTGTCGGCGTACCGGATAGTCCAGGAGGCGCTGAGCAACACCCTGCGCCATGCCCCCGGGGCGGGCGCCCGCGTGGAGATCGGCTATGTGCTGGGCGGCCTGGGGCTGCGGATAGTCAACGGCGCACCGCCGAACCCGTCCCTGGTCAAGCCCTCACCCGGGGCCGGCCACGGCATCACAGGAATGCGGGAGAGAGTCGGCATGCTGAACGGCGAGATGACGGCGGAGCCGACCCCGGCGGGCGGCTACGAGGTGACGGTGTTCCTGCCGGTGCCCGCCGCGAGCGAGAGTGGAACATGACGATCCGAGTACTGATCGCCGACGACCAGATGATGGTGCGTGAGGGCTTCTCGGTCCTGCTGAACGCGATGCCGGACATCGAGGTCGTGGGCGAGGCGGTCAACGGCCGGGAGGCGGTCGACCGCGTCCGCGAACTCGCGCCCGACGTGGTCCTGATGGACATCCGCATGCCGGAGCTGAACGGCATCGAGGCGACGCGGGAGATCGTGGCGGCGGACGGCTCGGCGAAGGTCCTGGTGCTGACGACCTTCGACCTGGACGAGTACGTCTACCAGGCGCTGCGCGCGGGCGCCTCGGGCTTCCTGCTGAAGGACGCGTCGGCCCGCCAACTGGCCGACGGGGTGAGGGTGGTGGCAGCCGGCGAGGCGCTCCTGGCCCCGTCCGTCACCCGGCGCCTGATCACGGAGTTCTCCAAGCTCTCCGACACCCCGCGACTGTCGCCGACCGCGCAGGCGGCCTACGGCGACCTGACCGAACGGGAGACGGAGGTGCTGGTCCTCATCGCCCAGGGCCTGTCGAATCTGGAGATAGCCGGCCGGCTGGTGGTCGCGGAGTCGACGATCAAGACCCACGTGAGCAGGATCCTGGTCAAGCTGGGCCTGAGAGACCGCACCCAGGCGGCGGTCTTCGCCTACGAGGCCCGACTGGTGACCCCGGGCTGATCCCGACTGCCCGACTGCCCGACTGCCCGACTGCCCGACGGCCTGACGGCCTGACTGCCTGCGGCCAGGCCTGCGGCCAGGCCTGCGGCCAGGCCTGCGGCCAGGCCTGCGGCCAGGCCTGCGGCCAGGCCTGCGGCCAGGCCTGCGGCCAGGCCTGCGGCCAGGCCTGCGGCCAGGCCAGGCCTGCGGCCAGGCCTGCGGCGTATGCCGTCGGCGGCGAGCGGAAACCGGCTGCTCTCCGCCGACGTCCTTGTCTCTGAGCGGATCCGATGCGGGCCGCCGACGCGTCAGGGGTGTCGAGCCGCACCGGCTCGGGACAAGGAGAGGCAGGGCATGAACCCGGTTCAGCAGATGGAATTCCACGCGTCGTGCGGGCACCTGATCTCGGCTCCGGCAGACCGTGCCGGTCAGGACGTCCGGTGCCCGCACTGCCACCAGGTGGTCCGGGTCCCGCCGCCCGACGTTCCGTACGCCTCGCCCGTCCCCGTGCCGACCGGTGCGGCGGATCCGGCCGCTCTGACCGCCCTCTATGTGATCGCTCTGATCGGCGGCCTCCTGGGCGCCGCACTCGTCTATCTGGTGATGTTCGACGAGTTCTCCGAGTCCGAGCTGGTCACGATCACGCCGGTGTGGTTCTTCCCGGTCGTCTTCGGCCTGTACGGGTTCGTCTCCCAGCGGCTGCTGCGGCGTATCGCCACTGGGCGTGCGCGAAGCCTCAAGGAGGCCGCCGGCATGTCGATCGACGTGGCCGGTTACTGGGCGGCCCTGGCGCTCTTCCCGTTCCTGGTGCTGAGGTGGCGCAGTTCCTTGCTGGTGTCGCTGGCGGCGGCGGCCTTCTGGGCCGTACTGCTGTGGCTGTTCTTCGCGCTGCTCTTCCCGACCCTCTGAGTCCTGCCTCAGGTGGGATGGCCATCCGGCGGATCCGTCAACGGCAGGCCGCCGTACCGCCGCATCGCACGCTGAGGGGGGCGACTGGTCGCCGTTCCGCGGGACCCCCTGGTCAGCAGCCACTCCACCGGCTAGCGTCCGTTCATGGCAGTAGTTGACGCTCTCTCGTTCGACCCCTGGGATCCCGCGTTCGTGTCGGACCCCTACCCGGCCTACGCCGAGCTCCGGGAGCGGGGGCGGGTGATCTACTACGAGCCGACCGACCAGTGGCTGGTGCCGCGGCACGCGGATGTCTCGGCGCTGCTGCGGGAGCGGCGGCTCGGGCGGACGTACCAGCACCGGTTCACGCACGAGGACTTCGGGCGGACGGCGCCCCCGGCCGAGCAGGAGCCGTTCCACACGCTCAACGATCACGGGATGCTCGACCTGGAGCCGCCCGACCACACCCGGATCCGGCGGCTGGTGTCGAAGGCGTTCACCCCGCGCACGGTGGAGCGGCTGCAGCCGTATGTGCGGCGGCTGGCCGGGGAGCTGGTGGACCGCCTGGTGGCGGCGGGCGGGGGCGATCTGCTCGGCGACGTCGCGGAGCCGCTGCCCGTCGCCGTGATCGCGGAGATGCTCGGCATCCCGGAGGCGGACCGGGGGCCGCTGCGGCCCTGGTCGGCGGACATCTGCGGGATGTACGAGCTCAGCCCGTCGAAGGAGACGGCGGCGAAGGCCGTGCGGGCCTCGGTGGAGTTCTCCGAGTATCTGCTGGAGCTCATCGCCGCGCGGCGCAAGGAGCCCGGCGACGATCTCATCTCCGGTCTCATCGCCGCGCACGACGAGGGCGAGCGGCTCACCGAGCAGGAGATGATCTCGACCGCGGTGCTGCTGCTCAACGCTGGGCACGAGGCGACCGTGAACGCCACCGTCAACGGGTGGTGGGCGCTCTTCGGGAACCCCGGGCAACTGGCCGCGCTGCGCGCCGACCACTCGCTCGTCCCCTCCGCCGTCGAGGAGCTGATGCGGTACGACACCCCGCTCCAGCTCTTCGAGCGGTGGGTGCTCGACGACATCGAGATCGACGGGACGACCGTGCCCCGGGGTGCCGAGATCGCCATGCTCTTCGGGTCGGCGAACCACGATCCGGCGGTCTTCGCCGACCCGGACCGGCTCGATCTCACCCGCGCCGAGAACCCGCACATCTCCTTCAGCGCGGGCATCCACTACTGCATCGGCGCCCCGCTGGCCCGTATCGAGCTCGCCGCCTCGATGACGGCCCTGTTGGAGCGGGCCCCCACCCTGGCCCTGGCGGCGGAGCCCCGGCGCAAGCCGAACTTCGTGATCCGTGGTCTCGAGGGGCTCAGCGTGACCCTCTGAGGCGGAGGCGGATGCGGGCGAACACGGCCCACAGGGCCAGGCCCGCGGCCGTCCCGCCGAGCAGGGCGAGCGGCAGTTCCGCGTAGAGGACGCTCCAGTCGGGTGCCTGTTCGAAGCGCCAGAGGCGGGCGCGGACGTCGACGGACCACACCGCGAGTCCCGCGCCCCAGCCGAGCGCCATGGCGAGGCATCCGCCGGCGGCCTGCGTACGTTGTCCCACGCCTGGGACGGACGCGCGCGGGCCGTCCCGGGTTCCCCCGTTCCCCGCCCGCCTAGGCCGTCATGTCCCGCCGTCGCAGCGCCGCGAGCCCCGCGGCCACCAGTACCGCCGCCGCCCCGCAGAGCACCAGCACCGGCCCCCACTCCATCCCGCCGCCCGGCAGCTTCGGCAGGTGGCCGAAGGGCGACAGGTCCAGGACGGCCTGCGGGGCGTCCAGGGCGGGGCCGATCCAGCCGATGAGCAGGATCGCGCCCGCCACCCCCCACGCGGCCGGCGCCAGCCGCGGGGCGGTGCCGTACAGCAGGACGGTCAGGCCGCCGACCAGCCAGATCGCCGGGAGCTGCACCAGACAGGCGCCCATGACCGGCAGGATCTCCTTGCCGTAGCCCGCCGCGAAGCCCAGCCCGGCGAGGAGCATGATCAGGGTGGCGCCGCCGAAGGCGGTCAGGAGGTGACCGGCCGCCCAGCGCAGCCGGCCCACCGCGTTCGCCAGGACCGGCTCCGCGCGGCCCGACGTCTCCTCGCCGTGCAGCCGCAGGACGGACGACACGACGTACAGGGCCGCGATCAGGCCGAGCATGCCGATCATCGAGGCGAGGAACGCGTCCGTCAGCTCCGACCGGCCGCCCATCCGCTCGAAGATCTCGCGCGCCTTGTCGTTGTCGGCGACCAGGTCGGCCGCGCCCTCGGTGAGCCCGCCGTACACCACCCCCGCGAGGAAGAAGCCGAGGCTCCAGCCCAGCACAGCGCCCCGTTGCAGCCGCCAGGCCAGCGAGCAGGCCGTACCCAGACGTCCTGACGCGGGGCCCGGTCGAGTGGGCAGGAAACTCATGCCCACGTCCCGGCGGCCGGCCAGCCCGTACGCCAGCGCGCCCTGCGTCACGGCCGCCGCCGCGAACAGGGGCAGCACCCACCACCGCTCGTCCGCGAACGCCCGCAGGTTCTCCAGCCAGCCGAGCGGGGACAGCCAGGTCAGCGCCGACGCGCCGGCGTCGGTCGAGGAGTCGCCCGCAGCCCGCAGGACGAAGGCCGCGCCCAGCACCGCCGCCGTCAGGCCCCGGGCCAGTCGCGCGCTCTCGGTGAGCTGCGCGAGGACCGCCGCCGCCGTGGCGAACACCATGCCCACGCCGGCGAGCCCGAGGCCGAACGCGACCGCGCCCGCCGCTCCCCGGCCCGCCAGTCCCGCCGTCACCAGCAGGGCCAGGACGGCGTTGGCGACGCCCGCCGCGAGCAGGGCCGCCGTCAGGGAGGCGCGGCGGCCGACCATGCCGGACGCGAGGAGTTCCTGGCGGCCGCTCTCCTCCTCGTCACGGGTGTGCCGTACGACGATCAGCAGGCTCGTCACGGCGGCGAGCGCGCCCGCGAACGCGCCCACCCGCCAGGCCGTCAGCGCGCCGAGCGAGTCGTCGAAGACGGGGCCGATCAGGGCCCGCAGGGAGGCGTTGGTCTCCATCTGCCGCAGCAGGTCGGCCCGGTCGGCCGGGGTGGCGTAGAGGCTCTCGAGCGTGTTCGGCATGGAGAGGACCATCAGGGTGTTCACGGCCACCCAGACGGGGATCAGCACCCGGTCGCGGCGCAGCGCGAAGCGCAGGAGCGGGCCGGTGCCCGCCAGCGTGGTCATGCCCGCGTCTCCTGGTAGTGCCGCAGGAACAGCTCCTCCAGCGTCGGTGGCGTCGACCTCAGCGACCGTACGCCCGAGTCCGCCAACGACCGCAGCACCGCGTCGAGTTTGTCGGTGTCGACGTGCAGCGTCACGTGCTTTCCCTTCACGTCGAGGTCGTGCACGCCCGGCAGGTGGGCCAACCCGTTGGGGGAGTGGGCGAGTTCGGCCGTCACGCTCGTCCTCGTCAGGTGGCGCAGGTCGGCCAGTGAGCCCGTCTCCACCGTGCGGCCCTTGCGGATGATGCTGACGCGGTCGCACAACTCCTCGACCTCGCTGAGGATGTGGGAGGACAGCAGGACCGTCCGGCCGCGATCCCGTTCCTCCCGTACGCAAGCCTGGAAGACCTCCTCCATCAGGGGGTCCAGGCCCGAGGTCGGCTCGTCCAGGATCAGCAGGTCGACGTCGGAGGCGAAGGCGGCCACCAGGGCGACCTTCTGGCGGTTGCCCTTGGAGTAGGTGCGGCCCTTCTTGGTGGGGTCCAGTTCGAAGCGGTCGATCAGGTCGGCCCGGCGGGCCGCGTCCAGGCCGCCGCGCAGTCTGCCGTACAGGTCGATGACCTCGCCGCCGGAGAGGTTGCGCCACAGGGTCACGTCGCCCGGGACGTACGCGATGCGGCGGTGTGCCTCGACCGCGTCGGTCCACGGGTCGCGGCCGAGGACCGACGCGGCGCCGGAGTCGGCGCGCAGCAGGCCGAGCAGGACGCGGATGGTGGTGGACTTGCCGGCGCCGTTGGGGCCGAGGAAGCCGTGCACCTCACCCGTCTCGACCTCCAGGTCGAGGCCGTCCAGAGCGTGGGCGCGGCCGAAGGACTTGTGCAGTCCGGACACCGAGATGGCCTTCGTCATGGCACCGAAAGTACGCTTCTTTCAGAAATTTGTGAAGTTAAGGAAGCATGTGAAGAACCGTTAGAATGCGGGCATGAGCGAGAACGGGCGGGACGCGGAGGCCGTGTCGAAGTTCGTCGAGTCCTTCGCGGCCCAGCTCGTCGAGGCAGGGATGCAACGCATGGCGGCGCGGGTCTTCGCCGCGCTCCTGTCCTCCGACGAGGGTGTGATGACCTCCGCCGAGCTGGGTGAACAGCTGCGGATCAGCCCCGCGGCGGTCTCCGGGGCGGTGCGGTATCTGGCCCAGCAGCACCTGGTCTCGCGGGAGCGCGAGCCCGGTTCGCGGCGCGAGCGCTACCGGGTCCACAGTGACCAGTGGCACGAGGCCCTCACCAACCGCGAGACCGTGCTCAAGCGATGGGAGGGCGCGCTGCGCGAGGGCGTCGTCAGCCTCGGCGGCCACACCCCCGCCGGACGCCGCATGGCCGAGACGCTCGCCTTCTTCGAATTCGTCGACGGCGAGATCTCGGCCATGATGGAACGCTGGCGGGTCGAGCGTGAGAAGCGGTTCGGTCGCTGACCTCCCGCCGTTCAGCGCTCCTTCGTCTCCTCCAGTACCGTCCGCCCCAGCAGCAGGTAGCGGGACGGGTCCCGCCGCTTGAGGTACTGGGCGTAGCCCACGCCGGCCACCGCGATCAGCGCGACCAGCCACGGCGTCGCCTTCAGCACCAGCGAACCCGACTCCGGTCCCGCCGCGACGGCCATGTTGGACACCAGGAGCGCGACCACGGCGAGCATCGCGACGCCGCCGACGAGCGGGGCGGTGAACGTCCTGAACCAGTGCCGGCTCTCGGGGTGGTGGGAACGGAAGTAGACCAGCACGGCGAACGAGCACACCGCCTGCACCACCAGGATCGCCATCGTGCCGAGGATCGCGAGCAGCACGTACGTGCCGGTGTACGGGTCCTTGCCGGCCGCCCAGAACGCGCCGATCAGAACGGCCGAGACGACGGTCTGGACCAGGCCCGCGATGTGCGGGGAGCCGTGCCGGGCGTGGGTGCGGCCGACGGTGTTCTTCAGGGAGGGCAGCACGCCCTCGCGACCCAGGGCGTACATGTAGCGGGCGGCGCAGTTGTGGAAGGCCATGCCGCAGGCCAGCGAACCGGTGATCATCAGCCACTGCATGACGTCGACGGCCCAGTGGCCGACATACCGCTCGGTGGGGCCGAAGAACAGACCGAGCGGGTTGTCGGTGGCGACCTTGACGGCCGACGACTGTCCGGTGCCCGTGATGGCCATCCAGGAGACGAACACGTAGAAGACGCCGACGCCCAGCACCGAGATCATCGTGGCCTTGGGGATGATCTTCTTCGGGTTGCGCGACTCCTCGCCGTACATCGCCGTCGACTCGAAGCCGACCCACGACCAGAACGCGAAGAAGAGCCCGAGGCCCGCGCTGGTCCCCTTGAAGGCGTTGACCGGGTTGACCGGGTCGATGCCGAAGCCGTCCGGGCCGCCGCCGTGGAAGGCGACCGAGACCGCCATCGCCGCGAGGATCGTCACCTCGGTGGCGAGCAGGACGACGAGCAGCTTCTCGGCGACGGAGACGCCGAACCAGGTGCCCGTCGCGTTGACCGCGAGCATCAGCACCGCGAACGCCCACCAGGGGATGTCGAGGCCGGTCTGGTCGTGCAGGGTGGTGGTGGCGAAGGTCGAGAAGATGCCGATCAGTGCCGGCTCGAACACCACGTACGCGAAGGTCGCGAGCAGCCCCGAGGCGAGTCCGACCGAGCGGCCGAGGCCGTAGGAGATGAAGCCGTAGAAGGCGCCCGTCGAGGTGATGTGCTTCGCCATCGAGGTGAAGCCGACGGAAAAGATTGCCAGGACGACCATTGCGACGAGGTAGCTCGCCGGGGCGCCGATGCCGTTGCCCGACGACACCATGAAGGGCACGTTGCCGGTCATCGCGGTGATCGGCGCGGCCGTCGCGACGGCCATGAAGACCACCCCGAGCAGGCCGATGGCGTTGGGCTTGAGCCGGTGAACGGTGCCTTCCCCGCCTGACTTCGCCGCTGTTTCCGCCGCTGAGGCGATGCCCTCGTCCACTGCCATCGGGGTGGCCCCTCTCCTGGTCGTCCGCTGCTGTGCTGGACCGGAACTCTGTAGCCCGAATGAGTCGGTCAAGGGTGTCGGGACGTTAAATGCTTGTCAACCAGACCTTTAGAAATCTGGTCGCAACACGCGCCTCGTACGGTCGCCGCCATGAGCGCCTACACCTCCACCCTCGGCGGCGAGCGGTACCGCTTCGACTCGCTCGCCCGGCTGCTCGCCGCCGCGAGCCCCGAACGCTCCGGCGACCGCCTGGCCGGTCTCGCGGCGCGGGACGCCCGGCAGCGGGTCGCCGCGCGCTGGGCGCTGGCGGAGGTGCCGCTGACCGACTTCCTGACCCGGCCCCTGATCCCGTACGAGGACGACGACGTCACCCGCCTCATCCTCGACACCCACGACCCGGCCGCCTTCGCGCCGGTCGCGTCGATGACGGTCGGGGAGCTGCGGGAGTGGCTGCTGTCGGAGGCCGCGGACGCGATGACGCTGGCCGCGCTGGCCCCCGGACTCACCCCGGAGATGACGGCCGCCGTCTGCAAGCTCATGGGGAACGCGGATCTGGTGGCGGTGGCCCGGAAGGTACGGGTGGTCACCGCGTTCCGCTCGACCATCGGGCTGCCCGGCCGACTGGCCACCCGGCTCCAGCCCAACCACCCGACCGACGACCCGGCGGGCGTCGCGGCCGCGCTTCTCGACGGTCTGCTGCTGGGCTCCGGCGACGCGGTGATCGGCGTCAATCCGGCCACCGACAGCCCGAAGGCCGTACGGGACCTGCTGGAACTGCTGGACGGGGTGATCGGCCGGTACGCGATCCCCACCCAGTCCTGCGTGCTGTGCCACGTCACCACCAGCGTGGACCTGATGGAGCGGGGCGCCCCCGTCGACCTCGTCTTCCAGTCCATCGCCGGCACCCAGGCCGCGAACGCCTCCTTCGGGGTCACCCTCGGCCTGCTCGACGAGGCGTACGAGGCGGCGCTGGCGCTGGAGCGGGGGACCGTCGGCCGGAACGTCATGTACTTCGAGACCGGGCAGGGCAGTGCCCTCTCCGCCGGCGCGCACCACGGGGTCGACCAGCAGACGGTCGAGGCGCGGGCGTACGCGGTCGCCCGCCGCTACGACCCGCTGCTGGTGAACACGGTCGTCGGTTTCATCGGCCCGGAGTACCTCTACGACGGTCGGCAGATCCTGCGCGCCGCCCTGGAGGACCACTTCTGCGGCAAGCTGCTCGGCCTGCCCATGGGCCTGGACATCTGCTACACCAACCACGCCGACGCCGATGACGACGACATCGCCACGATGCTGACGATGCTCGGCGTCGCCGGGGCCTCCTTCGTGATCTGCACCCCGGGCGGCGACGACATCATGCTCAACTACCAGTCGGCCTCGTACCACGACGCGTTGTACCTGCGGGAGGTGCTGGGGCTGCGCCCGGCGCCGGAGTTCGAGGCATGGCTGGATTCGATCGGGCTGCTGGACCCGCGCGGCGGCATCCGCGAGCTGTCCGGAACGGCCCACCCGCTGACGGAGATCGCCACCACCGGGCCCGCCATCGGCGGGACCACCGGACACGCCACCGGACGGGAGCTCGCGGCATGACCCTCAACCAGGTCACCGACACCCAGGTCGCCGACGGCCAGGTCGCCGTCAATCAGGTCACCGACGGCCAGGTCACCGACGGCGAAAGCGAGCTGTGGGCGTCCCTGCGCCTGCGTACCCAGGCCCGTATCGGCCTGGGCCGGGCCGGTTCCGCCCTGCCCACCCGGCACCGCCTGGAACTCCAGGCGGCGCACGCCGCCGCCCGGGACGCGGTGCACTCGCCGTTCGACCCGGACGCGGTGGCGGCGCGGCTGACCGGCACGCCGGTGGTCCGGGTCCGCAGCGCCGCCCCCGACCGCCTCACCTACCTCCAGCGCCCCGACCTGGGCCGCCGGCTGAACCCCGTCGACCGGGCCCATCTGCCCACGGGCGAGTGGGACGTCGTCTTCGTGGTCGCCGACGGGCTCTCCGGCCGGGCGGTGCACGAGCACGCGGCGGCGGTGATCCGGGCGACGGCCGCGCGGCTGCCGTCCGGCACCCGGGTGGCGCCCGTCGTCCTCGCCGAACAGGCCCGGGTGGCCCTCGGTGACGACATCGCGCACGCCATGGGCGCCACGGCCGTGGTGCTCCTCGTCGGCGAACGCCCCGGCATGTCGGCGGCGGACTCCCTGGGCGCGTACCTGACCCACCGGCCCGTGCCGGGCGTCACCACCGACGCCGACCGCAACTGCCTGTCCAACATCCGCCCGCCGCTGGGCCTCGCCTACGAGACGGCGGCGACGAAGCTGGTGGCGCTGCTGGCGCGGGCGCGGGAGCTGGGGCGGTCGGGGGTTGCCCTGAAGGACGAATCCGGCGACGAGTCCGTAGTCGAGCGACTGCCGTGAGTGGCGGATGGTTTCGTGGCGAAGGTGAGGGCGCATCATGACGTTGGTGACGGAGCGACCGACGACAAGCGGCACCGAACGGTACGAGTCGCACTGCACCATGCCGTTCGGCGAGAAGCCCGCGATTCCCGCCCCGTTCGACTGCGTTCTCGACACCACCTCCTTCGGGGCCCCGAAGGACAACGGGCAGGTCTGACTCACCGCCCCGGCAGCATCAGCCCCAGCGCCCCCTCGCGCACCGTCCAGGTGCGCACCCGTACCGGCCCCGCGACCGCCGCGTCCGCCCGGTAGCGGAAGTCCGCGCCCGAGACGGTCACCGTCCGCCCCCGTGCCTCCAGGGGCACCGCCACCGCGCCCAGGGACAGCGGCCGGACCCGCACGAACGCCGTGCCGGAGGGTCCCGGGGTCACCGACACCGCCTCCACCGGCTGGTCGAGGTCGACCAGGGTCACCCCGTCGACCTCGATCCGCAGCCGGGCCGGTCCGGGCGTGGCCGGGGCGGCGGACAGCCGGGACGGCCGTGACGGCACCAGCGTCCGGAAGAGCGACTGGTAGGTCCGCAGCCAGGGGTGGCCGCCACCCTGCACGAGCCCGGCCTCGGCCACGGTCGGCTCCGGCTGCGCGGCGAGCGGCACCGGCGGGATCCGCAGCGCGCCCAGCACCACCCCGTCGCTGTCGTCCACCAGTACGTCCAGACGCCGCTCGGCGCCGTCCAGGACGGCCCGGGCCGCCGCCACCGCACCCGTGGGCACCCCCAGGGCG
Source organism: Streptomyces zaehneri (assembly GCF_032248645.1). Classification (NCBI taxonomy): domain Bacteria; kingdom Bacillati; phylum Actinomycetota; class Actinomycetes; order Kitasatosporales; family Streptomycetaceae; genus Streptomyces; species Streptomyces zaehneri. The sequence continues at coordinate 283,156 of NZ_JASTTJ010000009.1, forward strand.
TGCGAGACGCCCAGGCCCGCGCCCACCGGCACCACCGACAGCACGGTTTCGGCCAGCGCCCGCTGCCGGTGCAGCAGGGCCACCGCCCGCATCAGCGCGCGGTCGTCGCCGACGACCACCGGCCGCCGCGAGCCCCGCCGGGCCAGCACCCGGGCGAATTCCTCCTGGTCCTCGGGCAGGCACACCTTCGTACTCGCCGCACCCGCGCTGAGCACGTCTTTCGCGATGCGTACGGACTCCCCGTCCCAGCGCCGGGCGACCGGATCGATGATCACCAGCAGCTGATCGGACGTCGCGAAAGTCGCCACCTCGGTCCTGCCTCGCTTCCTCGGGTAGCATCTTTGTGCAAGAGCCCCTTGCGCTATTGCGCCAGGGGCTTGGTCTATTCCGGGGCATCCGGGTCCGACAAGCGGCGACCGACGACGGTCGCGGTGCACGTGGTGCACGCGGTGGAAAGTGCCACCGCGTACGCCCCTGGCCTTGGACATGCCCCACCCGGAAGGGGTGTACGCGCGTGCCCGCACTTGTGCTGCTCGGTGCTCAGTGGGGTGACGAAGGCAAGGGAAAGGCCACCGACCTTCTCGGTGGCTCGGTGGATTACGTAGTGCGTTACCAGGGCGGCAACAACGCCGGCCACACGGTCGTCGTGGGCGACCAGAAGTACGCACTCCACCTGCTCCCTTCGGGAATTCTGTCACCCGGCTGTACGCCGGTCATCGGTAACGGTGTCGTTGTCGACCCGTCGGTCCTGCTCTCCGAGCTGAGCGGTCTGAACGAGCGCGGCGTCGACACGTCGAAGCTGCTGATCAGCGGCAACGCGCACATCATCACCCCGTACAACGTCACTGTCGACAAGGTGACGGAACGCTTCCTCGGAAAGCGCAAGATCGGCACCACCGGCCGCGGTATCGGCCCGACCTACGCCGACAAGATCAACCGGGTCGGCATCCGGGTCCAGGACCTGTACGACGAGTCGATCCTCACCCAGAAGGTCGAGGCGGCGCTGGACGGCAAGAACCAGCTGCTGACCAAGCTGTACAACCGCCGCGCGATCGCGGTCGACCAGGTCGTCGAGGAACTGCTCGGCTACGCGGAGAAGCTCGCCCCGTACGTCACCGACACGGTCCTGCTCCTCAACCAGGCGCTCGAGGCGGACAAGGTCGTCCTCTTCGAGGGCGGTCAGGGCACGCTCCTCGACATCGACCACGGCACGTACCCCTTCGTCACCTCGTCGAACCCGACCGCGGGCGGCGCCTGCACGGGCGCGGGCGTGGGCCCGACGAAGATCAGCCGGGTCATCGGCATCCTGAAGGCCTACACGACCCGTGTCGGCTCGGGCCCGTTCCCGACCGAGCTGTTCGACGAGGACGGCGAGGCGCTGCGCCGCATCGGCGGCGAGCGGGGCGTGACGACCGGTCGTGACCGCCGCTGCGGCTGGTTCGACGCGGTCATCGCCCGCTACGCGACCCGCGTGAACGGCCTGACGGACTTCTTCCTGACGAAGCTCGACGTCCTGACCGGCTGGGAGCGGATCCCGGTCTGCGTGGCGTACGAGATCGACGGCAAGCGCGTCGAGGAACTCCCCTACTCGCAGAGCGACTTCCACCACGCGAAGCCGATCTACGAGACCCTGCCCGGCTGGTCCGAGGACATCACCAAGGCGAAGTCCTTCTCCGACCTGCCGAAGAACGCCCAGGCGTACGTCAAGGCGCTGGAGGAGATGTCCGGCGCCCCGATCTCCGCGATCGGCGTGGGCCCGGGCCGGGACGAGACGATCGAGATCAACTCGTTCCTGTAGTCCCACGGCGGCAGCTCGGCCTGGGCCGGTCCTGGACATCCTCGACCGGCCCAAGGCCTGCTACGGCAACACCCCGCACGGCAGGAAGCTCCTTCCGGGACTGCAAGCCGACGCAGGCCGGCACGGCTGTCTTCCGACGCCGGCCGGCCGGTCCCGCACCAAGGGAGAAATGCCGCATACAGGCATATCCTGGGACTGACGGGCGTGTGCGTCGACCAGAAGGAAGTGACTGCGATGCGCATGATGCTGAAGGCGTCCATGGACACCGAGAAGGCGAACGAGGCCATCCGGAACGGCACCCTCGGGAAGCTGATGGAGGAGTCCATGGCGCAGCTCAAGCCCGAGGCCGCCTACTTCACCACCGACCACGGCAAGCGCACCGCCTTCCTGTTCTTCGACATGGAAGAGAGCGCGCAGATGCCCGTGCTCAGCGAGCCGTTCTTCCTCCACCTCGGGGCCGAGATCTCCTACACCCCGGTGATGAACAGGGAGGACATGCAGAAGGGCCTCTCGCAGCTCGGCCGTTGACCGCCCACCCGGCCGACCGCTCAGCTGAACACGATCATCGACCCCTGCGCCAGGCTTCGCGTCGCCGCCGCATGCAGCCCCAGCCAGACGTGCCGCTCGCGCGCGAAGGGGCTGGAGTCGTACGGCGCCGCGACGGCGGGCTCCTCCAACTCCGTGGGCCCGGCGGGCGGTTGCGGAGCCAACGGCGGATTGGCCGGATCGATGCCGATCGACGGGGCCACGAACTCCAGTTCCCGCAGCAGGGACTGCGCGGACCCCAGGGGTCCGCCGCCCGCGAGGAGTTCGTCGTTGGACAGGGGCTGCGGAAAGTCGACCGGGACGTAGGCGCCCGCGTGGTCGTAGTGCCAGACCAGGTGCGACTGCTGGGCCGTCGCCTCGAACATCTCCAGGAGCTGCTCGTAGTCGCCGCCCAGCGCGTCCACCGGCGTCACCGGCAGCCCGCACACCTGGAGGAGGTAGGCGCGGCGCAGGAAGTGGAGGGCGTCGTAGTCGAAGCCCGCCACCGGGGCGACCTCGCCGGACAGCCCCGGCATGTACTGGTACACCGGCACGGGCGGCAGACCCGCCTCGGCCAGCACCTTGTTGTACTGGGCGAGTTCGTCGGCGAAGGGATTGTCGGGGGTGTGGCACAACACGTCGACGAGTGGCACCAGCCACAGGTCACAGGCCAAAGAGAGCTCCTCACTCAGTACGGTGACCGGTCAGGGAAGACTAGTCGGTGCGACCCGCGTCAGCTCCCCCTGTGCAGATCCCATACCCACACTCCGGCCACCCGCCTACCCGGTCGGCCGACCAGCTTCTCCACCGTCTCACGCAGCCGGTCCTCGTGCGGTTGCGGGGCCAGCACCAGGGCGCCCGCCCGCCAGTACGCGAGGTCCTCGCGGGTCTCGGCCCGGGCCCGTGCGTCGATCACCGGGACGACGCCCGTGTACCGCACGTCCCGCAGCAGACTCGCCGTGAAGCGCAGCGGGACGCCGTAGACGCCGGTGCGGTCGCCGTCGCCGTACGGTCCGTTGAAGTAGCCGCCGGGCATCCGGAAGCCGAGTCCGGCCGCCGTCTGCCAGCGCAGCGCCTCGGCGTTCTCGGGTTCGGCGAGCGGCACCGGGACCAGGGTCTCGTCTCCCCGGACGTAGGTCTTCCAGGCGCCGTCGGTGAAGAAGGCGGGCACCTCGGCGCGCGGCTCGGATCTCAGCGGGGCGGGGACGAGGGGGAGCAGCGCGAGGCAGACGGCGAGCAGACCGGCGTACTGCGCGCCCAGTCGGCGGGCCCGGTCGAGGCGGTCGACCGCCAGGGCGAGCAGCATGCCCAGGGGCGGGGCGCAGACCAGCGCCACCCGGCTCTCGATGACCGAATCGAAGAGCGGCAGGCCGGCCAGCGCGGCCCAGGGGCCGGGGACGGTGGTGTCGGTGAGCGGGAGGTGGATGCGCGAGCCGAGCGACAGCACGGCCGCGGCCGCCGCCGTACCGGCGAGCGCCTTGACCGCCGGCCGCCGCCGGAGCCCCGCCGCGATCGCGAACGCGAGCAGCACCAGCGGCCAGCCGTAGAAGGCGTTCTGTTCGGTCGGGTTCAGGGAGAGGGCGTCGGCGCGGTGGGCGTCGCCGGCGATCAGGGAGCGCTCGGCGAAGGAGAGCAGCGCCCGGACGGAGTTGGCGACGCCGGGCGCGGTGCCGTGGTCGATGCCGGTGTAGCTCTGCGGGCCGGAGAACTGCCAGGCCAGCGGGTAGACGACGAGCGGGAGGCAGACGGCGGCGGCGACCGCCAGACCGTTCAGCAGGGGCCGTACGGCGTTCCGCGCGACGTCGGGGCGTGCCGCTGCGTAGGCGACCGCGAACAGCAGCATGCCCATCGCGGCGAGCAGCAGCGGCTCCTCGCCGAGGAAGAACTGGTAGGCCGCCATCAGGCCGAGGACGACCGCGTTGCGGGTGACCCGGTCACCGGCCGTGAGCCGCAGCGCGCGGTCGATGATCGGCGGGATCATGAACAGCACGACGAAGTTCGGGTGCGCGTTGGCGTGGCTGACCATGGGCGGCGCGAACGTGGCCAGCGCGGCTCCGGCGAAGGCGGCCGCCCGCCCGCGGACGAGCCGTTTCACGATCAGCCGGTACCAGGCGACGGCCGTCGCGGCCAGGCCCAGCGTCATCACCAGGTTCAGCGTGACGGCCGGCCCGGACAGCAGTGTGACGGGCGTGAGCGGGACGGACAGGCCGAGCATCGTGGTGTTGGCCATCAGGTTCACGCCGTCCGGGGCGCCCTGGAGGCCGGTGAAGAGGGGATTGCGCAGGTGAGCGATGTTGTCGGCGGTCACCGCGAAGAACCACTCCCACTGGTTCTGGTCCTGGAGGGAGTCGGTGAGATAGCGGTGGGCGGGGTCGAGGAGGCGGCCGGAGTAGAGGGCCACCGCCATCGCGAGGAACAGCAGGACGGCGACGGCGTCCGCGGGTCTGGGCACCGGGATCCGGAGCCGGACCAGATCGCGCAGGACCCGGAGGTAGTCCGCCGGACGGACCTTCGAGCCGGGCTGGTGCGACCAGTGCACGGGCACCTCGGCGACCGGCCAGCCGACCCGCTGGAAGTGGCGCAGCACCTCCACGTCGATGGCCCAGCCGTCGAGGCGGGAGGCGGCGAAGGCGGCACGGGCCTTGTCGCCGTCGAACAGCTTGAACCCGCACTGGGTGTCGCGCGTCCCGCGCAGGGTCGTCCCGCGGATGAGCAGGTTGCCCGCCCGGCCGGCGAGTTCGCGTATCCGGTGCTGACGGTCGCCGAGGGTCGCGCCGGGTACGGCCCGCGAGCCGATCGCCGCCGCGTTGCCGTCCGCGAGCGCCTTCTCCAGGCGCTCCAACTCCTCGACGGGAGTGGCGAGATCGGCGTCCATGACCAGTACCTGGCGGCCCCGGCCGGCGGCGACACCGCGGCGCAGGGCGTGGCCCTTGCCCCGGTTGCCGGAGCCCGCGACGAGCTTCACCCGGGGATCGCGGCGGACGGTGACCAGCTCACGGGTGGCGTCGGTGGAACCGTCGTCGGCGACCAGGATCTCCCAGGTGCGCCAGTGGCTCCCGGTCGCGTCGAGGTAGCGGGTGACGGCGTCCAGGGTGTGACCGAGCCGGCGCTCCTCGTTGTAGGCGGGGATGACGACGGAGAGCTCGACGGGCGCGGTGCGGTGCGCGGGTGTGCCGGTGGGGGACGTGCCGGTAGCGGGCGTGCCGGGGGCGGGCGGGCCAGGGGCTTGCGCCCTGATCATTCCGCCGCCAGTCGCTCGATCAGGGCGATGGAGTCGTCGTTGTACGCGGCGAGCATCGCCCGGGCGGTGACGGTGTCGCGGTCGTACAGGGCGTCGACCAGTTCGGTGTGGCCGGACCACAGGTGGCCGCGCAGATCGGTCGGCCGACGCAGGTGCTGCACCGTGCACACCCAGGACTGGAGCCGCAGCCGGTGCAGGAAGTCGGTGAGATAGGGGTTGCCGAACAGGGCGCTCAGCTCGCGCCAGAAGCGCAGGTCGTAGCCGATGAGGACGGTCAGGTCACCGGCGGCCGCGGCCCGCTGCGCCTCCTCGCCACGGCGGCGCACCCCCGCTATGGCGGCGGCGGTCCGCGGGTCCTCGTAGTTGTGGTGGCGCTGACGGCCCTCGTCCAGGGCGAGGAACATCCCCTCGATGATCAGACTGCGCGCCTCGATCATGCCCCGGAAGTCCGCGACGGAGTACTCGTGGACCCGGAAGCCCCGGTGCTGGTCGGCCTCCAGGAGGCCCTGCGCGGAGAGGTCGACGAGGGCCTCGCGGACGGGGGTCGCGGAGACGCCGTACTGCTCGGCGATCTCCTTGACGGTGAACTCCTGGCCCGGCTGGAGCCGTCCCCCCAGCACCTCGTCGCGCAACGCGTCGGCGATCTGCTGTCGCAGGGTGCTGCGCGTCACGGCTCCGTTGCCGGTGCTGCCGGGCATGGTCGGGGCGTCTCCATCGTCAGGTGCGGAAAAGCGGCGTGCTCGTCGGTATGTACGAGCACGCCACCTTACGCGTTCGACGAAATCAAGACCTTGGACGACTGCCGCGTTCTCGGGTGCGGGCCGGCGGGGGCCGGCCGCGCGGCTTCCTGCGCCCCTGAGGGGGCGCGGCGCCCTGACCGGACTCGTCCTGCCCGTTCTGCCGCGCCACCGGCCCGCCGAAGCGCCGGGACCGGCCCTCGCCCGGCCGCGCCCGGCCCGGCGTCCGTCTCTAGTCCGTGTACTCGTCGGCCACCGAAAGCGCCGTGTCCAGGGCTGCGAGGCCCTCCTTGATCTCGGACTCGGAGACGTTGAGCGGCGGCACGAAGTGGGTGCGGTTCATGTTCACGAACGGCCACACCCCGGCCTTCTTGGCCGCCGCGCCGAAGGCGGCCATGGCCGCGTTGGCCTCGCCCGCCGCGTTGTACGGCACGAGCGGCTCGCGGGTCTCCCGGTTCTTCACCAGTTCCAGGGCCCAGAACATGCCGACCCCGCGCACCTCGCCGACGCATCCGTGCCGCTCGGCCAGTTCCCGCAGCCCCGGCTCGACGACCGAGGCGCCCAGGTTCTTCGCGTTCTCGACGATGCCCTCCTCCGCCATGACGTTGATCGTCGCGACGGCGGCCGCGCAGGCCAGCGGGTGCCCGGAGTACGTCAGACCGCCCGGGTAGGGCCGCCTGGCGAAGGTCTCCGCGATCGCGCCGGAGATCGCCACCCCGCCGAGCGGCACGTATCCGCTGTTCACGCCCTTGGCGAAGGTCATCAGGTCGGGCGTCACGTCGAACAGGTCGGCGGCGAACCACTCACCGGTGCGGCCGAACCCGGCCATGACCTCGTCCAGGACGAAGACGATCCCGTACTGGTCGCAGAGTCGGCGCACCCCGGCGAGATAGCCGGGCGGCGGGACCATGATCCCGGCGGTGCCCGGGACGGTCTCCAGGATGATCGCGGCGATCGTCCCCGGCCCCTCGAAGGCGATCGTCGTCTCCAGGTGCTCGAGCGCCCGCGCGGTCTCCTGCTCCTCCGTCTCCGCGTAGAAGCGGGAGCGGTACAGGTACGGCGCCCAGAAGTGGACGACCCCGGCCGTCGCGCTGTCGGAGGCCCAGCGGCGCGGGTCGCCGGTGAGGTTCACGGCCTGCTGGGTGCCGCCGTGGTACGAGCGGTAGGCGGACAGCACCTTGGCGCGCCCGGTGTGCAGCCGGGCCATGCGCACGGCGTGCTCGACCGCGTCGGCCCCGCCGTTGGTGAAGAAGATCTTGTCCAGGTCGCCGGGGGTCCGCTCGGCGATCAGCCGGGCCGCCTCCGAACGGGCCTCGACGGCGAAGGCGGGCGCGAAGGTGGTCAGGTGTGCGGCCTGCTCCTGGATCGCGGCGACGACCTTCGGGTGCTGGTAGCCGATGTTGGCGTAGACGAGCCCGCTGGTGAGGTCGAGGTACCGCTTGCCGTCGTAGTCCCAGAAGTACGACCCCTCCGCGCCGGCCACGGCGAGCGGGTCGATGAGCTCCTGGGCGGACCAGGAGTGGAAGACATGCGCGCGGTCCGCGGCCTTCACGGCGGCGCCGGCCTGGGGGCTGGACTGAGGGGTCATGTCAGTGAGCGTAAATGTCCGCGATGCGGAAGCGGTATCGGCGTCCTGTTCCGTGGAGGGGGCGATTCCGCGACAGGTTGTCGGGCGTGGGGAGGGGCCGGGGGGATCCGGGTGTGTTGACAGCGTGCTGTCGTAATGACAGGTTGCTGTCATAAGGATTTCGCTCACGAGGAGGAACCATGAGCCGCAAGCCGGTGCATCTCGCCGTGTACGACACGCTCGCCGACTGGGAGACGGGGTTCGCGACGGCGTACCTGGCGCGCAACGGGTACGAGATCCGCACGGTCGGCGGGTCGGGGGAGCCGGTGGTCAGCGCCGGCGGACTGAGGATCCGGCCCGACCTGGCGCTGGACGCCGTACGGCCCGAGGACAGCTCGCTGCTGATCCTGCCGGGCGCCGACCGCTGGGACACCTCCGACGACCTCGCGCCCTTCGCCCGCACGGCACGCGCGTTCCTCGACGCCGGGGTGCCCGTCGCCGCGATCTGCGGGGCCACCGCGGGACTCGCCCGCGAAGGCCTGCTCGACGACCGGGACCACACCGGCGCGGTCTCCTTCTATCTGGCGGCGACCGGCTACGCGGGCGGCGACCGGTACGTCGAGGCGGACGCGGTCACCGACTCGAACCTGATCACCGCCGGACCGACCGAGCCGGTCGCCTTCGCGCGCGAGATCTTCCGGCTGCTCGGCGTGTACGAGGGCGCGGTGCTGGACGCCTGGTACCGGCTGTTCCACGACTCCGACCCGGCGGCGTACGAGGTGCTGGAGAAGGCGACGGCCGGCCGGTGAGCAGGGAACGGCAGGACCTGCTCAGCCGCAGCGCCCTCGGGGTGTTCCGGCTGAACGGCCAGTTCCTCACCGTGGCCGAGGAACTGGCCGGGCCCGCCGGGCTCACCGCCGCCCGGTGGCAGGTGCTCGGCGCGGTGCTCGGCGACCCGCTGCCCGTGTCCGGCATCGCCCGCGCCATGGGCATCACCCGGCAGAGCGTCCAGCGCGTCGCCGACCTGCTGGTGGAGCAGGGCCTCGCCGAGTACCGGCCGAACCCCGCCCATCGGCGCGCCAAGCTGCTCGCGCCCACGGCGGCGGGGCGGGCCGCGGTCGCCCGTATCCACCCCGGGCACGAGGCCCTCGCCGACCGGCTGGCGGAGGCGTTCGGGCAGGCGGAGCTCGCCGAGGCCGTCCATGTACTGGAACGGCTGTCCAAGGTGCTGGACGGCCTGGAGCCCGCTGTTACGCAACCGTAGACACCGCACCGCACTACTCCCCGAACCGCCGGATTATTCTCGGCTGGGTTGCACATGTCTCGATCACACATGTGCGGGAAAGGCGGCGCTGCGATGGAGAAGCTGGGCCCGGGGGACCCGCAGCGCATCGGCGGCTACCGGCTGCTCGCGCGGCTGGGCGCGGGCGGCATGGGGCAGGTCTACCTCGCCCGCTCGGACCGGGGACGCACGGTCGCCGTGAAGCTGGTCCGGCGGGAACTGGCGGCGCGCGAGGAGTTCCGGGCCCGGTTCCGGCAGGAGGTGCGCAACGCGCAGCGGGTCGGCGGCTTCTGGACCGCGCCCGTCCTCGACGCCGACACCGAGGCCGCCGTGCCCTGGGTCGCCACCGGCTATGTCGCCGGGCCGAGCCTCCAGCAGGTCGTGAGCCACGACCACGGTCCGCTGCCCGAGCGGTCGGTGCGCATCCTCGCCGCCGGGCTCGCGCACGCGCTGGCCAACATCCACGCGGCCGGGATCGTCCACCGTGACCTCAAGCCGTCGAACGTGATGGTCACCATCGAGGGGCCCCGGGTCATCGACTTCGGCGTCGCGCGGGCGCTGGAGAGCGTGACCGGCGACAGCCGGCTGACCCAGACCGGCGCGGTGATCGGCTCGCCCGGCTTCATGGCCCCCGAGCAACTGCGCGGCGACCCGGTGACGCCCGCCAGCGACGTCTTCTGCCTCGGCTCGGTCATCACCTACGCCGCGACCGGCACCCTCCCCTTCGGCTCCGCCGACAGCGCGGCACACGCCCTGATGTTCCGCATCGCCGAGGACGAACCCGACCTCACGGGCGTCCCCGAGGGCATCGCCGACCTGGTCCGCGCCTGTCTGCGCAAGGACCCGGGCGCCCGGCCCTCCCTCGACCGGGTCCTGGAACTCACCGGCGTCGACGACACCGTCTCCGACGGCCGCTCCCGCGATCCCTGGCTGCCCGGTGCCCTCGTGGCACAGCTCGGCCGCCACGCCGTGCGACTGCTGGAAGTGGAGGACCCGGAGGGCGCGGGCCCGTCCACCTCCGGCCACGGGGCCCGCCCCACCCTCCTCGACCACGCGGCGAGCGCCCCCGAGGCCTTCCCGGAACACTCGGGCCCCCGCGGCCACGCGCCCTCGCCGGACCGCCGCCCCACCCTGGTCGCGGGCGCCGACGGAATCCCGGCGCAGCCCCGCCCGCCCGGACAGGCCGCCCCGGCCCACCCGGTGTACGGCTACCCCCAGCAGCATCCGCAGCAGGCCCAGGCCGCCTACGGCCATCCGCAGCAGCCGCAGCAGCCGGCCGGCTGGTCCGCGGCACCGGGCGGGGCGGCGCCGTACAACCCTTACGCGGACGGCCCCGCGGGCCCCGGCGCCGCTCCCGCGCACGACCCGTACGGGCCGGCCGGCCCCGCCAGCCCACAGGAGCCACCGCGCCGCAGCGGCCGGACGACCGCCGTGCTCGTCGCCGTCGCCCTGGTGGTCGCGATCGCCGCGGGCGGCTCGGTGTACACGTTCATGAACGGTGACGACGATGCCGCCGCGAACGCCGCGCCGACCACGTCCGGCGGCTCGACGTCCTCCTCCGCGAAGGCCTCGGAGCTGCCCTCGCCGGACTCGTCGACTTCCCCTTCCGCGTCGCCCTCCGCGTCCTCGGCGAGCGGGCTGGTCCCGGCGGCCTACCTCGGCACCTGGACCACCACGATCGAGAACGAGAGCGGCACGAACACGCGCCGGCTGACCCTCGCCCAGGGCAAGGTCGGCGACGCGGTGCTCGCCCTCGTCGCCGACGGGGACGGCTACCACTGCGAGTTCAGTGCCGCACTCTCCGAACAGCCGGGCGGTGAAGGCCCGTTGAAGATAGGCCCGTCCAAGGTCACCACCGGTGAACCCCTCTCCTCGTGCAGTCCGGGCGCCGCCTCCGAGGTCACCCTGCTCGCCGACGGCACACTGCGCCGGGTGAACACCGGCACCGGGGAGAAACTGACCTACACCCGGCGGTGAACGTCGCGCGAACGTCCGGACCCCGGAGGTCATGCGCCTGTGTCGATGAGCCCGTCCGAGAGCGCGCTCGACCGCCTCGGCGCCGTCCCCGGCCTCGGCGAGCTGCGCACCCTCAGGGCCCTACGGCCGCGCCATCCACTGCGCGCACGTACCCGGCCCCGATCGAGGACGAGGCCGTCCAGGCCGAGGGGGGTCCGGGGGCACAGCCCCCAGGACGGGACGGGACGGGTCGGCGGGGGCGGGGGCGGGAAACGCGGCGAAGCCGCTCCTCACCGAGGCTCGGGCGGCCGCTGCCGAGGCATGTTCGGCCGCGCGTTCGCCCCCGGAGGCATCGGAAACCGTCCGTACCCCCCGCCCACGTCCGCCCGCCCGCCGGAGGCGACCGCCCCCTGCATCCCCATGGGCGCCGGCCCGGTCCGGAACTCGACCATCCAGTCCGCCGTCTCCGTACGCACCAGCTCCGAGACGTCCTCGGAGAACCGCCGCAGCACCGCCAGACACCGCTCCGCGGCCTCGCTCGCCGTACCCTCCGCCGGGCCGAGCACCTCCCGGACGCTCTCCGAGGCCCAGTCGAACTGGAGCACCTGGAGCCGGCGCTGCACGGCCTGCGCGGTGGCCACGTCCCTTATCCAGCCGGACGTCACCCCGAAGAACCGGTCCGCCGCCGCACACGCCACCGCGACCAGCAGCGCCAGATACCCCCAGGGAGCGACACCGCCCAGCACCCGGGTGAGGTCCAGCAACGGCAGCGCGGCCGCGCACACCGCCCCCGCCGCCGCCCCGGTGCGCAGGCCCCGGGCACCCCGCCGCTTCCACACCCGGTCCGCGAGGTACCAGGCGGCGGTCTCCAGCGCCCCGCGCTCCACCCACCGGTACAGCTCGTCCAGCCGCTCGGCTGGCTCACCCCAGTCCCCGAGCGGGAACGTCCGCCCGGCCAGGTCGCCCGGCCGCAGCCCGGCCGCGCCCTCACTCCGCCCGTCCTGAGGCGGACCCTCGGGCTGCATCTCCGGCTGCTGACCCACCCGGCACTCCCTACTGATCCCGACCGATGGAACCCGACGGATCCCGACCGCTCACGTTGCGTGACACCCGTGACGCCTGATGCTGCTGCGCCGGACCTTTCCTACCTCCCAATGGGTGGCGAAGAGGAAGGTTTCATCTCTTTTACGCCCGGAAGTGGGCCTTGATCAGGTATAGGCCTCACACCTGACTCACTCGAAAGAGTGCTGGGGCGACACCCGCACAGACCACGTAGGCTCGTGCCGAGCGGGAAAAAGGCCCGCCCGAAGGCACGCCCGACAGTCGCAGGACCAGTCGTAGGACACAGGAGCTGATCGTGATTCCCGGTGGTGGCCAGCCCAATATGCAGCAGCTGCTCCAGCAGGCCCAGAAGATGCAGCAGGACCTGGCCCGTGCCCAGGAGGAGCTGGCGAACACGGAGGTCGACGGACAGGCGGGCGGCGGCCTGGTGCAGGCCACCGTGACCGGCTCCGGCGAGCTGCGCGCCCTGCGGATCGACCCGAAGGCGGTGGACCCGGACGACACCGAGACCCTCGCCGACCTGGTCGTCGCGGCCGTCCACGCTGCCAACGAGAACGCGCAGGCGCTCCAGCAGGCGAAGCTCGGCCCGCTGGCCCAGGGCCTGGGCGGCGGCAGCGGCATCCCGGGACTGCCTTTCTAGACCGGTCCGCCTTTCTAAGACCGGCCTCGGCCAACTACCGTACGTACCGCAAGGAACCCCAGGAAGGACGGCAGTCCGTTGTACGAAGGCGTGGTCCAGGACCTCATCGACGAGCTGGGGCGGCTGCCCGGCGTCGGTCCCAAGAGCGCGCAGCGGATCGCCTTCCACATCCTCCAGGCGGAACCGACGGACGTACGGCGGCTCGCGCAGTGCCTGATGGAGGTCAAGGCGAAGGTCCGCTTCTGCGCGACCTGCGGCAACGTGGCGCAGGAGGAGTTCTGCGGCATCTGCCGCGACCCGCGCCGCGACCCGAGCGTCATCTGCGTCGTCGAGGAGCCGAAGGACGTCGTGGCGGTCGAGCGCACGCGTGAGTTCCGCGGCAAGTACCACGTCCTGGGCGGCGCGATCAGCCCCATCGAAGGTGTCGGTCCCGACGACCTGCGGATACGGGAACTCCTCGCGCGGTTGGCCGACGGGACGGTCACGGAGCTGATCCTGGCCACCGACCCGAACCTGGAGGGCGAGGCGACGGCCACGTACCTCGCCCGCATGATCAAGCCCATGGGCCTGAAGGTCACCCGCCTGGCCAGCGGCCTCCCGGTGGGTGGCGACCTGGAATACGCGGACGAGGTGACCCTCGGTCGCGCCTTCGAGGGGAGACGACTCCTAGATGTCTGACGCCACGCTGCACGCGACCGACCACAACCCGGACGATTTCGTGGTCCAGATCGCGGATCAGGTCGAGAGCTTCCTGGTAGCCGTCACGGAGGTCGCGAAGGGCGACGAGCCGGGCCTGGCGGTCCCCTTCCTCCTCCTGGAGGTCTCCCAGCTGCTCCTGGCCGGCGGCCGCCTCGGCGCCCACGAGGACATCGTCCCCGACGAGCGCTACGAGCCCGACCCGGGCTTCGAGCCGGACGCCGACGAGCTGCGGGAGAACCTCGCCCGCCTCCTGGAGCCGGTCGACGTCTACTCGGAGGTCTTCGACCCCTACGAGCCCCGCAAGGCGCCCGTCCCGGCCCGGATCTCCGACGACCTCGCCGACGTCATCGCCGACCTGCGCCACGGCATGGTCCACTACCGCGCGGGCCGCACCACGGAGGCCCTGTGGTGGTGGCAGTTCTCCTACTTCTCCAACTGGGGCTCCACCGCCTCGGCGACCCTGCGCGCCCTGCACTCGGTCCTCGCCCACATCCGCCTCGACCAGCCCCTCGAGGAACTGAACGGCCTCGACACCGACCAGTCCACCCTGGGCGACGAGACCCTCGAGTTCGAGGCGGGCCGGGTCATGGAGGAGGAGATCGGCGGGCAGTTGGGCCTGGGGCCGGTCAAGTAGGTCTGCCCGGCGGGGAAGAGCGGTGCCGACCGCCCAACTCCTTTCGTACGCCTGACGATGGGTGTCGTAGGCGGTCATGATGTGACGCATGAGTGGCTTGTTCGACCGTAGGGCAGCTGCGGACGCCTCGGGCGCGGGCGCTGTCGCCGCGGGTGGGAGCATCGCGCAGGCGATCACCGGGCCGGGCGCGATCGGTCTGCACATCGATCACGTGGGGATGCTGCTGCCGGACGCGTGTCCGCCGCCCGAGTCGGTCGACTGCCCGCCCAACCTCACCAACCTGCCTTTCCGTGCGCACATCTTCGTCGGGCGGGACGAGGAACTCGGCCTGCTGAGGAGCGCGTCTGCCGAGCCAGGGCGGTCGCTCGCCCATGTGCTGCACGGTCTCGGCGGCATCGGCAAGTCCACGCTCGCCGCTCGTCTGGCCTCCGCGCACGGGCCGGCCGACGCTCCGGTGTGGTGGATCACGGCCGACAGCCGCGCCGCGATCGACGCGGGCCTCGCAGATCTCGCGGCCGCCCTTCGGCCGTCCCTTGTCACCCTGCTGCCCCAGGAGCAGTTGAGCGAGTGGGGCGGGCGCTGGCTCGCCACTCATGGCGGCTGGCTCATCGTCCTCGACAACGTCACCAGTTCGGCCGACGTGACTGCCCTGCTGTCCAGGGCGTCGACGGGCCGTTTTCTGATCACGAGCCGGCGCGCGACGGGGTGGCAGGGAATCGCGGAGGAGGTGCCGCTGAGCGTGCTGTCGAGTCAGGACGCGGTGGGTCTCTTCACCGAGATCCATGGTGAGGATCCGGATGCCGCCGAACTCTGCGAGGAGTTGGGCTGTCTACCGCTGGCGGTCGCGCAGGCCGCGGCGTACTGCAGGGAGACCGACTGCGCGGTCCGCACGTATCTGGACGATCTCGCGACTTCGCCCGCCGAGATGTACGCGGAGACGCACGAGGACGGCGACCACGAACGCACCGTCGCACGCGTCTGGCACGTCACGCTCGACCGTCTCGCGGCCGAACCGCTCGCTGTCCGGATCCTGTTGATGCTGGCCTGGTATGCCCCCGACGGCATCCCGCGCAGCCTGTTCACTTCCCTGGGATCGTCGCTGGCCGTACGCCGGGCACTCGGCCGTCTGGCGGCCCACAGCATGATCACGCTCTCCGGTGACACGGTGTCCGTGCACCGGCTGGTCCAGGCCGTGTCCCGTACGGGTGCTGACGGCGACCGGCATCGGAGCCCCGAAGCGGTCGCGAACGCGCGCACAGCGGCGGTGGACGCCCTGGCGCGGGCTCTTCCCGAGGACGTCGAAGACCCGTCGGCCTGGCCGGTCATGCGCTCCCTGCTCCCGCACGTCGAGGCGTTGGCCGAGCTGGTTCCGCCGGAGGCGGACACGGAGGCGATGGCACACCTGCTGACGGAGACCGGGGACTACATGCTCGGGGTCGGAGTGAAGGTCGCCCTCCGGGCGCTCGATCTGCTGCGGCGGGCGGAAGCCGGGTATGTACGACACCAGGGCCCGGAAGCGGAGAGGACGCTCTTCGCGCGCGTGCGGCTGGCGCATGCCACGCGGATGATGAAGTCGGTCGAGGAAGCCGCCCCGTTCGCAGAGGAGGTGCTGGCCGACTGCACGCGGATCCTGGGTCCGGAACACGGAGTGACTCTGCTGGCCATGGGGAACATGCATCGGATCGCCTCCTTGCAAGGGGAGGTGGAACGGGCCCAGCGGCTGGCGGAGTCCTGTGTGGTGGGTCAGATCCGGCTGCGGGGCCAGGACCACCCCAGGACCTTCGCGGCACGGCGGGACACGATCGCCGGGCTGGTGTTGACCGGCAGGGCGGCGCAGGCCCGCGACCTGTGCGGAGAACTGCTCGCCGACTGTGTGCGAGTCCTGGGCGGGGAACACCCGGAGACTCTCGCCACAAGGATCCTGGACACCCAGTTGACCACCCTGCCTGATCTCCCGGACAGCCTGATCCAGCCCCTTGCCGGAGTGCTCCGAGCAGTGACCGGGGACGGCCTGGTAGCCGCGCTGCGTGCCATGGAAGAGAAGGTCAGGGCGCTGGGCCCCGAATGGTTCGCCCAGGCCTCGCCCGCAACCGAGGACGAGGTGAGCGCGGCCGAGCACGACCTGGACACGTGTCGACGCGTGCTCGGTGACGACCACGTCGACACCGTGGCCGCCCGCTTCGCGCTGCTTCAGGTGTACCTGGCGACACGGGACGAGCGCTATGGCGAAGCGGCTGAGGGGCTCTTGACCGAGGTGTTCTCCCTGATGAGTGAGAACGAATCCGCTGCAGCCCTGCTGTCGCAGATGTTCGAGGCGTTGTCTTCCGTCGCGGATGAGTTCTCCCCACCTCCGAACCTGTAGGACCCTCTGCGCCGATACCCGTTGCTCCCGGGACGGTTCGGCCACAATGGCCCCATGACACTCAAGCCATGGGCGTGGGCAGGACTCGGTATCTGCGGGGCGGGTGTGGGGGCGCTGATCGGCTTCGCCTTCGTGGACCTCGGGAGGGCGGATCAGGTCGCGAGTGTGGCCGGAGGGGCCGTCGGCATCGTCGGCTTCGTGCTTGCGGCGATCGCTCAGTTCGGCGGGTCGTCCTCTGCCGCGGCCCCATCGATTTCCACACAGGACGTACAGGCCTCCGGCGAGAGGGCGGTCGCGGCGGGCGGCAGCATCGGATTCGCCTCCACGGGCGGCGTGGCCACACCGGTTTCCCCGAGTCCTCTTCTCCCGCCTACGGCGGGTCAACGGAGTACCGGCAACGTGACCGCATCCGGCCCCGGTTCCATCGCGGCGGGTGGTGACATCGGCTCGGCGTCCACCGGAAACTGAGGCCGCCCCGGGGCTCAAGTTCCGGGCTTCGAACTCTTCTCCCCGGTCCGGGTCTGGTCGGTGCGCCGACACCGGCTCCGGGGCCTGACGCGCGGGCTGAGCGCGGCGTCGTTCACGACCACCCCCACACGCCCTTGCCCATGGCCGTCACCCCGCCCGCCAGGGCCAGGCCCAGTACCAGCAGGCGGGCCCGGTTCTCCGGCAGCCGTCCCGCGAGAGCCCTGCCGATCAGTGCGCCCGCGGTCATCGCGACGGCCACCGACGTCCACTGGGGGCCGCTCAGCTGCGGGAGGCCGTTCGCCGCGACCGAGAAGGCGTTGACGACGACGCTGTAGAACTGCGCGTTCGGGATGAACTCCCGTACCGTCCAGCACGCGTTGACGGCGTACAGGGAGACGGGCGGGCCGCCGACGCCCGCCGCCGAGTTCATGAAGCCGCCCGCCGCGCCGGCCACGACCGCGCCCCGGGTGCCGCGCAGTGCGGGGATGCGGACGCCCCGCATGACCAGCAGGACCGCGATCGTCACCAGTGCGCCCATGACCGACAGCAGGGCGGGTTCGGGGAGCCGGCGGGTCAGCCAGGTACCCGCCGGGACCGTGCACGCGGCGGCGACGCACAGCGGGACCATCGCGGCCGGGCGCACCCGGCGCCAACCGCCCGCCAGGCCCACGACGCTGATCGCGCCCGCCGCGCAGTTCGCCAGGACGACCCCCTGGGCCGGGCCGAGCAGCAGCACCAGCGCGGGGACGGCGACCAGGGCGAAGCCCATCCCGGTCAGCCACTGCACACAGGAGCCCAGCAGCACGATCCCCGCCAGCAGTGCCTCACTCGTCCCGGTCGTCATGGTGTACCTGCCTACACCATGTCTTCGGGACTGTGCTCCCTCGTTCCCGCAGGCCCGGGACGGGATCGTTGATCTCGCAAGCGAAACCGACTCCCGTTCAAGGAAGGCCTGTCATGAAGGCTCTGCTCTCCTCCCGTCCCGTCCTGTGGTTCCTCTTCCTCTTCAACCTCGCCGTCGCCGCGGTGGCCCCCTTCGTGGTCGACGGATCGCAGGGCGTGATGACCGCCGTCGGGATGGGCGTCGTGTCGCTCGGGGCCGGCGTCAGCCTGGTCCGGGACCGGGGCCGGAGGACCGCCTCCTGAGAATTGGCCTGGTGCTGGACGTCCCCTGTACGCGGGCTGCACGGGCGCTAACCGGCCGGACGCGAATCTTGGGTTATCCCAACAGCAGCGAGCCGCACAGGAGTTGCCATGACCCGCACGACCCGCATACGCGCCGCCCTCGTCACCGCCACCGCCGTCGTCACCGCCGCCACGGTGTCGGCCGGAGTCAGTGCGGCCGGCTCCGAGAAGCCCTCGAAGCCCACCAAGAAGCAGATCGCCGCCCTCTTCGACGGCTGGAACGCCGCACTGCGGACCGGTGACGCGGAGATTGTCGCGGACCGCTACGCCAAGGACGCGGTCCTGCTGCCCACCGTCTCGAACAAGGTCCGCACCGACCGCGCCGGCATCGTCGACTACTTCGAGCACTTCCTCCGGAACAAGCCGGCCGGCAAGAAGGTTCGGACGATCGTCAACGTCCTCGACAGCGACTCCGCCATCGACACCGGCGTCTACGCGTTCACGCTCACCGACCACGACACCGGCGAGAAGCGCGTCGTCGAGGCCCGCTACACCTACGAGTACGAGAAGCGCGACGGCGAGTGGAAGATCGTCAACCACCACTCGTCCGCGATGCCCGAAGGCTGATCCGCACCGAGAGCCCGCCCCCGGGCGCGTCCGCCAGGGCCACCGTCCCGCCGTCGTCCGTCACCAGTTGTCTGACGACGGAGAGGCCGAGCCCGGAACCGGAGCGCCCGGTCAGACCCTGGCCGCGCCAGAAGCGGTCGAAGGCACGGGACTTCTCCGCGTCCGACATGCCCGGTCCCTCGTCCGCGACGGACAGGACCACCTCCCTGGCCCCGGCCTCGGTCCGGACGGTGATCGTCCCGCCGTCGGGTGACACCTCCAGGGCGTTCGAGAGCACGTTGTCCAGCACCTGGTCCAGATGACCGGGGCTGGCCAGCACAGACGGCCGGTCGTCGACAACACTCCCCCTGAGCGCGATGGTGACCCCGCGCTCGTCGGCGGCCGGCCTCCACACCGACAGGCGTTCCGCCACGATGTCCGTCAGGGACAGCGGTTCCGCCGCGGTCACCTTGGCCTCGGCCCTGGCCAGCACCAGCAGGCCGTTGACCAGCCGGCTCATCCGCACCACCTCGGCGGTGGCCTGTTCCACGTCCTCCCGCACGAACTCGTCGTCGACACCGTCCGCGATGTTGTCGAGCGAGAGGCGGAGCGCCGTCAGCGGGGTCCTGAGCTGGTGCGAGGCATCCGCCACGAAGATGCGCTGCGAGGCGATCAGCGTGTCGAGGCGCTCGCCGGCCTGGTTGAGGGTGCGGGCCAGGGTCCGGGTCTCCTGGGGGCCCGTCACGGGGGAGCGGGCCGTCAGGTCGCCGTCGCTGAACTTGCTCGCCATGTCGTTCAGCTGGCGCAGCGGGCGGGTGATGCGGCGGGCGACGACCGCGCCGATCAGCGCGGCCACGCCGAGCACCGCCACGGCGAGGCCCGCCCGGAAGCCCCAGATCGTCCACAGCCTGTGGGTGAGTCCCGAGGTCGCGTAGACGATCCGTACGGCGCCGACGACCTGGCCGTCGTCCTTCGCGGGGACCGTGATCACCAGGTCGCGGCCCCAGATGAAGTCCGACCCCCAGTCGGTGGTCGGACTGCCCCGCTCCAGGGCCCCGGCCAGCGCCGCGTCCCGCGCGGGGCGCGGCAGCGCCGGCGCGCACCGGGCGGTGGTGGTGGCCTGGACCTCGTCCTCGGTCTCCACGGCGTACGCCCTGGCCATCTCCTCCAGCGCCTGGCAGGAGGCGGTGTCGCCGTTGCCCAGCAGCAGCGCCATGGTGGTCGCCTCGCGCTCGATGGACACCTCGGTGTCGCCGCGCAGCTGGGCGGTGAGGGTGAAGGCCACCGGCACGGTGAACAGCAGGATGGCGACGGCCACCAGCAGCACATAACTGCGGATGAGCTGCTTGATCATGACGTCGGGCCGACCGGGCCGCCAGGGCTGCCGGGGCTGCCGGGGCCGACCGGGCCGCCGGAGCCGCCGGGGCTGCCGGGGCTGCCGGGGCTGCCGGGGCCGACCGGGCCGCCGGAGCCGCCGGGGCCGACCGGGCTGCTCGGGCCGGGAGCGGGCCCGCCGACGATCTCCAGTCGGAAGCCCACGCCCCGCACCGCCTCGATGGCGACGACCCCGGCGAACTTCCGCCGCAGCGCCGCCACGTGCACATCCAGCGTCTTCGTCGGCCCGAACCAGTTCGCGTCCCAGACCGCTTCCATGATCTGCTCGCGCGACATCAGCGCGCCCGGTTCCTCGGTGAGGAAGGACAGCAGGTCGTACTCCTTCGGCGCGAGCGCGATCTCCGCGCCGTCCACGTGGACGCGGGCCGCCTTGCGGTCGACGGTCAGCCGGGCGCCGTAGTGGTCCGCGCCGCCGGTCGTGCCCTCGTCCGCCGTGCGCCGACGCACGCGCCGCATCACCGCCCGTATTCGCGCGATGACCTCCCGCACCCCGAACGGCTTGGACACGTAGTCGTCGGCGCCCAGCTCCAGGCCGACCACCCGGTCCGTCTCGTCGCTGCGGGCGCTGATCACGATGATCGGGATGTCGCCCCGCTCGCGCAGGGCCCTGCACACGTCCAGGCCGTCGGTGTCGGGCAGGCCCAGGTCCAGCAGGACGACGTCGTAGGGGTCGGAATGGGCGAGCGCGGCGGCGCCCGTGGTGACCCAGTCGACGTCGAAGCCGTACCGCTTCAGCCCGCGCCGCAGCGACTCGGCGACCGGTTCGTCGTCTTCCACGAGGAGTACGTGCACAGCCGCACGATAGTGCTTGAAACTTAATTCACAGCTATCACTTCGGCTTCAGTGGGAAGGGAAGACCCGACGACGGGCGTCCGGACCTCTTCCCGGCCTCTTCCGCGAGTCTCGCCGAGTCTCACCATGCGGTACTCGGGAGGTGGTTTTCGGGCGCTCGTTAGACTGAGCCGACCCGCAGTACAAGGGCGTATGTGCGGAAACAGACAAACTGAGCGAGGAGCGCACGTGGGCCTTGTCGTGCAGAAGTACGGAGGCTCCTCCGTAGCCGATGCCGAGGGCATCAAGCGCGTCGCCAAGCGGATCGTGGAAGCGAAGAAGAACGGCCACCAGGTGGTCGTGGTCGTTTCCGCGATGGGCGACACGACGGACGAGCTGATCGATCTCGCCGAGCAGGTATCCCCGATGCCCAGCGGCCGGGAATTCGACATGCTGCTGACCGCCGGAGAGCGGATCTCCATGGCCCTGCTGGCGATGGCGATCAAGAACCTGGGTCACAGCGCCCAGTCGTTCACCGGCAGCCAGGCAGGCGTCATCACCGACTCGGTCCACAACAAAGCCCGGATCATCGACGTCACGCCGGGGCGCATCCGGACCGCGCTGGACGAGGGCAACATCGCCATCGTCGCCGGGTTCCAGGGTGTCAGCCAGGACAAGAAGGACATCACCACGCTGGGGCGTGGCGGGTCCGACACCACGGCCGTCGCCCTCGCCGCCGCGCTCGACGCCGAGGTCTGCGAGATCTACACCGACGTGGACGGCGTGTTCACCGCCGACCCGCGCGTGGTGAAGAAGGCGCAGAAGATCGACTGGATCGCCTTCGAGGACATGCTGGAGCTCGCGGCCTCCGGTTCCAAGGTGCTGCTCCACCGCTGTGTGGAGTACGCCCGCCGCTACAACATCCCGATCCATGTCCGCTCGTCGTTCAGCGGACTCCAGGGCACGTGGGTCAGCAGTGAGCCACTCGTTCCGAAGACACAGCAGCAAGGGGAAAAGCCGGTGGAGCAGGCCATCATCTCCGGTGTCGCGCACGACACCTCCGAGGCCAAGGTCACGGTCGTGGGCGTGCCGGACAAGCCGGGCGAGGCTGCCGTGATCTTCCGGACGATCGCCGACGCCGAGATCAACATCGACATGATCGTGCAGAACGTGTCCGCGGCCTCCACCGGTCTGACGGACATCTCCTTCACGCTGCCCAAGGCCGAGGGCCGCAAGGCCATCGACGCCCTGGAGAAGAACAAGGCGGGCATCGGCTTCGACTCGCTGCGCTACGACGACCAGATCGGCAAGATCTCCCTGGTCGGCGCCGGGATGAAGACCAACCCGGGCGTCACGGCCGACTTCTTCAAGGCCCTGTCCGACGCGGGCGTCAACATCGAGCTCATCTCGACCTCCGAGATCCGCATCTCGGTCGTGACGCGCGCCGACGACGTCAACGAGGCCGTGCGCGCCGTGCACACCGCCTTCGGGCTCGATTCCGACAGCGACGAGGCCGTCGTCTACGGGGGCACCGGCCGCTGATGGCCACTACCGTGCGGCCGACCCTCGCGGTCGTGGGAGCGACCGGGGCCGTCGGCTCGGTCATGCTCAGGATCCTCTCCCAGCGGGCCGACATCTGGGGCGAGATCCGCCTGGTCGCCTCCCCGCGCTCGGCCGGCCGAAAGCTGGCCGTGCGCGGCGAGGAGGTCGAGGTGGTGGCCCTGTCGGAGGAGGCCTTCGACGGGGTCGACGTCGCCATGTTCGACGTGCCCGACGAGGTCGCGGCGCGGTGGGCGCCGGTCGCCGCCGCCAAGGGCGTGGTCGTCGTCGACAACTCGGGCGCCTTCCGGATGGACCCGGAGGTGCCGCTGGTCGTCCCCGAGGTCAACGCGCACGCGCTGCGGAACCGGCCGCGCGGGATCGTCGCCAACCCCAACTGCACGACGCTGTCGATGATCGTCGCCCTGGGCGCGCTGCACGCCGAGTACGGGCTGCGCGAGCTGGTGGTGTCGTCGTACCAGGCGGTGAGCGGGGCCGGGCGGGCCGGGGTGGAGACCCTGCGGCGGCAGATGTCGCTGGTCGCCGGCACCGAGCTGGGGACCGGCCCCGGTGACCTGCGGCGGGCCGTGGGCGACGACACCGGGCCGTTCCCGGAGCCGGTGGCGCTGAACGTCGTCCCGTGGGCCGGGTCGCTGCGCGCGGACGGCTGGTCGTCGGAGGAGATGAAGGTGCGGGACGAGTCCCGCAAGATCCTCGGGCTGCCGAAGCTGCCGGTGGCGGTGACCTGCGTGCGCGTCCCGGTGGTCACCACGCACTCCCTCACCGTGCACGCCCGTTTCCAGGACGAGGTCACCGTGGACGGCGCCCGCGAGATCATCGCGACGGCGCCCGGTGTCGTCCTGTTCGACAACCCGGCGGCGGGGGAGTTCCCCACGCCCGCCGACGTGGTCGGCACCGACCCGACCTGGGTGGGCCGGGTCCGGCGGGCCCTCGACGACCCGACGGCGCTCGAGCTGTTCGTGTGCGGGGACAACCTGCGCAAGGGGGCCGCGCTGAACACCGCGCAGATCGCGGAGCTGGTGGCGGCCGAGCTGTCCTGAGGCGGTCGCGCCGGCGTGCCGGGCTGTCCTGAGGCGGTCGCGCCGGCGTGCGGAGCTGTCCTGCGGCGGCCGTGCCGGCGTGCGGAGCTGTCCTGCGGCGGCCGTGCCGGCGTGCCGGGCTGTCCTGCGGCGGTCGCGCCGGCGTGCGGCGAGGTGCTACCGGAAGTAAAAGCGCTGGCCAGGGCTTGGTGGGTTTGTAGGATCTCCAGTGCAGTGTGAGCGGGTCGATGATCCGAACCACTTGTATCGGACACCTTTGGCATCCGAAGATTTTCCTCCCCGCTCTCCGCAACCGTGCGCAGGGCGGGGAGCGTCTTTGCGGTCACCCTGCGGGGTGTGCGCAGACGTGTGAACGATCACAGCGTTCGGGGACGCGGTGATCCGGGCGTGGGGACGCCCGTTCATATGGCATATAGGGGAAGTGCGGGACAGATGAGACGGGTGCGCGTGGCCTTGGTCGACGCAAAAGTGACGCCGGACGCGTACAACCCCCACGGGGGGAAGTGTGTCCAACTGGCGTGGCAGAGGTACTCGAACTCCCATTGGCGCCCCGCGGCGCGGCCCTTCGGCCGCCGCGAGCCGTCCTCCGACCCCGTATGCCCGGCTCGCCCGGCGGCATGCCGGTGATCGCGCCCATGCCCGCAGCGCGGCCCGCCCGCGTCCCCAGTCAGCGTGACGGCGCCGAAGCCGCCGAAGCCGCCGAAGCGACCGTCGCAGCCGAGACCGCCGAGGCGGCCGGCACCACCGTCGACCATCTCACCGAGACCTACCGCGCGCACTACCGCTCGCTGCTCGGTCTCGCCGCCCTCCTCCTCGACGACACCGCCTCCTGCGAGGACGTCGTCCAGGAGGCCTTCATCCGCGTCCACTCCGCGCGCAAACGCGTCCGTGACCCGGAGAAGACCCTGGCCTACCTGCGTCAGACGGTCGTCAACCTCTCCCGTTCCGCCCTGCGCCGCCGCATCCTCGGCCTGAAGCTGCTCTCCAAGCCGATGCCGGACATGGCCAGCGCGGAGGAGGGCGCCTACGACCAGCTGGAGCGCGACTCGCTCATCAAGGCGATGAAGGGCCTTCAGCGCCGGCAGCGCGAGGTCCTCGTGCTGCGCTACTTCGCCGACATGACCGAGGCCCAGGTCGCCGCGACCCTCGGCGTCTCCCTCGGCTCGGTCAAGGCCTACGGCTCACGCGGCATCGCCGCCCTGCGCACAGCCATGGAGGCGTCGGCGTGAGCGGGGAAGCCGAAGGGCAGGGCTCACACGGCGGTCACGACAGTCACGAGCGCCACGAGCCGTTCGCGTGGCACGAGCCGACGTCCTCGTCGCGTACACAAGAGCCGAAGCAATCGCACGCTGGGAACTCAACCGTGAACCACCACCTCGACGAACAGAGCCCCGACGGGCTCGACTCGGACGAGCTGGCACTGCGCCGGATGCTGCACGACGCCGTCCAGGAGATGGAGCCGCGCGACGGCTCGCTGGACCACCTGCGACGGGCCGTTCCCGTCCGGCGGGCCCGCAAGCGGCAGGCGGCCGTCGGCATGGCGGCCGCGGCGCTCTTCCTCGGCACCGCCGTCCCGGCCGTGCTGCACGTCTCGAACTCCGGCGGCTCCGACGCCAACCCTTCCATCGCCGGCCAGGCCTCACAGGCGCAGGGGGGAGCGGATCAGGGCAAGGGCCCCGACGGCGGCTCCTCGGGCAAGGTCGGCGACTCCTCCGGCAAGACCGGTGAGCAGGGCAGGGGCGGCGCCACCGACTCCGACCAGGGCAAGGAGTCCGCGGGCAGCACCGCCTCCAGCGGCGCCGGCCCCACCTCCGAGTCCGCGGCGAGCGCGCCCGCCTGCACGGCGGACCAGCTCGATGCCGGCACTCCGAGCCTCGACGTCCCCGACTCGGCCGGCACCGTCTACGGCACCTTCCTCGTCCAGAACGCCTCCAGCGCCATCTGCACCGTCAGCGGCGCGGTCTCGGTGACCTTCGGCGCCCAGGGCGCCGCCGACGCCTCGAAGATCACCGTCGTGGAGCACGCCTCCGGGGACGTGGCGGCGGGCCTGCCCGACCCCTCCCTCTACGTCTCCCAGCACGCGCTCGCCCCCGGCTCGGCCTACGAGGTCAAGTTCGCCTGGGTGCCCTCCGAGACCTGCCCCACCACGGGCGGCAGCGGCGGCGACAGCGGCGGCTCGGCGTCCCCGTCCCCGACTCCGACCGAGCAGTCGAGCACGACCGGCGAGACCACCGCCGGCACCTCGGCCCAGATGTACACCGAGGACGGCACGGTCGACGGCAGCGTGAACGTGACCTACACGGCCGAGGGCGGTTCCCCCACGAGCGTGGCCACGGTGTCCGACGCGTGCGCCGGGACGATCTACCGGACGGGCGTGCTGGCGTCGTCCTGAACCCGCTCGGGGCGATCGCCCGATCCGGAGCCGGGCTTCTCGGATGCCCCGGGGGCCTCGGGTTCCCCGGGTTCCTCCGGGAAGATGCCGAGCTCCGCGTCCCGCGCGAACTCCACCTCGCGGCGCAGCAGCCGGAACCACATGAACACCACGAACCCGGCGAAGACGAACCACTCGCCGGTGTAGCCCAGGTTCTGGAACGCCTTCAGGTCGAGCCCCGTGTCGGCCGCCGCGGTCGCGGGCACCGCCGTCATCCCCGAGTCCGCGGTGTCGAGCGTGACCCAGGCGTCGTACAGGTCGTACGGCACCAGGTTGACCAGGGACGCGGCGCTGATCGCCGAGGTCTGCCCGGCCGGCAGGCCGCCCTGGGCGCTCACCCCGTTGTCGCCCGGCGTCTCGGAGGCCTGGAGCGTGCCGGTGACGGTGACCTGGCCGGCCGGCGGTTTCGGGGCCTTAGCGGCGTCGGCGGTGCCGGGCAGCCAGCCGCGCACCACGGGCAGCGCCTTGCCGCCGTCCGTGCGCAGCAGGGTCAGCACGTAGTACCCGTCCCGGCCGTCCAGCTGCCGGCCGGGCACCAGCAGCTGCCTGCCGTAGTGCCCGGTGGCCGTGGCGCGCCGGCCGGAGGTCGACTTGTCCACGGGCAGCAGCTCGGCCAGCGGCCGCGCGGCCTGCGTGCGGGCGGACTCGGCCTGCTCCTTCGCGCTGCGGTGGTCGTCCACGCGAGCCTCGAAGCGGCTCAGCTGCCAGGACCCCATGAACACGCAGAAGGGGATGGCCAGCAGCACGAAGACGTTGATCCCCCACCAGCGGGGCGTCAGCAGGAACCGGTACACGCCCTCCACGGTACGGGGCGCGCGCCCGACACCGACCCGCGGGGTGAGGCTCGGACGCGGCTCGGGTGAGGCTCGGGTGAGGGTCGGACGCGGCTCGGGTGAGGGGCGGGCGGGGCTCATTGGTGGGAAGGAGGTGCGAAGTCGGTGGGAAGTTATCCACAGCCTGGGGACCTTGGCGTCCCATTGTCCTCGCGGGCGGGCAGTATGGGGTCATGACTGAGAGCAACGGGTCCGCCGCACCCGAGCAGTACGAGGAGATGCCGGACTGGGAGAAGCGCTTCCGGGCGCCCCGGGTGTCGCTGCCCGACTGGGCGCAGGACGCGCCGGACCGCTCCCTGTTCGTTTCCAATGCGACGGGGACGTACGAGCTGTACGCCTGGGACCGGGCCACGGGCCACCAGCGTCAGGTGACCGACCGGGCCAACGGCACGACGGACGGCGTGCTCTCCCCGGACGGCGCGTGGATCTGGTGGTTCGACGACAAGGACGGCGACGAGTTCGGCGTCTGGCGCCGTCAGCCCTTCGGCGGCGGAGCCGACGAGCCCGCCACCCCGGGCCTGGACGCCTCCTACCCGGCGGGTCTGGCCCTCGGCCGCGACGGCCGCACCGCGGTGGTCGGCCGCTCCACGGACGAGGAGGGCACGACGATCCATGTGGCGCGGGTCGGCGAGCCCCCCTTCGAGCTGTACCGCCACCGGGAGTCCGCGGGCGTGGGCGACCTCTCCCACGACGGCTCCCTCATCGCCGTCGAGCACACCGAGCACGGCGACGCGATGCACTCCGCGCTGCGCGTCCTGCGCCCCGACGGCTCGAAGGTCGCCGAGCTGGACGACACCAAGGGCGGCGTCGAGGAGCTGGGCCTGGAGGTACTGGGCTTCGCCCCGGTCGACGGCGACACCCGGCTGCTCATCGGCCACCAGCGCCGCGGCCGCTGGGAGCCGCTGGTCTGGGACGTGGCGACCGGCCTGGAGACCGACCTGGACCTGGACCTGCCGGGCGACGTCAGCGCCGAGTGGTACCCGGACGGCTCGGGCCTGCTCATCGTGCACAGCTTCGAGGCCCGCAGCGAACTGTTCCGCTACGACCTCGCGAGCGCCGCGCTGGAGCGGATCACGACGCCGCCCGGCACGGTCTCCGGTGCCACGGCCCGTCCGGACGGCAGCGTGGAGTACCTGTGGTCGTCCGCGGCCAGGCCGCCGGCGGTCCGCTCGACGACCGGCGAAGTGGTCCTGGACGCGCCCGGCATGAAGTCCCCCGGCTCGGTCCCGGTGGAGGACGTGTGGGTGGAGGGCCCCGGCGGCCGCATCCACGCGCTGGTCCAGCGGCCCGTCGGCGCCAGCGGTCCGCTGCCCACGGTCTTCGACATCCACGGCGGCCCGACCTGGCACGACAGCGACGCCTTCGCGGCGGCCCCGGCGGCCTGGGTGGACCACGGCTACGCGGTCGTCCGCGTCAACTACCGCGGCTCCACCGGCTACGGCCGCGCCTGGACGGACGCCCTGAAGCACCGGGTGGGCCTGATCGAGCTCGAGGACATCGAGGCGGTCCGGGAATGGGCGGTGAGCTCGGGTCTCGCCGACCCCGCCCGGCTGATCCTCACCGGCGGCTCCTGGGGCGGCTACCTCACCCTCCTCGGCCTCGGCGCCCAGCCCGACGCGTGGGCCGTGGGCATCGCGGCCGTCCCCGTCGCCGACTACGTCACGGCCTACCACGACGAGATGGAGGCCCTGAAGGCGATGGACCGCACGCTGCTCGGCGGCACCCCGGAGGAGGTCCCGGAGCGCTTCGAGGCCTCGTCCCCGCTGACGTACGTCGACAAGGTGCGGGCCCCCGTCTACATCTCGGCCGGCGTGAACGACCCCCGCTGTCCCATCCGCCAGATCGACAACTACGTCAGGCGCCTGGAGGCGAGGGGAGCGGTGCACGAGGTGTACCGCTACGACGCGGGCCACGGCTCGCTGGTGGTGGACGAGCGCATCAAGCAGGTGCGACTGGAACTGGAGTTCGCGGAGCGCCACTTGACCCGGTGAGCACCGACTTCACCTCCCGTTCCCGTCCAATTTCCAGCCCCTGCCCAACCCTTGGCCCCTGCCCGACTCCCAGCTCCTGCCGAATTTTCAGCCCCTCCGGCGTTTGAGGAGCGGGGGTTCGGGGGCGGAGCC